>CBEWDL010000029.1:0-24840 GCA_965555375.1 uncultured bacterium
ATTCTTGCCAGTCTCTTAACTGATTATGGTTAATAAGATAAACTTGAATCCCAATAAAAAAGGGCGGGCAAAACCCGCCCATTTTCGAAAGATCCGTTTCTTTAGTTCAGATATGCTCTCAGAGCCTTCGATCTTGAGGCATGCCTGAGCCGGCGAATTGCTTTCTCTTTTATCTGGCGGACCCTTTCCCGGGTAAGCGAGAAACGGGCCCCGATCTCCTCAAGGGTCAGTGGCTTTTCGTGATTGAGACCGAAATAAAGGTTTATAACCAAGGCTTCGCGGGGAGAAAGAGTATCCAGCGCTTTTTCGATTTCCACACGCAATGAATCGCTCAAGAGAGATTCGTCAGGCGACGGCTGCTCCTCGTCCTCCAGAATATCAATCAGGCTGTTATCCTCCGAAACCGAAAACGGCGCATCAAGCGATAGATGTGAGTTGGAGATCTTAAGAGTATCCGAAACCTCCCCCTCGGTCAACGAAAGCTCCTTCGCAATCTCGGTGGCCGAAGGTTCTCGGCCAAACTCCTGCTGCAGCGACGAGGAAACCTTGCCGATCTTATGCAAGGTCCCAACCCTGTTCAAAGGCAGCCGGACGATTCGCGATTGCTCCGCCAGGGACTGCAAAACCGCCTGCCGTATCCACCAGACGGCATACGATATGAACTTAAAACCTCTGGTCTCATCAAATCTCTTAGCGGCTTTGATCAGGCCGATATTGCCTTCGTTGATCAAATCCGCTAAAGACAATCCTTGATTCTGGTACTGCTTGGCTACCGAAACGACGAAACGCAGATTGGCCTTGGTTAATTTTTCCAGGGCCCTTTGATCGCCCTGCTTGATCCGTTTGGCCAACTCCACTTCCTCACCGGCGTTTATTAGCGGTGTTTCGCCAATTTCTCGCAGATACAAATCTAATGATTTATCCTCATTACGGTATTTCCTTACCACTTTAGACAATCAACTAAACTCCTTTCGGGCAACGCCCTAACATCGCTTTGGTTCTGCAACAACCATACAACTAAAATGATTTGATCGGGAGTTCCATTTTCGCCGCTAGCCTTCCGGGGTCACCGCCACAAAGATCCTGGAAACCCCTCTGCCAATATAAAAAGATATCGGCCTGGAGCTATCCCTCAAATCATTTGCCACATCGTAAAAATCGCCGGCATCTTCGATATCTATACCGCCTATTTTGAGGATTATATCCCCGGCCCTCAATCCGGCATCGTCAGCCGAGCTTCCCGGCACAACCGATGTAATAAGAGCGCCGGATATAACATCTATTCCGAATCGCTCGGTGTTGGCCGACGTCGGGGTCTCAACCTCGAGGCCGAGCCACCCCTCATCCTCTCCGCCGCTCTCGGTCGATGGAGGCCCGGCATCAACGTATTCCATTCTATCACCGAGCGTAACCTGGATATTCTTATAATCACCGTTGCGCCAGATCTCCATCCGCGTCTCACTGCCCGGCCCGGCATCAGCCACGAGAAAACGGAACTGCTGGGCGTCGGTGACCTTAATGCCGTTGAATTTGATTATGACATCGCCGACCTTTAGCGATGCCTTATCCGCTGGAGTGCCTTTATCAACCTGTGCAACGAGGATACCGTCCGTCGACGGCAGGCCGTTGGCCTCCTTCAATTCGTACGTGATATCCTGCGGATAGATCCCCAGATAACCCCGGGATACTATCCCTGATTCCTTGAGCTGATCGGCCACCTGCTTGGCCAGATTGATCGGGATCGCAAAACCGATTCCGACATTGCCGCCGGATGGGGAAGCAATAGCGGAGTTCACTCCGATAGCCTGTCCTTTGAGATTAACCAATGGACCGCCCGAGTTCCCCGGATTAATGGAAGCATCGGTCTGGATATAATTCTGATATGACGGCATATCGCCACCGAACATCAGCCCTTTCCTACCTTTGGCCGATACCACGCCTACGGTAACCGTTCGATCCAACCCCAGATGCGGGAACGGATTGCCTATAGCCATCACCCAATCGCCGACCAGAATGGAATCGGAATCACCGACTGTTATCGTGGGAAGATCATAGTCCGGATCTATTTTCAGCAATGCCAGATCGGTCTCCGAATCAGTACCGACGATCTCGGCTCTGTAACGATGCTGATCGGATAAAGTCACCGTCACCTTCTCTGCGTATTTGACCACGTGGTTATTAGTCAAAATGTATCCGTCCGAGGAAATTATGAAACCCGACCCCAGGGATTCAGAGCGCCTCATACGCGGCTGACGATTTCTGCCGTCATCGGGCAATCCAAAGAACCGCCTGAAAAAATCATCGTCCATGAATGAATGGAATCTATCCTCGGTCATCGATTCCGCCGAAATATTGACCACTGCCGGTTTCACCTTTTCAGCTACATAAACGAATGGCGAGTGGCCTATCTCAGGCGCTATCCATCCGAACCCAGCGCCAGGAGATTGATTCTGAGGGTCTGTTTGACTCTCAGCTTTCAATTTTTCAGGAATTGTCAGGTTGGAACCGATGATCATGCCTGCCAGCATGAAAATGGCGCCCAGAGCGAGGACCCAGAGTACGCTCCTGAACTGAGCCACAAACTTCATTATCTATCCTCCCAAATTTTTACAATCTTTAAAGATAAACATCTCCCGATATTATGTCAACACCTTTGTTGCTATACCTTCAAATTCGACAAATTGTTCCATCCCTTCATCCAACGCCCTCCAGCTCACTTAACTCTAAATAATACAATGAGTTGACATTCGCCATAGGCTTTGATGGGAAACGCAAGATGACTCGTTAAAATTCGCTTTTCCATCCCCTGCCATAAATATATGAACAACCTCCCACTCAGGGTTGGTTCCGGGTAATGGTTAACGGCGGCCGGCACAATACAGACCGTTATACACTCCATGTTGGACCGATTCTCAATCGCATAGAAGAGTGGTTCAAACCAGTGGCGAATCCTGCGCGAATATCCTAAATTAAACATGTGTGAGGTTTTTAATGATCTGATGCTGACCGCATCTCCCGGGCATTCGAAATGGAAGGATCTGTCTGATGAAAAAAACTCTGATTATGGCGCTCGCCCTCATAGCCACGTTCGGAAATGCGAGATCCGACGACAGCGGCCTTGAGATTTTCGACAGGTTAAAATCACTGATAATTTCGGTCTCCGATTCCATCAAACCGTCCGTTGTGCATATAGAAGTCGTTAAAAAGAGGAACAACCAGCGGTTTGAATCGTTGGGATCGGGGCTCATAATTGATGCTGACGGTCATATCCTCACCAACGAGCATGTAATCGATGATCATATTGAAGTAATGGTCACATTAGAATCGAACCGGGAATTCAGGGCGCAGGTGGTCGGCACCGACAAATTGACCGACCTGGCGCTTCTGAAAATCGAAGTTCCCGAGGAACTATCGCTACGTGCAGCTAAGCTGGGCAATTCCGACTCAGTGCAGGTGGGCGAATGGGTTGTGGCTGTTGGCAACCCTTATGGTTTTGACCGAAGCGTATCCTTCGGCATAGTCTCCGGCAAAGGGCGAGTATTGAATATACCGTTATTGGCACCCCTGTTAAACGATTTTATTCAGACCGATGCCGCTATCGCCCCGGGATCATCCGGAGGGCCGCTGGTAAACCTTCGGGGAGAGGTAATCGGCATAAACTCCCGCGGCCTGGGACGCACCCAGGGATTTACGATCCCCATCAACATCGCCGTGGAAGTGAAAGACAAGCTTCTTTCGTCGGGAAAAATAGAGCGCGGCTGGCTCGGTATCGTTATTCAACCGGTCAGCCGCAGTTACGCCAGGTATCTCGGTGATCCTGGCCTCGAGGGCGTACTCGTAGCTGATATCCTGGAGGATTCACCTGCAAAAAAGGCGGATTTGAGGCCGGGTGACGTTCTTCTGGAATTCGACGGTCAAACCCTCCAGGCGGAAAAAGAGGATGATTTAAACAAATTCACCCTGACCGTTTCTCAAGCCCCGGTGGGAGCTACCAGACCCATTAAATTGCTCCGGGATGGAAAGATCAGAGACGTCGATATCGAGATCGGCCAGCAGCCCAAGGTCAAGGCCGACGAGTACGAATCTGAACTCGGCTTCACGGTCAAGGAGATCACCGAAAACATGTACAGTATGTACCTTCTGGAAAGCAGGGAAGGTGTTTACGTTTCTTTTGTGGAGGTCGGCAGCATCGCCGCCAAGGGGGATTTATTCGAGGGCGACGTTATCA
Source organism: uncultured bacterium (assembly GCA_965555375.1). Classification (GTDB taxonomy): domain Bacteria; phylum Zixibacteria; class MSB-5A5; order UBA10806; family UBA10806; genus CBDVBL01. The sequence continues at coordinate 4,229 of CBEWDL010000029.1, forward strand.
TTGCGGTTAATCATGAGAAAATCCCCGATTTCGAAACCTTTAAGAAAATTATGGATGGTCTAAGCGAAGATGACAATTTCATCCTCCTTAAGGTAATCCGCGGCAAAAACAATAGATTCGCGCTGCTCGACAGATCCAGCGTGCCCGCTGAGAAAGAGGAGACTGACGATATGGATGAAGAATATATTGACGAGGAGGATTCGGAGGAGTAATTATCCCGGAATTTTCTCGACCTTGTCAGGTTACTATATCTGAGGCTGTTACCTATGAGCAGAAACTATCGCGGCTGGCGCCCGAAACTTATGTTTGTTCGGCAACGTAAGTATACTCAAACGATGTGAGAACTCAATAAAGGGGAAGCGGCATGGCCAAAAAACTCTACAGATCGAAAGAAGATAGAAAGATTGCCGGAATCTGCGGCGGTCTGGGCGAATATTTCGATATCGATCCGACTATTATCCGGCTGGTCTGGCTGGCGATGTTATTCGCGGTTGGCTCCGGAGTCCTGGCTTACATCATAGGCTGGATAATCGTCCCCGAAAAACCGGCGGCGTAGAAAAAACGTCAAATACGCCAGGTGGCTATCCGCCGATAGCTGCCGAATCTGATTTTTTTTCAGATGTGAACCATACCGGGCTTCGAATCGTTTATATTAGACTATGCCGTTTACGATATCTCATCCCGCCATTGTCTTACCCTTAAAACAGATCCGGCCGCGCTGGTTTTCCCTGACCGGGCTGATGGCTGGCGCTATCGCTCCCGATTTGATCTACTTCTTGATGCTGATCACAACCTACAGGGGAGTCAGCCACTCATGGACAGGGCTTTTCATCTTCTGTCTGCCTGCTGGAATCGCTTTCTCTTTAGTCTTCCACCGGTTATTCAAGTACCATTTCATATTGAATCTGCCTCAGCCGCTGGATCGGTTCCTCTCCGGACTTGCGGGAAGAAAATTCCGGATTATCCACTGGCGGGAACTGCTGGTATTGGCTTACTCGGTTTTGATCGGCGCCTTGAGCCATTTCTTCTGGGATTCGATAACTCACGAGCAGGGCCAGATCGCCCGCCTGATTCCACTCCTGCTGAATAAATCGGTCATACTGGGCATAACCGTACCCAACTACAGAATCATCCAGCACCTCAGCACGGCTCTTGGGATGCTGGCAATATTAATGTATGCTATAAAATCGAATCTTATCCCGGCGACCTCATCGAATCGGCCAATCCGAAAGCCCGGGCAAAAGCTGATCTTCTGGATCGCGGGCGGCCTTGTGGCTCTTGCCCTCGCGTGGTTGGCTGTCTGGACCTATTACGGCTATAATATCTTTCAAATCGACGGGCGATTCTTGAGCTACCCCATCTCGACCACATTCGGCCTGGCCGGATGGGCCGGCTTTTTCTATTTCGTCTGCATTTATACGCTGGTTAAGAAATACTCTCCGACAAGGTAGCGGCGTATTGCAATACCCCCTTATAAGAACGACCTCTGTCGGGGAATAAATCCCCGACCTACAAAATAAAACCGGCTATCATGTCATTGCGAGGCCGCAGGCCGAAGCAATCTACCCTGAGTGTCGCCAGGCCATATAGTTCCTGTAGGTCGGGTTCGGATCCCGCAAAGCGGGAGAGAAACCCGGCATTTTCTATGTATCAGTCTCACCGCCGCCAGAAATTCGGCAGGAGTATCGCCAGGACTGTTACCAGCTCCAGCCGGCCCAGTATCATGCAGACCGATAAGAAAAGCTTCCCGACCGGCGGGATGAAGGCGTAATTCTCGATGGAGCCGACCCTCTCCAGCCCCGGGCCGATGTTGCAGAGGGTGGCCGCCACCGACGTGGCCGCGGTGATTATATCCAACTCCAGCGCGGTCATGAAAAGAGTGCCTATTATGAAAACGGCGATCAGCATGGCGAAGAAGACCATGATGCTGTGCCGGATCTCCTTTGGTATGGTATGCCCGCCTATCTTAACCGCCCTTACCACGTGAGGCCGGGAGGCCTTGATCAGCTCGTCCTTGATGCTTTTAAGAACGACGATAAACCTCGATATTTTCATTCCTCCCGCCGTGGAACCGGCCGATCCGCCGATAAACATCAAAACCACCAGTAAGACCCTGGAGAACGACGGGTAAAGGTTGAAATTATCGGTGCCGTAACCTGTCGTGGTGCCGATTGCCACCGTCTGGAAGGCCCCTATCCGTAGCGCATGCCAGAAATCGGGATGGATAATTAATATATCAAATGTAATCAGGAGGGTAGCTAACACCATAATACCGGCATAGAACCTGAATTCTACGTCTTTATATATCGTCTTCAGGTTTCCCCTGATTGAGAGGTAATAAAGATAAAAATTTACGCCGGCCGCAAACATAAAAATCGTTACCACTATATCGATGGCTGCAGAGTTGTAATATCCCAGAGAGGCCGACCTGGTCGAAAATCCTCCCGTGGACATGGTAGTGAATGAATGGCAGATGGCATCATAGAAACTCATATCGCATATCATTAAAATGATAACTTCCGCGGCGGTGAGCGTGAAATATATCTTCCATAGAATCGATGATGTCTCTTTCAGTTTCGGCTTGAACGATGACGTAATCGGGCCCGGCACCTCCGATTCAAAAAGCTTCTTCGCCCCCACGCCCAACCGCGGCAGCACGGCGATAAACAGGACTATGATACCCATGCCGCCGAGCCACTGGGTCAGAGCCCGCCAGAACAGAATCGGCCTCGACGATCCCTCGATATCCGTCATCACGGTGGAGCCAGTGGTGGTGAAACCCGAGACCGTCTCGAAGAAGCAGTCTACGAAGCTTGTGAATGTGCCGGTAAAAAAATAGGGCAGGGCGCCGAAGATCCCCGCCAGAAACCAGCCGGAGGCCACTACGAAGACCGCCTCCCTTATGGGAATGACATCGCTCTTCCGTCCCGAAAAAAGCAAACCGAAGCCAAAGGCTAGAGTTATCACCACGGAAACGGCAAAGCCTTTAAGGCTGTTTGAGTCCGCATCGACAGCGGCCCAGATGAGGGAGGTCGCCATCGCAGCCCCGATTATAACCAGCAATATGCCGGAGAGTCTCGCGACGGTTCGCCAGTTCATATGGTTACTGCTTGAAAAACTGTTCCACCCTCGAACGAACCACAGGTGTTGTAAAGACGATGACGGAATCGCCGGGCATGACTTTATCGTCGCCGGTGGGAACCGAGATGCCCCCCTTCCCGACCATCGCCCCGATCACCGCGCCTTTGGGGAACCCGACGTTTTTCAGCTTGTTCTGAATGATCTTACTTTTTTTCGGCACCACGAACTCCAGGATTTCCCCTTTGCCGCCCGCAATCTCGGATACCGACACCACGCGCCCCGGCCTTACATATTTCAAAATCTGGTTTGCTGCCAGCCGTCGCGGTGAGATGGTGGCGTCGATGCCGAGGCGCTCGTAAACCGTCATATAGGTGGACCTGTGTACCAGAGCTATGATTTCCTTGACGCCAAGATCCCGGGCCACCAGCCCCGACATCAGATTGACCTCATCCCGCCTGGAGGCGGCCACAAAAACATCGGCTTCTCCCAGCTTCTCCTCCTCCAGAAGATCCAGATCCGTGCCGTCGCCGTTTATGATTACCGTCTCTGACAGCGCCTCGGAAAGCTTCTCGCAGACCTTAGGATTCCATTCGATGATCCTGACGCTTTTACCCTGCTTTTCTAAAGAGCGCGCCACAGCAAAACCGATTTCACCGCCGCCTAAAATTACAATCGACCTGGCGCCTTTGCGTTGAGCTTCCCCGAAGTAGAGTTCGGAGTTTTGAATCTGCTCCGTCTTGCCGATAACGAAAGCCTCGTCATCCAGCATGAGGTGATCATCGCCGGATGGAATTATCAGTTCATCCCCTCTTAAAATCGCGGCTATGAGAGTATCCGAAGGTATCTTGAGGTCTTTTAAAGGGATACTGCAATTAGTGGCGTCTCCGACGCGAAGCTGAACCATCTGCACCCGGTCATCGGCGAAATGCTCGACTCTCATGGCTCCGAAAGACCGGATCAACTTGTGAATCTGAATTGCCGCTAATATGCTGGTTGAGATCACCAGGTCGATCCCCAATAGCCCATGATATGCCCCCTCCCGGCCGGGTAGATAATCGTGGGAGTCTACCCGGGCGATCACGGTTTGAGCACCGAGCTCTCTGGCTTGAAGGGAGGCCACAATATTGACCGCGTCGTCGTTGGTGACCGCCGTTACAATATCGGCCTTATGTACCTCTGCCTCCCGCAGCGTGCGAAATGAGGCGCCGTTCCCCTTGACAGCGCGAACGTCGATCTTATCGCCGGCGGCCTCCAGAGCCTCCGCGTCGGAGTCGATTATGGTGACATCGTGGCCCTCCGCGGCCAGCATGGAGGCCAGATGCCTGCCAACCTCGCCCATTCCTATTATCGCGATCTGCATAACCTAAAACCCTCAAAATCGAGCCGGTTTACGCCCGCACCTTCCGCAAGGCTGGAAATTTAGCATAAATGGGTATGGGTGGCAATGGAAAAGGGTGCTCCTTTGATGCGTCTCAGGATTACTGATTAGCCTAAATGATGGAATGCAAAATTCTCGGATAACAATCGAGGCGAATTTCAATTCGTCCCCGTATCAATCCATGCTTTTGACGGCAAATAATAGAGACGAGCAAGTTGCTTTCTTCATCCCTCCAGGTGCCAGCCCTCGCGCCGGTGGAAGAATTCCTCCGGGTTATCGAAATACAAATGGCAGGATTCGACTATCTTGAAATGTTTCTGCTCCTCGCCGACTAAGAAACCGTATAGCTTCTTGGCGTTGGGATCGGTCGCCGAGGCCTCGGCCTCTCTGTAGAACTCCTGCCCCTTGCGCTCGAAATCCATGGCGAATCTGTAAACGTCGAGATCTGTTCCCCCGACCGGCGTGGATTTGGTGATCTCTTTTAAAAGCTGCTCGATGGCGGATTTTGGCTTACCGGCTTTCAGACTCTCGATAACTGCGTCGGCATCGGCAGATTTCCCGGAGAGATATTCTTCGTTGAACCTCTCAATCGCTTTTATATGCTTCGACTCCTCGGCCGCCAGGAATCCGAACACTTCCCTGGCCAGCGAATCTTTCGCATTGGCTGCGGACTTGATGAAAAAGTCATACCCTTTTTTCTCCATCTCAATGGCGGCAAGCAATGCTTCCTTTTCAGGCAAATTCATCTCGCTCATATCGTCTCCTTTCAATCAGCCATCAAAATAACGTCCCTGCGGCTCATGTCAATAATTAATGGTGCGCAACGCAATTCATACGTGGGTGCGAATCGGGCAACTATTTACCTCTAATCGGCTCTGGTGAAATTGACGGAACCACACTAATATTTCCTGCTGTTGGATTACAGGTGGAGTTGAAATTGGAACCTTTAAAAGCTGTTGACATTTAAGATGTTTCAGCTATTTTGGAAATGGCAGATGTCGGGGTATTTCAGGCTGGATAATCCGATGGCCTGGATGATTCGCAAGATTAAGCAGGCAACAAAGATCCCGCAGACGGCATTGTTTTTGCCCATTTAAGCTTGGTGGGCAATAGTGTTATGCGAAGTTTTTCTCAGGTAAATCTTAACCCAAGGAGCAGTAATGAGCAATGGTAAGGTCTTGTGGCTGGTTCTGATCATTCTCTTCCTGATGGGTGTTTCCGTCAATGCGGCGGTGATCCATGAATCGCTTCAGGCAGAACTCGACTGGTTGACTGCTGACAAAACAGTCGAGGCGATCGCTTTCTTTAACCATCAGGCCGATATAGCCTCCATTAACCAACAGTTAAAGCAGAAACGGGCGACCCTGGCTGAGAGAAATCAGCGAGTAATTATCGAGCTGCAAGAAGCGGCGACCCAGACTCAGCCGGTGATGATTGCATATCTGGAAGGATTGATAACCCGGGGCATCGTTAAAAATTATCGCATGTTCTGGATCGCCAATATGTTTCATGTCGAGGCTTCGCGAGAGGGAATCGAGGCTCTTGCCGCACGCCAGGACTTAAATATTCTTTATGCCGATATCCCGATTGAATTAATCGAACCGGTAGAATACGATTCAGGTGGAGATCTGCTCCTCGATCATGAGATAGGCCTTGAAAGGATAAACGCTCTGGCGGCATGGGAGCATGGCTGGACCGGCCAAGGCCGAGTCGTTATGAATATTGATACTGGTGTCGATGGCACTCACCCGGCTTTAAGCGAGAGATTCCGCGGTGATGTAGATGGCGACGGCGATTATGACGAAAGCTGGATCGATCCTTATGACACCAACTGGGATTTCCCGCAGGATGGCGCCTCCCATGGCACCCATACTATGGGTACGATCTGCGGACGATCTGCTGATGGTGATACAATCGGTGTCGCAATCGATGCGCAATGGATCGCTGCAGCGGCGATCGATAGGGGAGGCGGAATGGAACGCACGATGGAGGATATTCTCGTTTCATTCGAGTGGGCGGTAGATCCGGACGGCGATCCCGGTACACAGGATAACCCGGATGCTATTGGAAACTCCTGGGGAATTCCGGATGGCCACCAATGGGAAGACTGCGATACCACGTTCTGGAAGGTTATCGATAACGTTGAGGCTGCCGGATCAGTGGTGATATTCTCGGCCGGCAACGAAGGACACAACGGTCTTCGCTCTCCCCCGGACAGGGCAGAAACTTTTTACAACGTATTCTCGGTCGGCGCCGTAAATGGCAACGATCCTAACCTGCCGATAGCGGACTGGTCCGCCCGCGGCCCCACAGAATGTGCAGAAGGTGAGTTATCTATCAAACCCGAGGTCGTTGCTCCCGGCGTAAACGTTCGTTCGTCAGTTCCGGGCGGCGGCTATCAGACCATGAGCGGCACCTCCATGGCCTCCCCCCATATAACCGGGGCGGTGGCCGTAATCAGACAGGCGAATCCCAATCTCGATGTTGACACCATAAAAGATATCTTGATGTCCGCCGCCCACGATCTACCGTTTGACGATCCGGACGGCGAGGATAATACCTTCGGTCACGGCATAATCGATTTGTATGAAGCCTGCCTTCTTGCCCAGGCTGGCCACGGATTCATTGAAGGCCGGGTCACCGATATCTATAACAATGGTCTCGGCAATGCCCTGATCCGAGTCATCGATTCAGAAATATCCACCTACGCCCATGAAGATGGCTATTACGAAATGATATTGCCGGGAGATATAACCTATACTCTCCAGGCTTCCCTCTTCGGTTATCTGCCCGAGCAGGTTGAGGTCGATCTGGCCGTGCAGGAAACACTGGTCGTTAATTTCGTTCTTCAGGAAGCCATACCGGGCGACCTGCACGGTACGGTCGTCAGCGCGGAAGATGCAGCCCCTATAGCAGGAGCGAATATTGAGGTGGTCGACACACCTGTAGAGCCGACCCAATCCGACGATAATGGATATTATGAATTCGTTGCTCTACCAGGCGATATAACATATATCATCCGGGTCAGAGCATCCGGTTTCGGAATGGGAGAAAATTCCATACTCGTTCCGGGTGGAGGCGAGGCCGAGTTAAACTTCGCCCTGGGCTCGTTTGAGTCATTTGAAAATGATGATGCCAACTGGGTTGGGGAAGGCGTCTGGGAGTGGGGAGAACCAACGTCAGGCCCGGGTTCGGCATTCGATGGCTTTAATGTCTGGGCGACAGTCCTGGATGGCGACTATGCTAATAATGCCAATGATCTTTTGATTTCGGATTTCGTCACTGTCGATGATGACCAGGCAATTCTAAGATTTTACCATTGGTATGATTTCGAACACGACGGGACGGCTCGGGACGGCGGAAATGTCTCGGTCAGGATTCTGGACGAGGATTCATGGGAGCTGATAACTCCAGCCGGCGAATATCCCGACGGCGAGGTCCGGGGTCTGGGTAACGAACCCGGCTACTCCGGCTCTTCTGAAGATTGGGTGCAGGCAGAATTCGATCTCGGGGACTTCGAAGGCTCAATCATACAATTAGGCTTTCAGGTTGGCGCTGATAGGTATAATACCAGGGCGGGATGGTATATTGATTCGGTGGACGTCTCAGGTGCGGTCCTCTTACCGTTTCCTGACATCGAGGTTGATCCTGCTTTCTTTACCATCGAATTAGAGTCCGGACAGTCCACAGACCGCACGCTCGCTATAGCCAATCCTGCCGGCGGAGTCCTGACCTTCGAGATCAAACCCGTACTCGTATATAGACTGCTTGGGTTTTACGATGACTCTACTCCCGTGGGTGCCTCCTCCAACCGGAATTTGTATGGTGAAAGAAACCACGGATACGACGGTAATTCGGATTTCCTAACGGTCACCTACACCGGCCCCAAGCATGAAATACAGGGGCCAGATCCCGATCCCCCTATGATCCTGGATTCGGGAGGCCCCGACGCATTCGGATATACATGGATAGACTCCGACGAGCCGGATGGCCCCATCTATGACTGGATCGATATATCAGAGGATGGCCAACCACTGCAGTTCGACAACGACCAGAACCAGGGGCCCTTTGATCTCGGCTTTGAAATGCCTTTTTACGGAGACTATTTCGGTTCCATCCGCATCTGCTCCAATGGCTGGATATCCTTTACCAGTACCGCCACAGACCATTCCAACCAGCCGATTCCCAACGACATTGAGCCTAACAATCTGGTGGCTCCCCTCTGGGATGATCTCAACCCCTCCAACGGTGGAATGGTCTATTTTTACACCAATAGCCACGATAGCGCCATCGTGGCCTGGGAGGGCGTGCCCCGCTATCCAAACATCGGTTCGTATACTTTTGAGGCCATTCTAACCGCCGATGGTAACATAACCTATCAGTACAATAGCCTGGACGGTACTCTCAACTCCTGCACCATTGGTATCGAAAACGCAGGCGGCACTGTTGGCTTGCAGGTCGCTTACAACCAATATTACGCCGCTGAAAATTTGGCTGTGAAGATTATACCTCCGATATTCTGGCTCTCGGCGGATCCGCTTTCAGGTTTCGTTATGCCCGGCAGTTCCTCGGATATCAATGTTACTTTCGACGCCACTCAGCTTGATGAAGGAAACTATATAGGATATCTGGATATTACCTCAAACGACCCCGACGAGAGCAGTATCGCCGTGCAGTGCACGCTGACAGTTTCCGAAGAAACCGGCGTCGAGGATCTATCCAGCGTCGTCCCGGAGGAATTCCAACTCCAGCAGAATTACCCCAATCCCTTCAACGCCACGACCCGGATTAGCTTTGCGCTACCCGTTCAATCAGATGTCAGGTTGATAATTTACGACCTCCTCGGGCGTCAGGTTAGAGGGCTACTGGCTGAAGAGCTATCAGCCGGATATCATGCTATTATCTGGGACGGCACCGATGATAAGGGCCAGGCAGCGTCCTCCGGCGTCTATTTTTACAGTCTGAAGGCCGGCGACTTCGAGCGGAACCGCAAGATGATCATGTTAAAATAGAAGAAAGCATACTCTTTCTTAAACCCCTGCCTTTACGGGCAGGGGTTTTATTTATTGTAACATCCAGCCTAAAATGCGAAGCGCCGCCCAGAGCTGGACGGCGCTTCCCCCCTCAAAGCTGCACATTCTATTCCAGCTTAAATTTATGCCATTTCGTGGCGAAATACTGCCCCTCCATATCCTCGGCGGTCAATATATAATAATATTTGCCGGCCGGCAGGAGTTCCCCATCACGCGATATCCCATCCCAGACTACGTTTATGGGAGGCACACCACTGCCTTTGATAACCTTCAAGGTCCAGCGATCGATTTCTTCCTCGGACCAGCTTTTGATCTTCGCTTTGAATACATATAACTTCCAGCTATTGGTCTTGATTATCCGCTGGGGTCTCAGATAGAAAACGATCCTCTTGAAATCCATCGATGAAATATCGGCCACATCCATATCTATATCAAACCGCTGGTATTGGCGGCCCCTGAAATCAGTATCTTTATCGATAACCGGAGGTTTTATCTTGGATCCCGGCGGGAGATTGAAAATCTCCGGTTCCAGAGGATGTTGCCTTTGAAACGGCTCAGGCTGAACCGGTTCGGAATATTCATCGTCATACATGCTATACTCCGGCACGCCGCCCCAGCCGTAGGTTACGCCCAGGAAATGATCCAGAGGGGTGGAGCCATCTGTGGTTTCATACGGATAGGTCATCAGTGAATAATCCAGTCTAAGATCGTTGACGCCAATCTTGAAGTTGAAAGAGATTCCAGTTGATAGGCTGGAATAATCGCTTTCCATATCGTATCTTACGCCCTTGCCGATGGCATATCCAGCACGAGTCCCAACGGAGATCCGTCCGTAGGGGATAAACCACCATTCCGTGCCGAGGTTTAGAAGCGCCGTTGTATATTTCTGCGAAATACCGGATTCTTCCAGTTGGCCCGCTAACACAAAAGCGGCTTGCCATTCCTGTGCGCTGTGAGAATATCCCAGGCCAAGCCGTTCACGACGAGGCAGATATTCAGCGACACCGAAATATTCCGGTGACAATTTGGAACGGACGATATTCTCTGCAACGGCAGCGGCTATTATTCCGGTGCGGGATCTATAAGTGATTCCCAGGTCGAAATCGAATGCCGAGCGCTCGCCAAACATAGTTTCAGTCAGATACTTCACTGAGGCACCGGCCGACCAGCCCGGTACGAACTCTCGGCCATAGGAAAGAACGGCGTAGTTTATAGTCGGGACGCCGGTAAAATCAGAAAACGAACCGCTTTGAAGAGTGTTGAGAGCAAGTCCGCCAAGTTCAGGCTTATAATAAACGATGGCAAACTGGCCATCGTAAGGTTTCTCCGACCAGCCGGAATACTCATAGTCGTTTTGCTTATTATACATAAGCTGAGATTGCCAGCCTCTGGCGAAACCCAGACCGGAGGGATTATAAAGGGCTCCCGAGGGATCGTCGGCCAGTACAAAATAGGAAAATCCCATCCCGCCGCCCCTGGCGCCGGTCAAAAAATCTGCCGCTGCAGCAGAAAAACATAGCAATTGAATGAAAACCAGAGTCAATATTAGTCTCCGCATGGCTAAAACCCCCAACCAAAAGGTGGCAATCTATATCCCAATTCAAGGGAAGATCCCCAGTTTGTCTCATTTGCCCCGGGAACGTTCCCAGCGTTATTTATATCGGCCAGATGAACCTCTAACTTACACCAGAACCGATTTTTGTCGAGGCCCAGCAGCCCGAAGCCATTAACCGCCTCCTTCTGAACTATTCCGGTCGGAAACGGCTCGGAATACTCGTCGGCATAAAGCCATGGGGCAGACCAGTCAGCGTCGATCAGGCCCTCGCCTGATCTCTGAATCGAGCCGAAGTAGGATATCCTGAGAGCCGCCGAGACCCACCAGGAATATTCCCAGTTGACGATATCGTTATCGGGACCGTCAGGAAAACCGATTGGATAGTTGCGATTGATGTAACGATTATGCGGACGGGCCTGGTTGTATGTCCAATTGTTAATCCTGGCAAATTCGAGGCTGATTCTCGACCCTGCCAGGCCTATATCATACGCCTCTGCGCCGACTAAATATCCTATCTGATCCGGCTCATAATCGCCCCTGCTTTTCTTCTCGATCTGAAAATCATCCACCAATAGCTCGCCGCAGGCCCAGAATTTTCCGGCATGCCTGTAATCAAATCCCAGGCTCACCAATGTATTATCGTCTATCCCCGAATTAAGCTGATAGCCATGGTACCACAATAAAGGAACGGAGTATGCAGGCTCGAACCGCCGTCCGGGACCTCCGTATATGACCGCCTCTCTGAGCGAAAACGATAGGCCCTGGAGAGGCGTGAAGCTCAACGAATGGGCGCTTATATATCTCTGTTGATCCGTAAAATATTGAGGCTCGATTTCCATCTGATCGAGTTCCTCTTTTACGGGGCTTAAAAATCCGACGATGGATTCAAAATCAAAATTCTCTCCTCTGAAACTGAATCCCAGGACCGTCATCGGCATGGCTTGCCTGGAGAACATAAGATTACCGTATCTCCCAAATCCCCACGAAACCCTTTCGAGGCCGAACCGGAACTTCATACGGTCGAGCCTCAGGTCTAAAGTGGCATTTTCGGCGAAACCGGCCCATCCTCGCCAGTATTTGCCCTCGTACCGGGGATCATCGGATAGCTCTCTATCGATGCGATAAATAACGGTAGAGGACAGGTTGCGATTGATGTCGATCTTAATCCGTGGAAATAACTTTACGTAATTGGTGTTAGAGTTCTTTTGCCGGTTAGCCTCGACGAGCTCAAAGCTGCCCGTAACCCTTGATTCATCCGCTTCGCCAAGGTAATCTCCAATCAGATGCTGGTAGAGCCCGATCAGGTCTTCTTCACGTTTGTTCTTTCCTGTTTCTGTTGCGGCCGGAGGATTATAATATTCGATTTTCTCGAGAAGCTCTCGCCCGTAGAGTTCTCGGGCCAGAAAAAACAGGTTCCGGGATGAAGGAGTTCCTGAGGGTATCTCGCCTGCGAGGCCGGGTAAACAGAATAAAACGACTAAGGCTGCGGCTCTCAAAAACGGCATAAGCCCTACTGAATTCTGGCCGGAGTTTCAGTCTGGTGCAAAACTTCGTCAGTCCGACCCAGAACAACCACCTTGAGTTTGCGACCCCTGAATCGATCCAGAAGGTTCAAAACCTCGGCCGCTGAAAATGCGTCGCCTGCGATATACAACTCTTCCACATCATCGGTGAGGATGACCCGGTCAGCATCCTCGCGACTGGCAATTATTCTTGCATTAGGTCCCGTGCTATCCTTGATAGAATGATCTCTATCGATATATCCGACTACATTTCTGGGCTCCGGTTGGCGCAGAGCCTGCTGAGTAACTCGCGCGGCCGGCCTGCCGGAACCGACTATCACGATATTTTTCTTTCCCTCACGCCGAATTCTGGTGATCGCACCGGGAATTATGATGAATCTGTTAGCCACAATCAGTAAGAATCCCAGGATGTATCCCAGTCCGATAGCTAATCTACTGGTGGTAAAATTCATATCTTTTGTGAGAAACAGTATCACCAGAAACAACAGATAGGCTCGTGTTATATTTTTCCATATCTGACCCACGAGTTCGAGACCGGAACTAATAAGATCCGTTCGATAACTACGTTTGAACACGAATGAAAACGCATAGCAGAAGGCCAGGCCCAGGCCCAGTTGTATGAGCTCGCTCTGCCCCATGAACAAAGGCTGATTGAGCACCCTGAAAAGATGTATCTGGCCGAGAAAAGCCAGATAGATTGAAAGTCCTGCCAGCAACGAATCGAATATCGCATATAGGATCCCGTTCTTTATCAGGGATTTGTCCTGGCGGCGATCTTTGTAAACATATCCGGAATTCCTCATAAGGCGACCCTCTTCGAGGGCGTTCTGGACGATCTTCTCAAGGTCTTCTTTTTTCAACGGTTTCTTGATAAAATCAAATGCTCCATTCCTCAACGATTCGATAGTGGAATCGATATCCGCCCGACCGGATACCATGATTACCATGGTTCGGGGGCTTCTTTTCCTGATCACATCCAGAAGTCCAGGGCCGCTTACGTGCGGAAGAACGATATCCAGAATAGCAAGATCAAAACTCTCGGCATAGATCTTGCCTAAAGCCTGGAGCCCATCAGAGGCCGCGGAGATCTGATACCCCGCTGCCTCCAGGGTTTTAACCATGAAGCTTTGCATCGCAAAATCGTCGTCCACCACCAAGATTTTGGCCATCTCCAGATCCTCTCTATCTTGCGCCGGTTCCTTTTAAAACTGCGGGGACAGTTCGGGCCAGGATTTTTGCATCCTCCCACAAAGACCAGTTATCTATATATTCCAGATCGAGCTTCATCCACTGCTCAAAAGAAACATCGGAACGCCCGTTAATCTGCCAGAGGCAGGTCAACCCGGGTTTCATCGAGAGTTTCCTTCTCTGCCAGAGATCGAATCTGGCGACCTCCTCAGCCAGCGGTGGACGCGGGCCCACCAGTGACATATCTCCCCTGAGGATATTGAATAGCTGCGGCAACTCATCGATCGACGTCTTTCGCAACAACCTCCCCATCGGAGTGATCCGGGGATCTCTTTTCATTTTGAATGCCGCCCCATCCACGTCGTTAAATTTCATTAGATCTCTCTTAAGCTCGTCGGCGTTATGCACCATAGTCCTGAATTTATACAATTTGAATTTCCGACCGTTTAGGCCGCACCTTTCCTGAGCGAAAATGGCCGGGCCTTTCGACGTTAGCTTCACTATTATGGCTGCAGCCAGCATTATCGGGGATGCCAGCATCAATCCAATCACTGATAAAAACCTATCCAGAAAACCTTTGGTCATGATGGCGAGGCTTTGTCCCGGCCCCGTGTCATAGCATACCAGCGGCGAATCAAAAAATGTATCGACTCTCTTTTTGGCTAACTTCATAGGGAAGAAATCCGCCAGAATAGCGATCTGCACTCCCATCTGTTCACAAACCTCGACTGATTTTTCAATTTTGCTCAGATACTTCTTTCCAACTCCGAAGACGGCCCAATCGATCTGCCTGTTCTTCAGCAGCTCGGGCAGGTCCTGTAGATCACCGATGCATGGTATGTCTCTATAGCGCCAGAGGTGCGGTCGCCTTTCCCAGTCGACGAAACCTAAAACCTTCAAACCGAACCGGGAATTGTCTAATATTTTATCAACGAAGCCTTTGGCAATAATGCCGGTGCCGATCATCAAAACCGTCTGATAATTGTATCCCCGCGAGCGGTAATATTCGAGTAGCAATGTTATCAATAACCGAAAACCGCCGATAAAAGCGGCGCTTAAGGCGGCAAAAAGAATAATCTGAAACCTGCTTTCTTCCAGATACCCTCCTGCAAAGATGAATGCCAGAAACAAACCGGCGGAAATCAGCGCCGCCTTTAAAGAGGATATCAGAATACCTTTAATTTCTCTAAGCCGGACGCTATAGCAATCAGGCGAAAACCAGAACACCCCTCCCCAGATGATTATCGCAGGTAACATAAGGTTATCGCCTGAAAAAACATTGACGCTCGTACCAGATCGCAGATGGTCTATTATTACGGAGAGCTGGAAACCGAGGGCAACAAGACACAAATCTGCAACGAATACGAGTTTTTTCAGGATGTGCATGCGTTCCCGCAGCATGTTTCCCCCTCCACCGGATTTAGCTCGGGCTATTTTCTTTCCGTTTCTGCCATCGCCGATTCCCCTGCGTAATCGTGCGGCCTATTTATATTTTCGGAAGATCCGTCTTTCTGTTTAGCCGGATAAAACACTCCCTCACCGCTGATGGTTGTCTGGAGTATCTCAAGATATTGATCGGCCAACCTGTTTCGTGAGCAGTTGGCCAGAGCAAATGAATATCCGCTCTTTCCGAGGTTTCGGCAAAGTCCCCGATCATTGTACAGCATCATTATCTTTTCCGCCAGGTCCCTGGCGTTCTCCGGTTGGGCAGCCAGACCGGCACCGGCGCCCTCGATAAGACTCCGCGACTCGCCTTCGGTAGAAAAAACAATCGGTTTGCCGGCTGCCATAATCTCGTAGATCTTGCTCGGAATATTCTTCGTAAACAGATAGGCTTTCCGCAAAGGCACCAGGCAAACATCGCAGGCCTTGTAATAATCCGGGACATCGGCTCTATCGACCTGATCATGGAATATTACATTCGGCAATCGTAGATCCTTGGCCTTCAGCATCAAATTGCTTTTCTCGGCGCCGTCTCCAACGAAAAGGAAAGTAATGCCGGGGATACCTCGTAGAATCTCTGCAGCCTCCAGGACGACATCAAGCCTGTGCGCCATGCCGTGAGTGCCAATATATCCGACAAGGAAATCATCGGGCTTTCCCAATTTTCTACGGATCGACACGCCGTCGGAACCACTCTGGAAAAGACTTATATTCACGCCGTTCGGCACCAGAACCATTTTCGACGGCGAAATTCCTCTATTGGCCAATATGTCTATCGTGCCCCGGGCAACCGCTACGATGAGATCGGCTTTCTTATATAAAAAAACCTCGATCGCCTCGAGGATCTTTATGGCGATCCTATTCCTTATGGCGCCGACCGCCACGATCTCCTCCGGCCAGATATCCCTGACCTCAAAGATGAATTTGCATTTCTTGAGGCGGCTCAAGATATACCCAGCCACGGCAACGAAAAACTGCGGGGATGTTGCTATGATGATATCCGGATTGCCCACGGGCCGGAATCCGAGAGTTATCGATGATAACATAAATGATAAGAAGTTAAATATTCGTCTGATAATACCATCGTTGGGAGCGGCATAAACATAGGTCCTCACAACCCGGATATTGTTCCGTACCTCTATAAGACGTTTATACCCTCGGTATTTTTTTTCGATGATGCCGCCGGGATGATTGGGAAAACAGGTAAGAACCGTAACATCGGCGCCACGCTGCGCCCAACGTTCAGCCGTTTCAGAGACACGAACCGCAGGTGCGTTGACCTCAGGCGGGAAATAATGAGAGATATAGAGAATTCTCAACCGCTTATCCATCTCGGTTTCCCGCTGGATAACGATTCCAGTATCTCGAATGTTGTCATAGACGTTTCAAACAGGCTGTCAAAAGTAATCGGAGATCCCAGGTCGGCGGTCAGGTAGTGGCTCCAGAGCTCGAGCATTTTCCTGTGCCCTTTATTCTGGCCCCGTTTCTTATCCATCCGTAATCCTTTATCCCCGGCGATCGTCAGCGTCCTGAAATCATTCATCTGGATAACCAGACCGCCCCCGATAATTTCTATAAACTCTTTCGGAACCGCCTTATTTCCAGACGCTACATAATTGATGGTGCCCACCGAGCCGTTGGAAAAACGGATCACCAGCTGGAGATTATCATCAGAACGAAATCGATCATTCGGCATGGACAGGGCCTCGGCATGAACCTTCACAGGTCTCGCGCCCGACAGATATGAGAGCAGATCGATGAAATGGCATATCTCGCCGATTACCCGCCCGCCCCCACATTCGGGATCTTGAATCCAGTTATCAGTCGGAATGAACCCGGCATTGATTCTATAATGCATTGAGATCGGATATTGGATTTCCTTAAAGCTTTCTCTGATCTTTCCAACTATAGGTGCGAACCTGCGGTTGTAACCAACCATTAACGGGGCTTCCGTCGCCATATACGCGGACCTGATCTGTTCCAGTTCCTCTCGATTCAAACATAAAGGCTTCTCAACAAACGTGGGCTTGCCGGCGAGAAGCGATTTTATCACTAATTCCGCATGCTGATTATGTCGATTCGCAATGAAAATGACCCCGATTTCAGGATCACCTATTATCTCGTCGAAGCTCGAAACCGCCGTTTTAAAGCCAAACCTCCTGGCGGCATCGGAGGCTGAAACCCCGCTTCCGGACATAATTACTCGATTTTCGTATGCCGCTATCGATCCGATGTTAGGCAGCAGTACGCCCGTGGCAAAGTCTCCGGCACCTACGAAACCGATTGAGATTTTCGATGATTGACTCACCCTCACGGTGTTATTCTTTGGCAGGGTTAATCTTTTTCGGAATCCGGCGTTTTCGTTGGGATAATTCAGTACCATGCCCAGGTAACTTTCCGAAGATTGGCCGGAGATTAAGCTGTAGGCTTTATCCGCCTGGCTTATATCAAACCGATGGGTAATCAGATCTTTGACATCGATTCGACCGGTTGATATCAACTGAAGAAAGGATTCCATGTTTCGATTTTCGGTCCAGCGGACATACCCGTATGGATAATCCCTGCCAGCTTCTTCGTAGTTGTAATCGTAACGTCCGGGCCCATACGAACGAGAAAGCTTAAGTTCTAGCTCTTTCTCATAGAAGGTCTTCCTCGGTATGTTCAGTCCGACCGAGCCGACGGCTACGACTGTGCCTTTGTCCCGACAGATTCGCCCGGCGGTTTCTACCGGACCGGCGGAATCCGTGGCCGCAGTGATAATAACCGAGTCAACACCTTTTCCAGAAGTAAGGTTCAAAATTCTGGATATGGTGGCATCATCAGCCAGCAGGGCCCAATCGATACCCCCTCTCTGCGCTATACGGAGCTTGCTTTCGTCGATATCCAATCCGATAACCCGGCATCCGGAGGCGGACAATAGCCTGTATGTCAACTGCCCCAGAAGGCCCAATCCTATGACCGCCACAATCTCGCCTAAACGAACATCGGCAACCCGAACCCCTTGCATGGCGATAGCCCCCGGTGTAACGAAGCTTGCCTCCTCAAAGGTTACATTGTCTGGCACCTTTACGGCCAGATTGGTCGGGACATATATTGTCTCGGCATGACAGGCATATCCATATCCCGCGCAGGCGACCCTTTCCCCCGGCGTCCATCTTTCCAACGACGAGTGCACCTTTTTCACGACACCTGCCGAGCTGTAGCCCAGTGGAACCGGCGTCTTCAGGCGCCCCCTGACCTTGTTGTAGGTGGAAACAAGCCCCTCCGTCCGCACTTTAGCCAGAACCTGCTTAACCATATCGGGCCGTTGGCAAGCCTTCCCGGCGAGCGACATTTGCGATAGCTCGATCATCTGCCTTTCTGTTCCGGCGGATATCAGCGAACATCTATTGCTAACAACCAGACCCGAACCCTTCATCCTCGGCGAGGGTATATCCTCGACTCTGGGTATCTGCTCGCGATTATATTGCAGCACTTGCTTCATAATTGCCCCGGCAAAAATTCACTTCTTCCGACGACATTCACACCGTTACCTTTTGCGGATTTGAGGCTTCCAACGAATCTTTATCGTGGGCAGATAGCACTCCATCGAAGAAATCAAGCGTTTGTTTGGCCGCTTTCTCCCAGGAGAAAAATCGGGATCTCTTTAACGATCTTTCTCGCAAAAAGAGGTTCAAATCTCCATCCTCGATTATGGTCCTTATCTTAAATGCGCAATCTTCAATATCATCGGGATCAAAATACAGCGCAGCTCCCCCCGTGACTTCAGGGATAACACTCTTATTTGAACAAGCCATAGCACAGCCGTGCGCCATGGCCTCAATAAGAATTACCGAACACGTCTCCAGTACCGAGGAAAATAAGAATTCCCTGCAATTTCTGTAGAGTGCCTGAAGGTCGGCCTCGGGAACTGCTCCCAGAAAATGAACGCGGTCGCTGCCTGACTCCTTTCTGATCATGCGTTTGATCTGTTCGACATATTCCGAATCGTAATTACCTCCGGCGATATAGAGCGACGGCAGATCGGGATTAGCCCCCAGCGCATGTAGATAGCTCTGGACCATCTCCTTGATTTTCTTGTAACGATAGATATGCGACACGGAGAGGATATAGTCGCCATCGATACCATATCTACGTAGCACATCAGTGTCATACACAGGCTCCACGAATTCCGGCCTGCCGTGAAAAATGGCTGTCGTTTTCTGCCTGGAATTATCTATGTAACCGGAATAGAAATCGCGGCAATACTCGGATAGATAAATTATGCCCTGGGAAGATCTCATACTGCTGACGGTCGCCCTCTTGAGAAGCTTCAGCCTTATTTTCTGGTACGGATTTTCCTTTTTGATATATTGATCGTCGAAGGGGGCTATGTTATGTATCAGCGTCACCTTCGGGCAATGAACGCTTCTGGCGCCATAATTACCCGGCTCGAACAGCAAATCGCATCCGATTTTTTTAACGATACCGGGAAGCTTGTATCGCTCCCAGAATACCTGGGTGAAGAGGTTTAACGACGGCGCCTTATAAAATCTGTACTCGAAATTCTTCGGAGCCTCGACGAACAATTTCTCCTGCCCCGATTTTCCTAAAACCACAAATTTCCTCTCCGGCGCTATCCTGGCGAACCATTCTATCATCTTGTTGAGATGAGCAAGCCCACCCCCATGCGTAATATGGGTGGCTTTAATGGCTATCTTCATACCAGCATCTCCTCGACAATTCTCTCTACTTCAAGAAATCTTTTCTCCCAGGTATGATTCTGTGATTCTTCATAGGCTTTATGTCTATTCGAAGCTCGAATTATTCCCTCGAGTGAGAGAATCTCCTCGATCCCAACGACGAAATCATCGTGGTTCATTGCAATTCTTACGAGATCGTTGAAACATCGGGCTTCCGGCATTTCGGATGAAACGACCGGCAAACCCGCCGCTATATATTCATACAGCTTCAAAGGGGAACATCCTCTGGCGATATCATCAACTTTATAAGGATTCAGGGCGACATCGCACCAGGCGAGATAATCGGGAAGGCGATCATAATCTTTCCGTCCCAACAAATGCACGTTTTCTAAATTCTTCAACAGTCCAATATCCGTCATTTCGGGGCCGATCATGACTATTTGCCAATGGGGTCGCGATATCGCAGTATGCCTGAGCAGCTCCAGGTCAAGCCAGTATGCTATGCCGCCCACAAATACCAATCTCGGTCTCGGTATCACCTTCAGGTCTTCCGGTTCCGGACAACTCCCCGATAAGGCCTTATTGAAATGAGAGACGTTTGCTGCATTCGGAACTACATGAATGTTGTCGTTAAACCGATCCCTGGTATCTTTGAGTACATCCGTAGTGGTAATCGCGGCATCAACAGATCCGAGCGTTTCCGCTTCCTGCTTTTTGACAACTTCTTCC
>CBEWDL010000030.1:0-24776 GCA_965555375.1 uncultured bacterium
ATCCAGAAACGTGCCGTCGGCATTTTTCATATTCTGGTAGTTGCCGTTGTTATCCTCGATAAAGACGTTTCCCGAGGAGACGCTCTGCCCACTACCCGGCTTGGGACCGTGGATAATATCTCCTGTCGATGTCAGATATGAATTGACATAGAGATTGTTATCAGACTGCAGATATATGTTGCCGTTGGAATGTATCCGTCCACCCAGTGTCATATCAGGCCCCGGAGCTATCTCGAGATCGTTCTCATAAAAGACCGCAAACTGATACATCGGTATCAGGGCGTCCTGCAAGCCCATATTCAAAAGCACTGCGGATTCTCGTCCGTTATCGAACCCGGTGGAACTGACATCGAACGTCTTCACAAGACCATAAAGACCTTTATATGCGCCGTCGCTCAGGGTCTTGTTGACTGCCGGACCAAGGTCGGTGACACTGTAACTGTACTCGAATGCCCCCACTGTATGCTCCCCACTCGGAAGCGGGCTCGGGGGGTTGCCCGTAGTCTGGTAGCTGGCTATGATTACGGCCGCAGCCTGTTCAAGCCCGGATTCTGCGGCATAAAACGAGCCCGTTTGATTCATCTCATTGCCGGCTATGGTCATATCGGTGTTGGAGGTCGTAATGGAGGCGATCCCGATTAGCGAAAGCATGAGCAGGACTATCAGGCAGACGACAAGGACCATTCCTCGCTGGCTTTCCGGTCTGTTCATATAAGTCATATCGCTTTTCATTTCAAACCTCGCTTTCTTGAAATGTTCCTTTTTATTCAATAACAAATACTTGCAAAGGGGATGCCAACTCCCCGAAAACAATAACATGCACAACCACAATGAGTTACGATGACCCTCGAAAACTGTTTATGGTAAGATGTTGAGAATTGTAGTTTACAAACACCTTAGTATAGGAATGATCCCATACTTACCTATATATAAAAGGTTAATGATTGATTTTTACTATTGGCATTCTTACCGAAGGGAATCAGCTTACATTTGGAGGGATCTCAGTTGCGATCAGTTGAATCCCAGATTTCTCACTTTTACGCGGAGGGTAAAATTCCTGGTGCGGTAATCCTGGAAGAATTCGGGGTCCGGCGATGAAGTCCTCCCGAGGACATCGATTTCCACCATCCTGATCTCGTTTGGAGTATTCGTCTGGGTGACAATAGCGCCACTGGCTAAGAAATATCTGAAGTTCAAATCAATTATATTCTCCGCAAAGATCTGCGGGGCGGAGCCGTACGTTTGAATCATCAGGTTGGGATAAGTTGAATCGGATTGATCAATAAAGAATTTGATCCGGCCAATCTTCAAAATATCGCTGCTCGCGAGGTAATTTCGCGAAAGGGCCATGGTGCTGTGTTGAATACGGGGTGGCCCTGCCAGAACACGGGTGGTCTGGAAAAATTCCCCGATCTTGGCGTCGGAATCGTATATATATGCCCAATCGCCATCCTTCAATCCGCTGATATCGTCGCCGTGAGCGCATCGCAACTCATCCGTCGGATCAGCCATGTCATATATTGATTTAACGCCGTCTAACGCCCCCGAATCGAAAGTTACAGTTATTGTATCCGGACTGGTGTCGTGAGTCTCAAGCGGATAGAGAGTCTCCGGAAGATTGAATCCTGCCTTGCGTACAGCCGAGGCCAGCATCTCCGTCGCTGAGCGGATATTGCCCTGCATATCGGATATCTGCTCCTGGACCAAGAGTTGTTTGTGTTCAGTGACGTATAATGACATCGCCGCATAAGTAATGGCGGCGGCTGCGAGAAGTCCGACCAACAGCTCTACCAGAGTGAAGCCGCGCTCATTTTTGAAATGAATCATTCCCTCTCCTGCCTGCCGGCCATGTTTTTTCACGAATTTAAGAAACATGTCCAGTAGTTATTATACAGAAACAGTCCTACTTCGCTAATCGGAAATATTTTTCAAGACAATCACAAGGTCGCTATGAAATACCATGCTGCCGCAAGAAATGTTGCTTTGTGAAACAATGTCGGTCATTGAAGCAATGATCTTGCTGCCTCAGACATCGATTTGATTTGCCAAATAGATAGCAATATATGATTTAAGAATGCCGCCGATGTCAGGCGGCATCCCCCTTCAGTGGCAGATTGAGATAGTATCTGATTACCACGAAATTCCAATCATCAGATAACTGCTTATAATTCCGTCCACCCGATTTTACTATAGCCAGCGATGAAATCCTCATCTGTTAGGCGTAGCAGGGCCTCATCGAAATGAAGATTGGTGCCGCCGCCGTTATCGTATGTTTTGCCAATCAAAGAACCGTAAAACTCGCTACCGCCAGTGACTGTCATCGTGGCTTCAGGAGCATACACTGCGGCACATACCGCGCTGCCACCGGTGATATTGAAAACACTCCCCGTGGAATAGATATGCAGATTGGAAGGTACCCCGTCGAGGTTTACCATGGAACCTCCGCTGCCGTCCCATACACCGTCCGTATAGATGAATACCTGTGCCCCTGGTTCAACTACCAGAGTTCCCTTAATCTGGGCCGAGGAGAAGTAGTAGGTCCCCGAGCTGAAGATCATGCTGTCGTCCGCATTGGACGATATCAGTGCATTTGTAACCGGATCGTAGGCGGCGGCGCCTGTTAACCTCAAATTCGTGGCGGCATCGTTGCTTGCCTGCGCGTCCGCCATTTCGCTTGCTGGAATACTATCCAAGACAATCGGCGTAGCCTGCCTTATTGAATCACCATATAAAACGCCGCCGATATCAAATATGCCGGTGGGTGAAGTCACGGCATCGCCGTGCACCTGGGCATTGCCAGCAGTCTTGATAGTTCCGTTGCAGCCGATCAGGGCGTTATCAGAGGCATACATATGTCCTCCTAAGTCAGGCCCGTTGACAGCCTGAGAGGCGTAAGTTCCGAGATCGCTGTCGTAGGAATCGATGAGTCCTCCCCCATTCATCTTGAAATCATCTCTGCCGTAGGCGGCGTATTCGAATTTGGATCTATACTTCGGGGCAAGCATTACCTCTATAGTGGTTTCGGCGCCCTGCACCGTACCTGTTGATCTGACCAGCAGGTTCTTGCCCAGGTAGGGAAGAGACAGGCTGTCGAAAACCATGACGTTATATATGCCGTCTCCGAGAGGCTCGTCATAGAATCCGTATCTCCAATCGCTGCTGTCCTGTAGAACGGCCTGAGCCCTTTCTGCACCCGCATCGGCCAGATAGAAGGCGGCCGTCTGATACTGCGCATTGCCCGAGATATCCATTTCGGTATTCGAGGTCATGATCGAGGCGACTCCGATCAACGACAGCATCAGAAGCAATGCCATACAGACAATCAGGACGATGCCCGATTCCGAGTTCCCCGTTATTCTTCTCCATATCTTCATCACTTGTTCCCCCTCTTTAGCAAGATGGTATGTCAGCTAACGAATAATTATCCACTGGCATTCTCTACCATCCAAATAAATGTCTTTTCGAATTCTTTAGCCGACTCCAAGATTTCTCACCATAACCCTGGTCGTAAGGCTTCGGGTCCTGTAGGGGGTTTCGAATTCGTCATCGGCCTTGTCCGTTCGGGCGTCAATATTGATAATCACCTCGCGAACCATATCGGGTACCGGAGGGACATCGACGATGGCGCCTGAGGACAATACGTACTGAATATTGAGGTTGGTTATATTCTCGGCGTATACCTGCGCCCCCATTCCAGGCGCCCAGACCATCAGGTTGGGATGGGTAGAGTCCGAATTATCGATATAAAATTTAAAGCGATTCAACTTGAGAATAAGGCTGCTGGTGGGGTAGCATCTGGAAAGGGGCATAGTGTTATGCTGAATATGGTAGGCATCATATTGAACGAGGGAGATCTCGAAGAATTCCCCCGTGTCTGCGACAGGATCATAGATGAAGACCCAGTCCCCATCATACAGACCGGTTAAATCATGGCCGTCGCAGCGCAGCTCTGCCGAAGGGAGCGGCATCTCGTGCTCGATCTGCAAGCCCTGAATGTCGGCGGAGTCATAGGTAATCACAATAGTATCGGGGTTGGTATTGTAGGCCTCCAGTTCGGGGATACCCCCCGGGACATTATATCCGGCCATGCGGATCTGGGTGCTCAGCTCGACCGCCGCGGCTCTGATGCTGGCCTGCATATCGGAGATGTCATCCTGAACCAGCCATTGCTTGTGCTGGGTGATATATATTCCCATGGCAGCCGATGTTACTATGCCGGCCAGAAACAAGGCAATCAAAAGTTCGATTATGGTAAATCCCTTGATTGCTCTGAAATTAAGATTAATGCGTGACATTGTCCACCTACCTTGTTGACATGTATGATGTAACGGTGTTCGAATGGCCCAGATCGTGGCGGTCGGTCCAGGAAATGGTAACATCGAGACGCCAGAGATTCGAGCTTGCATTCGATACTGTCCAGCTTCGCTGCACGCTGCCTAAGGTATCCACTCCAGAGGTCGGAGGATCCATATTTTTCAGTTCCTCCATTTTGTCTTTGATCAGCATTGAGGCCTCGGTAGCGCCGCGGGCGAAGTCGTTGGCCTGCATGGAGGTTACCATCATCGGCAGCAGGAGAATCAAACCTAAGGCCAGAATAACCATGCCGGCCATAACCTCTATTAGCGTGAAGCCGTCTTGTCTCTTCGATATTTTCATCATTGTTCCCACCTCGCTTTTTGCCTTTCGGATGCAGGTAAGTAGCAAGACCTATACCTTCTGGCATCATAAGCCAGGATGGATAACAACCTCGTATAACTATTGGATTCTCACTGAATTACAATGGATGCGCCATCTCAGGGTCAAAGGGCCGCCTCGCAACCCATTAACCCATACTATGGGATTTTCCCGATACTTATAGATTACATGATCAAATTGCTCATTTTCTGAGCAGGACAGCCGGGCGTGAAATCGTCGATTGGCTGGAGGTCGGACAATACGCCTCGTTTCTCAATCGGCTAAGCTGCATTCGGAATATGACGTATCTGATCTCTACGGTTTATAATATCCCATCGCCTCCGGGATCGCTTCCTGGATTTTTCTTATTCTCGTTTCATCCGATGGATGAGTGCTCAAAAACTCCGGCGGGGCGCCCTTCTTGCCGGCGGCCATTCGTCGCCAGAACGAGACCGCCTCGTGAGGATCGTATCCGGCCATAGCCATGAAAATCAGTCCCAGGCGGTCGGCCTCTGATTCATGCAATCTGCTGTAGGGAAGCAGAATCCCAACCTGTGCCCCAACGCCATAGGCAGCCAGAAATAGATTTTTCGTTTCTTCGCTTTTCGTCTCCAGAGCCTTTGAGAGGGCGATGCCACCCGTTAGAGCGATCAATCCCTGGCTCATCCGCTCGTTGCCGTGGTTGGCGACAGCATGCGCGATTTCATGCCCCATCACCACTGCCAGGCCAGTCTCGGTCCGCGTTATCGGTAGTATTCCGGTATAGATGACCACTTTGCCCCCCGGCATACACCAGGCATTGACCAGTGAATCCTCGACCAGATTAAATTCCCATCGGTAGCCTCTTAAATGGCCGGACATATCCCTTTCGGCGAAATAACGCTCGACAGCTTCGCGTATCCTCTTGCCGACTCTCTTGACCATTCGGGTCTGCCCGGGGTCTTTGCTCAGCTTGTGAGATGATATAAATTCGGAGTATTGTTTGAAGCTCATGGAGTTCAATTGAGAACCGGGAATCAGGTTGAGCTGCCGTCGTCCGGTTACCGGAACCGTGGCGCAGGAGGCTACAAACAGGAACAATATCAGTAGATTGACGAGTCTATGTTTCGTATATCCGGTCATCATTCCACCTCGATGGTTAGCCTATCTCTCTGAGAATCACGATTTTTGATTTTCGAAACAGCATCCAGCCTTCATACTATCCAGGGTCATAATTTAAGTCAAGTCCAAAGCGAATACGTTGCTCGGTTGACAGCCCGGCGGTTGAGCGACATATTGTCAAGAGATCGGAGGATTTTCAGATAAGGTTCAGATATGGTATTCACCACCGATAGAAATCTTCTTTATCGCCACTTTCAAAAAGACCCCATCCTATTTGGGTATCACATCGGCGATCTGGATGATTTCTACTTCGGCGATTGTCGATGGGCAGCGAACCCTGATGGCCAGGGGGGGATAAATGAATCGATATTGATTTATGACGGTCTGGCCGTTCCCACAGTCCTGGCATTTGGATTAGGATGTCGTCTGGATAATCTATTAAAAGAACTCCTGCAGGCGTTGCCTGATCGGTTTTACTGCCATTTTCAAAGAGAATACCGTTCTATTTTTCTAAAGCGTTTCACCGAGGAACCACTGGGGACGCATTATAAAATGAAGCTGGAGTCGCCGGCGAGCCATCAACTGAATATTTCAAGCGATCGGATAGCCAGACTGGATCTATCGAATAAAGAGGAATTGGTTGATCTGTATAACCGGTCATATCCAGGGAACTACTTTGATGTTCGCTTGCTGAGAACCGGGAAATATTTCGGATATTTCGATGACGACCGAATAATTGCTGCAAGTGGTATCCATGTGTACTCCGATAAATACAATATTGCGGTGCTCGGCAATATCGTCACCGATCCGGATTTTCGCAACCGGGGACTGGCCACGGCGGTGACATCCCGTCTGGTTGATGAACTTGTTTCCGAGGGAAGGCTGATAATGTTAAACGTCGGCGCAACCAACCATCCGGCAATTAGATGTTACCGCAGATTGGGTTTTGAAAAAATCCATGAATACGAGGAATCGATTTTCGCAACGAGATAATAAGGCTTATATTGTAATATCGTGGCTTGAAGATGGAAGGAGAGCAATTTGAAGATATACATTAGCGCGGATATCGAGGGGACGACTGGCATTACCCACTGGGATGAGACTTTAAAGAGCAAATCGGACTATGCTGATTTTCAAAAACAGATGACCGCCGAGGTCGTGGCCGCCTGCGAGGGCGCAATTGAGGCGGGAGCGACCGAAATACTCGTCCGCGACGCTCATGATACCGGCAGGAATATTTTGGCATCAAGATTGCCCGAGGAAGTAAAAATCCTGCGTGAATGGAGCGGCCATCCATTCTGTATGGTACAGGGGATTGATGAATCTTATGATGCGGCCGTATTTACGGGATACCACTCGCGCGCCGGGTCCGATACAAATCCGCTGGCGCACACTCTCACAGGCTCCTCGATGCATATTAAGATCAACGATCGGTTCGCCTCGGAATTTCTGATCAACTCTTATGCCGCCGCATCAGTCGGAGTGCCCGTAGTCATGATTACCGGAGATAAAGGTATATGCGACGAGGCCAGAGACGTTAATCGCAATATGCATACTGTAGCCGTTAGCGAAGGTGTTGGCACATCAAATATCAGCATTCATCCCAATCTGGCCGTCAAGATGATTAAAGGGACCGCAAAGAAGGCTATAAGCAGCGATACGTCAAAATGTAAAATTGCTCTACCGGATAAATTCGAAATAGAGATCTTATACAAGGACAACAGGCTGGCGTATAAAACATCGTTCTATCCGGGTGCGCGGCTTGACGGGGCTCATACGGTAAGATACGAGTGTAATGATTATTTTGATGTCTTGCGGCTTCTGATGTTTATGAAATAGTAGCAGGTCTAAAGCGGCAGACGCATTATAACTTCGATGCCATCCATTTCGCCGGTTCTTTCGAAACCGAGTTTTCGATAGAATTCTTCGGGGCTCCCTTTGCCCGGTACGCAGCTCGTGAGTAATTCGGTGGCATCAGGAAGTATTTTCACATAATCTATCAACAGAATCATTGCTTTGTATCCAAAACCCATTCGTTGATATTTTTCATCGACCATCATCCTCCAGAGAAAATATTCCGGCTTCTCGGTATCTTTATAGAGCATGATAAAGCCAACTGGCGATTCATCTGCATAAATGGCACGGAACCACGCGTTTTCGGAAAAATATGCCTGCGCGATAGAAACAGCGTTGGGCGCGATGAATTGCTGTTGCGACTCGGCGACCTTTAGATCGCAAATTATTCTAACAGTATCTTTAGTAATTTCTCTAAGGCTTACTATTGATTCGGTCGTAACGACTTTCTTATTTTGATTACTCATTCCATTACCTCGCGATATCTGTAACAGGATACTATATGATCGTTAACCATCCCGGCTGCCTGCATAAAAGCATAGCAGATGGTCGTGCCGACGAATCTGAAGCCGCGCTGCTTTAAATCTTTACTCATGGCGTCGGATTCGGTCGTATTGGCCGGAATATTCTTCATCTTTCTCCATTTATTAACAATCGGTTTATGGCCGACAAACTGCCATATAAACTTATCAAAACTACTGAACTGCGCCTGGATATCCAGAAACGCCCTGGCGTTTGTGATTGAGGCCTCAATCTTCAGCCTGTTTCGTATAATACCGGTATCCTTCAATAAAGTTTCGATCTTCCTTCGGTCATAACCGGAAATTTCGACTGGATCGAAATCATCGAACGCCCGCTTAAAGTTATTCCGTTTGTTCAGGATGGTTGACCAGCTCAATCCCGCTTGGAAGGCATCCAGAATCAGAAATTCGAACAGCTTCCGATCGTCATGCAGAGGAACACCCCATTCGGAATCGTGATATCGAATCATAAGATCATTCGAATCAGCCCAGTCGCATCTGATTTTCATCATCATTCTCCCGAATTCTCAGGTTCACTTTCGATATTGGACGATTCCTGTCCGACGCCGGCATTAATGCCAGCCTATAGTAGGAAATTACCCCGATAGCGGTCAAGATGTGTTTGAAAAAAGCCGCACCCGGCTTACTGGAAACCATAGGTTCGATCTTAATCGTTTGACATTGGGATGGATCAGCCCTATTAACCCCACATGATCTATTTCTGGGTCATCATTTCATATTTACTCATATTGATCGTTGTCGGCGCTTATCGAAGCAGGCAGGTAAAGACACAAGACGACTTCATGGTCGCCGGCAGACGGCTTTCGGCGAAGGTGCTGGTCGGTACGTTGCTGGCAACCTGGATCGGGTCAGGCTCCATAATAGCAAGCGCCGGCCTGGCATACGATAAGGGATTTCCCGCTCTCTGGTTCGACGCCGGAGTCTGGGTAGCCATAATAATACTATATCTGATAGCCGGACGTGTGCGGGCATTCGCTCAGTACACGGTGCCGGATATACTCGAAGCGCGATATAACAAATACGCCCGTATGCTGGGCACGCTGGTTACGGTGATCGCCTATACGGCCATAGTCAGCTACCAGTTCAGGGCGGGCGGGATGGTATTGAACCTGGTGACGGGTATCCCGGTTGACACGGGGATAATCATCACCGCCATATTCGTCATCGGCTATACCGTGCTGGCCGGTCTGATCTCGGTTGCCTATACCGATGTCGTCAACGGCGCCATCATGATAATCGGTTTATTCATAGCATTGCCTTTCCTCTTAAACGGGGCCGGGGGCTGGGGAGAAATAGCTGCCAGGCTTCCCGATTCTCATTTTCAGCCGCTGGGGAATATGACATTGATGGAGGCATTGAGCTATTCCCTGCCGACAATGCTTCTTCTTTTAGGCGAATCCGGCATGTACCAGAGGTTTTTCTCGGCCAGGGATGTAAAAACAGCCAGGAGATCGGTGATCGGATGGATTGCCGGAACGGTTGTTATCGAAACCCTGATAGTCGTCATAGCGATCATCGGCAGCTCCCTTTTCTCGGATATCGAATCCGAAATGGTGATTCTGCATGCGGTCAAATTCGGGTTGCCGGTGGTTATAGGCTGCCTTCTCCTTGCCGCTATTGTGGCGGTCATCGTCTCCACCGCAGATTCCTTTCTGCTGGTGCCATCGATCAATATAATCCGCGATATATATCAAAGATTCATAAATCCGAATGCATCGCAGAAGCGGATTATACTCTATTCGAGGATAGTGGTTGTCCTGCTTGGCATTTTCGCATTTATGCAGGTTAAATTTTTCACGCGAATTCTGGAAATGGCATTATATGCCTACACCATGTATGGCGTGGGTATAACACCGGCGGTGATGGCGGCTTTCTTCTGGAAACGGGCCAATGCGTATGGCGGCGTCTCATCGATGGCGGGGGGGATGGCCATGACGCTAATATGGGAAATCTCCGGCCAGCCGTGGGATATACCGACCGTTTATCCGGCACTGATACTATCGTTGCTCTGCTTAATCGTGATAAGCCTCGTAACACCGAAACCGGCGGCGGAGAAGTGGAAGCCTTTTTCTGCCGCGAAATCTTAACTGAGTCGTTATCAGTTCTCTAAAGGACGTGCGGCTTCTTACAGATCCCATACGGGCCGTATGGCCGCAGGATATTGCAATAAGCCCCTACCGAAATCAATTTTCATCAGCTATAATACAATTGCAGAGTCTGTCGGCAAATCGACGCTAAGTCCCCTTCTTTATATAGATATCCCCGTTTATGGTGCTAATCTCGATCTTGTTCTTGCCGCCCGCAACTGAGCCGGTGCCATAAATATACTTCCGGTTGCTGCCGCGGCTACGATCCCACTTTTTGGTTTTTTCCAGTTTCATATCGAAATCGCTGATTATCTCGTAATCCCTGCGCGAATTTTCTGTAATGGCCAGCTCGATATCGAATTCCATGGAAAGATCGGCGGGCACGGTAAGGGTGATTTCGCCGCCCAGCGATGAGATTTCGATATCACGACGACCCTCATTCGGATCGCCTACCATGTTGACTGTAACATCGCCCCCCAACGTCGAGACATTTACCCAGCCGTCTATCTCGTCTATCTCTATGTTTCCGCCAAGGGTTTTGGCTTTCACGAATTTAGCTGCGCTACGAACTGTGATATCGCCTCCCTTAGTATTGAAATCGGCCCCCTGGGGAGCGTCGTCCACATGGATATCGCCGCCCATGGTGGATATGTGCACCTCGTCCCCGGCGGGATTCTCCGACCTATCAGAACTGCCGGTAACCTTTCTATAAATTACATTGCCTCCCATGGTCGAACCCTCCAGGCTACCTTTGACATCCTCGATCAGGATGCTGCCGCCCATAGTCGAGACCTTGCCGTCAGCCTCGGAGTCAGTGACGGTGATGCCGCCGCCCATGGTTTTGAGATTGAGATGCCCCTTTATTCCTGATACCCTGATCTCGCCTCCCATCGTCCTGAAGTCGATATCGCCTCTAATATTGGTGAAATCGAGACCGCCGCCGGCCGTATTGCCGCTAATATCCCCCTCGACATTAACGATGTGAATCCCTCCTCCTGAGGATTCAATTTCTATATCGAATTTCTCCGGTACCTTCACATCGAATTCGAAATCACCGTCATGCCGCCCCCATCTCTTACGATAGTCGGCGCTGATCTTGACACCCGATGAGCGGGTATCGAAATCCAGATCGTAATCATCCTCATCCACTCCGGAAACGTGAACCTTGACCGCCACCTTCTCCTTATCCCATCCTGAGATGAAAATCCCACCACCGGTCTCAAGATCCATCACCAGCTTCTTACCCATGCCGATATCGAATTCCTTCTTAATCGTCCCGGCAACACCCATATTGGCCACCGCCAGGGCCAAAGCCGTTATCAATAAGATCTTTTTCATAACCTTCCTCCCTTATTGCCGAAAGTCGCTTAAATTTTCAATTAACAGACAGGTGAAAATTCACAGATCGATGCGCTCATTTCATCTACGAAAAACCGGCCAGAATGTTTATGGGTATTTTTAAAGATATTTTTCGCCGACCGGCCTATTATCTCAGAAGGCCTCGCCGATGTCGAAGTAGATTTCCGACGATTCCTGACCGAATCCGATATCGAACCGTATATTCAATCCCTCGACCGGGATGAACAGATAGCGTATGCCGATTCCAGCGGCAAATTTAAAATCATTCGGTCTGAAATCCGATATTCTATCGGCGACGCTCCCCGCCCCGGCGAATCCCACAATGCCAAATCTTCTCCAGAGCGGATGCCAGCGGTATTCTACCTGGAAAGCCAGCAAACTTCTATCAATATATCTCAAAGGGTAATATCCTCGAATTGTCTCGCCGAGCTGAGGCATCATTCCAAACGGCGGATCGCCGCCGGTAAAGCTTCCGTATGCTTGAAAAGCAATGATCTTATTGGAATCGAACGCCGCATACTTCCGCAGATCTATGATAAACCTATTGAAGAAATAATCGCCGCCTAAAACGTTGCCGAACGAAGTGGCGGAAACCACATGATAGTTTCCGTTCCGTGGAAAGAAAATATTATCCCTGCTATCCCAGCTAATCGAAACTCCGGCGCCGCTGATGGTGCCGGTCTCTGCTCCGGTTATATCTCCGGTGGACAGAAGCCCTTCGCCTTCGATTTCAACCAGTTCGCTATGAGACAGTTCGCCGACAACACCGAAATATAAGCTGGACCCGAAACGTCTCTGAAAATCGATTGTCCCCCCGGTTGACCTTGTCGTGTACTCCTCTTCGTCGTCCGCCGACGCGGCATTTCCCAAGCCATAGAACAGGTCCGGCCACTTCAGATAATACATGGAGCCGGAAAACCGATACGCGCCATTCTTATAATAAATCTCGGGCAGGATCGAGATAGAAATTTGCTTATTAATCGTATAGTAGGCAGGAGACGTTACGCTGGATGGACGACTTTCCGGAGAACTGCGGAATATATATGTCGGCAAAACGCCGGCCGCGAGTTTCGTTTGAGGCGAATAAAGGACTATCGGCAAGATCGACAGGCTGCTCTTTTTAAATGTCAGGGTATCAACCGAGGTCGAGTCCTCAGATGCAGAAAAGGAATTTGAAGCACCTGTTAGACTCAGGCAGATGAAAATCAGGATTATATTATTTGCGGAAATCAACCTGACAAGTATCTTAAAAAAAATCATCTTAATTTTCAATTATTTCACGAGATCGTTTTCGCTCTCAGGTTATATATCGTTTTAAGATGTGCCATGTGATGTCAAGTACCGATATTGATCTAAATAAATCAATAGAATTTTTTCTCGCCACGATCAACGTAGCACTATCCGAACGTAACTATAAACGCTCCCGCGACCCCCAGAATGATCCCCGCCGTGCGCCTGAGTGTTATAGGTTCCTTTAAGAAAATGGCGGCGAAGATGAAGATAAAAATATTGCTGGTCTGATTTAACGCGGCGGCGATAGATGCCAGGGTGAATTTCATCCCCGCCAGCCAGAGGATCATGGCTAAGTATCCTCCCAAGAACGAGCTTACGATCAAATATATCCAGCCTCGCGAGGTTAGATGCGGCGAGGCTATTTTGCGCCTCCGGGGATGGAATAGCAGGACCAGCGCTAATATGATCCCTCCCCCCATGATCCGGACCTCTGTGAGCCAGAGAAGGGGAGAGCGATCCAGGAGAGGCTTTATCATGACGATCCCCACTGCCATGGTGCCCATGGCCAGGATGCCCCAGAAAATCCCCCACAGCAGATCGTGTCGGCTGATCTTTCCCTTATCGTCTGCTTTTCTTATAGTCAGGACCGCAGAGATAATCATTATCACTCCAGCGACCTGGATTAAATTTAGAGTCTCCGCCAGCCAGAGAACCGAAAGCCCGATAATGAAGGGGCTGTACAGGCAATCAACTATTGCCGACAGCCCCGCCCCCAACAGGTTGAGGCTTTTAAAAAAGAGTGTATCGGCGATCCCTATGCCCAAGGCGCCGCTGGCAAGCAAAAGTAGATATTCATTTGTAGAGAATAATCCCCTGACCGGTTCTCCAAAGAGAAATATCGTCGGAATCAAAAGAATCAGGGCCAGAAGGCTTTTGAAAAAATTCAGGGCGATGGGGTGAACCGTCTCGCCGCTTTTCTTAAACAATATGACGGCGAATGCCCAGACCACAGCTGTGAGGAGGGCGAAAATCTGCCCAATGTAGGGGATCTGCCCGCTCATTTCTCAAATCCTTTAGATATTGATCCTCGATTTACCCGCATCCCGATCCAGGCCAGAGGATTTAAGAAAGGATCCCGTTCCATAATCAGCGCAATTTAGCCAATGCTATTAGATGTTTCAAGCCGTAATTTTGGCCGTGAACTATGTCGGTATAAAGCAGCAACTATAACATTATATTAAAGATATAATGACCACCAATTCGGTCATTCTTCGCTTGCTTTTTTAAAGCGCCGCTTATAGGATGAAGGAGTTGAATTGAGCCGGTTTTTTTAATGCTTTCAAGGAGCAGTGATGAAAAAGAAAAAAATCACAGCCGAAGACCTGTTAAAGATGAAGTTTGTGCGGGCGGTTGCGCTTTCTCCAGACGAATCTCAGATTATGTTCACGGCCGAAGCGGCATCGAAAGATAAAAAGGATTACCACTCCCACATATATATGGTGAACGCCGACGGCACGAATCTAAGGCAATACACGTCTGGCGATGTAAAGGACTCAAACCCGGTTTTCTCCCCCGACGGTAAATGGATCGTGTTTACATCCAAACGGGGAGAACAAAAGGGTATATACAGGATGCCGACCTCGGGAGGCGAAGCCAGGCTGCTGGCCGGTGATGATGGTTCGTATTCCGATATCTCCGTATCGCTCGACAGCAAGAAAATCCTCTGCGTTTTCACAAAGGCCGACAAGGTCCCCAAAGACAAGCACGGGAAAAAAGAGGAACCGGTTTTCCGCCACATCACCAGATTATTCTATAAGCTCGACAACTCCGGCTTTTTGCCAGAAGACCGGGGGCACGTCTATATTTATGATATGGAGACCGGTAAGGGTAATAAGATCACCAAAGGCAGAAACGGCGAGCGATGTCCAATCTGGCTCGGCAATGGGCGGTATATTGCTTACATAGCCAATGTCCAGCGCGACCCGGATGTGGAATCTATGAAGGACGATATTTTTGTGGTCGCCGCCAATGGAGGCATACCGCGAAAACTCAAAAAGCCTGAAGGTCCGGTTGCCGCGATATCGGGCTCTCCCGATGGCAAGGAGCTCGCATTCATCGGCCACGATGAGCCGCAGGGCGCCTGGGGAGTCGTTAACGATCATGTCTGGAAAGTCCCGGTCAAGGGCGGCAAAGCGGTCGATCTGATTCCAAAATTGGATAGGATGACCATGGATCTTACCATCTCCGATACCGCAGAAGGCCATGAGGTTCAAGCGCCGATATGGTCTGCTAACGGGAAAGAGATTTATTTCCAGATCTCTGAAAATGGCGCCACCCGCCTTTATAAGGTGAAATCATCGGGGGGGAAGCTAACCGGGGTTATCGGCGGAAAGCTGCATGTAGCGGCCTTCTCTCTCGCCGGGCAAAAAAGGCACATCGCCTCGATTGCCTCGACCTGGACAACTCCGGCGGAGGTATTCATCTCCGACACATCTGGAGATTCAAAACCGAGACGACCGACCCGCCTCAATGATGAGCTTTTCAAAGACTTGCATATTCAGAAGCCCGAGGAGCTAATAGTTCGCGGCCACGACAACTACCCGGTTCATGCCTGGATTATCAAACCACCCAATTTCTCACCGAAAAGCAAGTATCCATCCATATTGGAAATTCATGGCGGCCCTACCGTGCAGTACGGCTATACATTTTTCCACGAGATGCAGTATCTGGCCTCTAAGGGATACGTGGTTTATTACGGCAACCCTCGTGGTGGACAGGGCTACGGAAGAAAGCATGCCGAGATAATTATCAACGCATGGGGAACGGCCGATTATGAAGACTGCATGTCGCTGGCGCACCACATGGCCTCGCAAAAATACATTGACAAGAACAGGATGGGGGTAACCGGAGGCAGCTACGGTGGCTATATGACCAACTGGATCGTCACCCATACCGACTTCTTCAAAGCGGCGGTGACGCAGAGATCGGTCACCAACTTCGTCTCGTTTTACGGGTCATCCGATTTCGGTTTTGACATAGACCGTGAGATAAAAGGATCTCCCTGGAAAAACCTCGACACCTGGTGGGAGATGTCTCCCATAAAACACGTGGCCAGAATCAAAACTCCTCTTCTGATCATTCACTCCGAACAGGATCTGCGGTGCCCCATCGAGCAGGCCGAGCAGCTATTCATATCGCTCAAAAAGCTGAAACGGAAGGTCGAGATGGTCCGTTTCCCCGGCGAGCCGCACGGCCTCTCACGATGCGGCCGTCCGGATAGACGAATTGCACGCCTGGAATGGATTCTCAAATGGTTCGATAGGTACCTGAAGGGGAAAAAATAGAATATTCTTAAGATTTCAGCTCGAAGATCTAAGAAAATGCACTCAAGATCAGTTTAAATCATCCCGCTGGTTCGTATCCTCAGACCGGAACTTTCAAGACGCTGAGCTTGTTCACAAATTCAAATCGGGAACGAAAACCCTTATTGACGAGGTGCGAGCGATGAAAGTGAGAGGAACCTTAATTATCATTTTTATCCTGACCGCTGGCGCGATCGCATACTGTATTCTGTCGAAATCGTTCCTCACCGGCGATTCCAGCAGAACCTTTGAGTTTGCTTATATAGTGGAAGTGAACAACATGCCTCCCGACGCCGAGAATGTCAGCGTGCTGATCCCTGTTCCGCAGACGGATAATCACCAGATTATTTCAGATATCGAAATTGATATCCCGTTTCCCTATGTCTACTTAATCGATAGCGAATACGGCAATAAGATAATACGTATCGACCTGGATCGTGAAAGCGCGGGCGAAAGCTTCGAGGCAAAAATGACATTTCTGGCCAACCGGAAAAACTATTCGGCGCTGGACGGTTCATCAAGAGAGATCGACAAACCATCGGAACTCATGCGTCATCGTTTCCTTTCACCGGATATACTCATCCCGCTGGATGGTGTCATCCTGGAGGAGAAGGAAAAGATTGTAAAGGAGGGTATGACCGACCTGGAGAAGGCTCGCGCCATATACGATGACATTGTCTCCTCGATGACATACGACAAGAGCGGTGTCGGCTGGGGCCGGGGTGACGCCATCTATGCTTGTGATGCCAGAACCGGCAACTGCACCGATTTCCACTCGCTCTTCATCGGCATGGCCCGGGCCAGCGGCATACCGGCCAGATTCGTGATAGGCTTCCCTCTGCCGGAGGATAGACAGGAGGGCGAGATAGCGGGATACCATTGCTGGGCGGAATTCTACACCGATGAGCTAGGCTGGGTTCCGGTTGACGCCTCCGAGGCCAGCAATAATCCGGAGAAAACCGAATTCTTCTTCGGCAGCCTCGATGAAAACAGGGTGGCATTCACTATCGGCCGCGATATAACACTTAAGATAAAGGGGCTTTCAGATCCTCTTAATTATCTGATCTACCCGGTGGTGCTGGTCGACGGCAAGAGGCACGACGAAGTCCAAAAGTATTTCTCTTTCGCCGACCGTAAGATAGAGCGGATAATTTGATATTGCGATAACGCATTCGCATCAAGCAGGGGACCGAGGGCGGCGCATATCATACGAAATAGAATCTAACCAGATCTAAACTGGTTCGATCAGATTCCCCATTACTCTATCCCGCTTTCTTACCGGCGGTGCCGATGACCATGTTCCCGGTATCGAAATAGTCATCGACTACTCTCCGAATATCCTCAGGGGTCACCCGTCGAATCTTCGTCAGGTAATCCTCCTCGTAATCATAGCCGACACCGAGAAACTCATTCTTGCACATGTAGTACGCCTGATTGATCCTCGACGCCCTTGCCAGCAGCATCGATCCCCAGGTAGAATTTTGAGCTTTTTTTAGTTCATCCTCAGTTGGCAATGCCAATTTGAGATTATTAATCTCGGCGATCAAACCGCTCCTGGCGACATCGTAATTTTCATAGCCCGTTCCCATGGAGACAACCGTCCATCCGAATTCGGGCATAAACTGTATTCCCATGCCGACAGAATAGGCCAGCCCTTGCTCCTCGCGCAGGTTGAGCTTCATGCGAGTCGATATTATGGAGACGGCCATATCCATAGCGGCGGCATCGGGAGATTCCAAACCCGGCGTCAGGCTCCCGATGTAAATATATATCTGTTCTTTATCCATTTCATGATGGACCTCGACCAGGCCGGAGGGTTTCGCGGGCGGCGGCATGGGAGGATATTCATGCTCATCCTTCGGCATCTGCCCGAATGTGGAATAGATCCAGCTTTTGATTGTATCCGGATCGATGTTTGTCGCCACAGCCATGATCATATTGCCGGGCGCATAGAAACGCCCGTGATGAGCGACCAGATCATCGCGAGTGAAGCTCATGACGGTTGGGCGCGTTCCCATGACAGTTTTCGCATAGGGATGACCCTCGAATAGCTTCCCGTAGAGTTCATTTCTGGCGTTCTGATAAGTGGAGCCGGATCTCATTCCGAGCAATCCCATAACTTTCTTTCTGGTCTTCTCTATCTCCTCCTCCGGGAAGTCCGGTTTGCCGACTATCTGATAGAGAAGCCGCGTTCCAGCCTCAGCGTATTCGTCGATGGTCTCCAATTTGATGAACGAAAAGGCGCGACTGGTATACCGGTCGTCGTAGGGAATATACGGAATATCGTTAGCCGTGATTTCGGCGCCGATATCGTCCAGCCTGTTCTGTACCTCTTCGGCACTCATGCCGTCCGCCCCACGCACCAGCATACGGTTGACAAAATCGGTGATACCATCTTTGCCATCGGGTTCGCCGGCGCAGCGGTTTTTCCCCAGGATATTTATGGCAAATACCCGGCTGTCGGGATTGTATTTGATAATGAGAGTCAGCCCGTTCGGCAACACCTCCCGAACGAATTTGTTATAATTAGTCTTAGTTCCACAGGAGTTGATACAAAGCGCTAGAAAAAGCGGGGCCACCGATGCTATCGTCAGATGAAATTTTCTTTCCACTATCCGTTTCATTTATCCACCTCCTGTCTGGACGCGAGGGCGCAGGCAACGTATTCCGGTTCAGAAAAGTATTTTTGCACGATCCCGTTTATATCATCGGGCGTTACAAGAGAGAGATTGCCGATATAACTTTCCAGAAATTCAAATCCAGCGGTGGCCAGATACGGCGCTTTCATGATACCGTAATAATGAAGCTTTTCTTCGAGTTTTATCTCGTAGACCTTATTCGGTACAACGACCCTGCGGATATCATCGTCGTTAAATTCGGTTTCGATCAGGCCCATTAACGTCTCGATTGTCCGGGTCACTATCGGCTTTACGTTTCGCCTGTCGTTAGTCTTGATTGAGATACTCATCATGGTGTATTCTTTTTGCATATCGAGGCTCACCGATATATCGGTGGCTAACGGAGCATCGTCACCCGTCAGCGCTTTGCTCAGGGGCGAGACATCCGAATCGAGTATTTGAGAAAGAACATCGAAAGCAAAATAGTCAGGATCGCTATATAACGGACCGGGTAGAGAGACGTTGATATAAGTAACCTTTGAGGCGAAATTCTTGATATGGATCTTAGTTCCATAGGGCGGCGATATGCTAAACTCCTCAAGTGCAGGGGTCTCTCCGCGAGGATATTTCCCGTAATACTCCTCCACCAGTTTGAGCATCTCCGCCGTTTCGAAATCCCCGCTGATGAAGGCGATCATATTGTTGGGCACATAGTATTCCTTGTAATAGCTCATCACCTCGTCGCGGGAAACGCTTCTGATGGTTTCCTCATACCCGATTACCGGCCGGGCGTAAGGCGTTCCTTTGAAGATCACGGCGTTGAAATAATCGTATGCCACGTAGCTTTCCACATCATCGCCTTGTTTGATCTCCTCCGCAACTATGTCCCGCTCCTTGGGGAATTCATCGACGGGCAATATGGAGTTGAACAGTTGATCCGACTGGATATCGAGGCCCTGTTCGATAAACTCCGTCGGCATGACCACCAGATAGCCGGTCATCTCCTGACGGGTAAAGGCGTTGATATAG
This sequence comes from uncultured bacterium, assembly GCA_965555375.1. Classification (GTDB taxonomy): domain Bacteria; phylum Zixibacteria; class MSB-5A5; order UBA10806; family UBA10806; genus CBDVBL01. The sequence goes on from CBEWDL010000030.1 coordinate 19,860, forward strand.
CCGCCGTAGTTTTTGATCCCCTCGTTGATATCCTCGCGGGTCCTGGTCTCGGTGCCATTGAAAAGCATGTGCTCCAGAAGATGTGTAAACCCGTTATTCTGATTGTTTTCGTACTTGCTGCCGGCCCTGACCACCACGACCGAGGATATCAACTGCACGGCGTGGTTCTCCTTGAGTATCACCTCCATACCGTTTTCGAGGGTGTGGAAGCTGGTCTTGCCGACCAGAACATCCGATGCGGCCAGGAGAAGCAGCAAAATTAAAACGCCAATTTTTTTCATAGATCCTCCATTTTATCAGAGCAAAGACTACGCATATAGGTGCCATAGATAGATATGGAGGTGTGCAAAGTCAAGCGGGAAAGAAAGGAATCTTTGCCAGTTATCTTCTTTAGGGCTTATCTAAGAAGAAGCATCTTTTTTATCTCGGTCTTTTGGCCCGATGAGAGCCTGGTGAAGTAAACGCCGGTGGCCACCTGCTTACCGGAGTTATTGGCGCCGTTCCATATAATCGAATGGCCGCCCGCGTTTTTGTATTCATCCACAAGCGTCTTTACCTTCTGGCCGAGGATATTGAAAATCTCCAGCTTCACCCAATCGGATTGCGGAATCTCAAACCTTATGGTTGTGTTGGGATTGAAAGGATTCGGATAATTCTGGCTCAAGCCGAACCTGAAGGGGATAATTTCCTCTTTATCGTTATCTCTTTTGCCCGACGGCGGATTAAAGGCGAAGGTAAGAATGCCGGTGTCATCCCCCATCTCCTCGAATAGGACTATACGCTCGGGAAAAACACGGATTTTATGCAGGTAGTACAGCGATGTTGGATCAAGTTCCTCTCCTCTAATTTCCATTATAACGCGAGCGAGATCCAACGACAGCTTGTAAAGATGCGGCCCTCTGCTTTCTATGGCCCAGAGGCCTATTCTATCCACGTAAATAATCTCTGATATATGTGAATCTCTGCGATCACCAAGAAATATCTCGTTTACGAATGACAGTTCGCCCGCCACCGAGTAACGGTACCCTCTCACGCTTGAATCGCCTATATTTGCAAGATACAGAGAAACAGATCCGTTGGGATTCAATTTGTGGGTGAAACCCCAGTATACGTAAAAAGTCGAATCGGTAGGATCGGATATATCCAATTGCTGCAGAAGCTGACCGTCATGCGAGAAGACCACCAGACGATTACCTGCATCATCCAGGGCGAAAAGCCTGTTGTCGCTCACGTAGCCTGTACCGTAATCGACATACTCTAAATCAACCGGGTAAAAATTGGTATCGACGAAGGTGGTAGATTCCCAGATTATCTCATCCGACTCCGGCGATCCCGGATTAAAATCGAAATTCAGCCTGACGATACGGTGATTGATCCTGTCGCCAACGAATATGTAGTCGATTGAAGGATCGTAATAGGGGGAGGCTGACGCTACTGCAAAGGAACGCGGAGAAACGAACTGATTAACTCCATGGCCGAAATCCCCGTATGTAGCCAGCCTCTGAATCGTTCTCTGTGATGGATCTGCGGAACAACGGATCCAGTGAATCTGGCAATTCCCTTCGTCGAGCACCATTATTATGTCCGTAGTGTCGTTTTCTGCAGCGAAGCGAAGATTGGCCGCGTCCGTCGGGCCGAATACCCTGGCATCTCTCGGCGCTCCGAGGTAATCGACATCGGTCCGATTAGTCCATTTCTGTATGGGCAAATCCAGGCCGAAAAGCGACTCTATGTATACCTGGCCAAAAGCGGCGGTCGATGATATGAGTATGGCCATTAAGGTTATTATTCCCTTTTTCATAACATCCCTCACTGTTTCGTCCATTTGATTACATGAACTCCATCTTCTAAGCAGCGGAATCGGTATATGTTACCATTCGAATGAATAAAGGGAGATATACCCCAGACTTCCTCCTCTGTCCAGACATTGTGTGCAAATTTATCTATAATGTTAAAATCCAGATCAAGCTCCCATATTTCGCCTCCGCCGGTAGTATCGGGAGTAACCGCAACATATAAATTGCTTCCGTCACCGCCTGGGTAAACGCCAGCTTCATAAATTATCTCATCAGGGTATTTAACCGCCGTAAATTCTCGAATTTCCGCTCTGCCTGTAGTGTCGGGATTTTGATATTCGTTGAACTCCAGGCCATGAAGCGTATACGACCAAACGGTATAGAAATGCCCATTGGAGGCCATAAAGCCGGGGGTACCGCCGGGCCTAAACTCTCCATTGGAATAGGTAACGAGTCCCCTATTTTTACCGTAGAAGCATATATCTCCGTTACACTTTGGATACATTGATAGGATGGGTACGGATAAATCGGGAGCGAAGGGATATAGTTTATCAAGCAAATTGCCGTCATAATCGATTACAGGGACAAATTCCCGATCATCCACTATATACAGCCTCAACAGTGAATCGACATATACTCCATTTATATTATTGTGATAAAAATCGGGCGTGTAATCGGGTTGCCAATAGGAGAAGTCAAAAATAACTTCGCCCTGATTATTGTATCCCTTAATCTGGCCGTTATCAAAGGAGTAGAAAATAAAATTTTCTTCCTTATCCACAAATACATCTGACGGGCCTGAACCGGGGTCCTCGTCGTAACCGGGGGCCACCCCACCCGGGTCGTGATAAGTGATTTTCCTTGGCCTAAATTTCAGTTGGTCAGCACCGTCGCCCCAACCGATGGTGAATAGTTCAGTGGGTATGAATTCGGCGTATGAGTTCAATTTAATGAACAAAATGAATATGATCATTAAAACTAAGTTTACTCTTTTCATTCTGACCTCCTCAATATTTATGGTTGCGAAAATTGAAGAAACATATAATCCCGGTTCCAGCCCGGCGGTCGGCCTGGTCTCCATTGTTTGTACCTACCGAGAAGATTATCATATCTTACTCTTCTGAAGAAGATTTCGCGGTCGCCCCGGGCGTGAATACCATAACAATGCAAAACGCCCTGGGGATCCTCGGGATCGAAATCTATCCATTCAACCAACACAACATGTGTATATTTCGCATTCGGGTTATTGGTGGAACGGTGCATTCTAATGGCAATCACGTCTCCTCTATCCATCTCTGAGGTAGGAACTTCAGAAATTTCTAAACTTATAATGTCGCCTGGAGAATCGGGAGGATAATAATAATAGCCTTGAACGATATGAGCGACGGCATTATTATTAATCCTATACCAATTGTTATTCTCAGAATCTATTTGCTGGATACGCGTGGATATTACAAGGCCGGAACAATCCAAATACGTATATGGTTTTTTGGCACGGCGATCAGAGTCTGGGAAATAATAGGGAGTGCCTATATGCGAAACGGCCCAATCGAGATTATCCCAATTTTCCGGATTGCCCCCGGGCCCCAATATTATCAGGTGAGCACTGCCTTCGGCAGCCGAAATCTCGTTCTGCAGTTCATATCCGGCCCGGTTATTAAATATCTTGCTTCGAACTCCGAATCTCATACGCGGCGGCAAACGGAAAATGTTGCGGTCGCGCCAATCAACATAGCGGCTTATAGTTGTATGCCAATTTGTTCCCCAAGCCTGCGTTTGGTTTACATCCTGATAATATAGGAACTGCCGATCTTCGCCATTTACCTCTCTTCTTTCAGCGTAATCAAATACTTCATACCACTCATACACGAGATTACCCCAATTAGTGGTATTCCATTCAGCGACAGGAGAGGGAACCCAGTGATCCAGGTATCCGTAATAATTCACAACGCCCCATACATTAGGAGATAGATCCCAATATCTATGGGTGTTCCCATCCCAGAAACCCAACTGCAGAGGAAATACCTCTCCCTCTGGGTAGTAATAAATATAGTCCTCTGCCGGGTTGCCTGAATCATCGATCCTCCCCCTCGCAAGGGAATATATTTCGATATCCTGCTCGAAGAAGGCAGGCGGCGGTGGGTACCACGGCGTATGCGTCACAAGCACCGAATCAATCATCGGCACTAAATCAAACTTTTCAGTATTAGATGCTAATATCGGATTTTCATTCTCAAGGACCTCCACTCTTGCATGGTAGGGATCGTTGTGGGGATTAGCCAGATGTCCTTCGGTGGCTCCCATATTTTTTCTGCCGTCCCAGAATATTGTTACACTATCGGGATTTTGAGGATCAGGTATTCCCCATTCGTTCGGGCCTATATCGATATCGCGAAGTATAATTGGAATTTCATACACTAATTCTCTGGGCAACCACGATTCGTCAGAATCCCAGATTCTGAACCTGATATCTGTCTGTGAATCAAATCCCATTTCGGGTCCATACCTGAATGCGAATTCAATATCCTCCCCGGCGGCGGGAATGAAGCAGACGGTAGAATCGTTTTTGCAGTCAAGCTGAAGACCGGCCATCACCGTAGCCCTTATGGATATATTGTTTTGCATGTTATTATCGACGCCGTACAGATAACAATCAAGATATTTTGTTAGATTACTCCATTCAGCCGGATCTATGCCAGGGAAAAGCTCGTACGGTCTGAAAGACTCATCGAATTTATAGGCGTAGATCCTGACTGGATAATTCTGATTGCAGGGAAATTGATAATCCTCTTCCGGCCATCTATCGAAAGTGATTTGTATCGGAGTCAAAGCGTCCTCCGGTAATAGATATCCGATTAGTTGCTCCGGCGCGTCCTCGATTCTTCTGGTCGTAATAATCCTGCATACTGCGTTGTAATCGTCCATAACCTTCAATGTATAGCCGTTGAAAACCGAATCCTGGCCGTCGGCACTGAGAAAATACAATTGCATGAATTCACCATAGTCAGATAACTCGCTTTGCACTTTGAGCCCCCTTTGCGCCTCGAACGCTGCTTGAATCGGGCCCCATTCACAAAGTTTTGGCGGCAAATATTCATCGAAGCACCAGGAACAGACTTCG
>CBEWDL010000031.1:0-24222 GCA_965555375.1 uncultured bacterium
CCCGCAATGGTATCGGCTGCTTCCCGCGGATCGTTTATCGAAACCACTACGCCGGTTTTTTCATCTTCGACAAAGCGTGATATCTCCGGCATCGGGGAGACAACCTGGGGTATACCGGCGATCAAATACTGAAAGAGCTTTTGAGGCAGAGCTAATCTGTTGTTCAAGGCAATATCCTCCATCAATAAGATACCCGCGTCGGCGGAGGCGGTGTAATTCAAAAGCTCATCGGGAGGGACACTGCCGACGAATATGACTTTATCGTCAACATTCAGACTGGACGATTTCTCCTTCAATTCGGATTCAATCGGCCCCTCACCAATAAACATCATCATGACTCTATCCAGATACGAAAGTATTTCAAGCTGGTACAGAAGCCCTTGACCCCGCCTCAGAACGCCCTGGTAGACAATTATCTTATGGTCATCCGGAATGCCGAATTTCCTCCTCAAGTCTATGGGTTTGATACTGTTCGGGGATTTCGCCACATTCCTGATGACATCAGGCTTTTTGATTCTGTATCTTCTGCAAAGCTCATCGGCGATAGAATCGTTAATTGTTACAACTCTGGCCGCCTTCCCGATCAACCGCTTTTCCAGATTATTCCAGAATGATCGAACTAAATTGCGACCTCTTAGAGGTTCGAGTTCCGTATATAATTCCCTGGCTTCATAGATAACCTTTCCCCCCGCTTTATTGGCCGCCCAGAAAGCGGCCGCCAGGGTATCGACGTCGACGGCATGATAGATATTGGCTTTCAGCCTCATCCCGATCAACGCCGCCTTGAGATTGTATTGAATAAAACGGATCTTTCGAGACGGCCAGGTCAGCTGAGCTATGCGATGAATCGGAAATCCGAGATATTCTTTAGTCTTGGCGCCCACGGTTACTATAATATCCACCTGGTGCCCCATCTGCCCGATTGTTTCGACCTCCAGCCTGGCCCGCGAATCGATGTCGAATGAATTCAGTATGAAGTAAGCTACCTTCAATATTCCTTCCCCATTCGATCCTTCAATAAAGAGGATATCTGCTCCATCGTAGCAGAATAGGCTCCCTTTCGGAGAGCATAATCGGTTATTTTGCGAAATAACGCTCCCCAGCCCGGATAGTCTGGATTATATAGCGTTCTTTGATGCCAGTCCAGCACTATCATCCCACCCGACTCCGCGGTCGTATCAATCAAATCTTTGCCGCGTGAAATGACTTCATCGGAATCGGCAGCGTCGTCCCGGATTAAACCGCAATCCATTATCGCAAGAGGGATCTCGACGAGATCAATTGCCGTATCCTTTTCCCTGTCGAAGGGAACAAACGGCAGGTCGATGCCATCGAAATGTCCGATAGCATCATCGAATGCCAGGCAGGAGGAATAGGAAAAGCCGGATTCGGCGGCCGACCTCCAGTATTCCGGGAGATGCGCCGAGAGATAGTGCGGTCTTGACCCGACTATATTTAATCCGGCATAATTCCCCAATCTAGATCTGGAGTTGGTCAGGCCTTCACCCTCATGGCAATCTATCCCGGAATGAAGCGCCAGTTCGAAACCATTCCGCCGGATATCCTCCACCGAATGCAAAAGCATTTCAAACCCGTATTTCGGATCATCTCGGTGCCGACGCGGGCCGCCGAAGATGAAAAAAGTCGATTTGATTCCGAGATCGTTTTCAATCTTTATCCATTCGGAAACTCTATCATACGGGTTGCGCCGCTTTCCGAATGAAGATCGAATCGAATCAAACAATCCTTTGAATCGTCCGGGCGGTATCCGTTTTATCAGCAGCCGAATGCTCCCTTTCACAGACCGGCGCGCAATATCGACATCGTGCGTTACCGCCAGGGCGAATCGCCTGCCATCAGGCCATAAATCAATTTCGTGGGATTTCCGGGAGATCACACGGGTGTCAGCTAAGGATTTGACCAGATCTGAAATTAAACGGCTCAGTCGCTGCCCGCCTGGTCTTCGATTTCCGGATTCGCTACCGGAGAATGGACCCATTTTGGCTGCCAGCGACAGCTTATCAATAATCTTCTCAACCGGATCGTCCTCCAATATCAACCGTGAAGACATAGTATCCGAATGGCCGGCGGAGTCTCCTTGTTCTTGTTGAATTGAATGTTCACCCAAAAGCACCCGAACGCTATCGGGAATCGAGCCATCATCGGATCGCCAGAGATCAACATCCGATAACGATGGCGTGAACCTGATTCCGGTTACGGCCGATATATATACGAAAGCATGTCTTATAGCGTGGGCGCTGAATCGGTGGTTGGTATATCCATATCTAACGGTTTCAAAATCAATACCCATGTCTTAACTTCCGCATTGCGCTAAATACTTTGCCTTTCATATTGAAGCTTTTGTAAGCCTGATAATGATAAAACTCATTTGCTCCAAACGATTTTTTGAAATCGGCGATGCTCTTGATCTGGCCGCCTACCAGATCCCATACCTTGATACCCGCTCCGGCGAGCTCATGCCCGATCTCCGCCATCAGCAGCTGATTGGCTCCGGTGGCATGAAATTCCGGATCGGACCCGGCGATCCAATCATAAGCGAATTGGCCTAAAAAAAGCTGCCCTCTAAAAGCGATGGGGCTATCATTTATTTTCGCAACGTATAATTTGAGCATGGAATTCGCGAGAAGTCTCTCGCACCATCGTGCCAGCGCCGGAGGTTCCAGTGGAGGTTTCAATCCCCGACGGGTATAGGCCAGCGACCATAATTCTTGCGGCAGAGACTCACATTGTTCGATCCTCACCGATTCCCTTTTTGCCTTCCTGATCTTGTTCTTGACATCATCCCGAAAATAACCGCCCCAGGCCTTGAGTTCATCGGCGGTGAGCGCCAGTGTAGCCGTTTGTTTTGCATGCCAGCCCGAGGGCAATCCGGCCGTTACCTGGAATTCGGGGGAAAAGCTAAAAAAAACGAAATCGCATTTCCCGGAGAGATATCTATCGATTTCCGACATTGACCGCTCTTCGGAATCTTTTTCCAGAAAAAGCGGCCCGAAATACTGAAACATGAGAGGAATAGTAGCCGCCTTCACCATTTTTCTGTTTTGAAATAGAAGATTCAATGCGCAGAAAGAGCTTCCCGCCGACGAGAGAAAACAGGATTCACCTTGCAGGTTCAGGAATTCGGCGGCCGGGCCGACGAACTGAGGGTGATAGAATATTCCTCCCCAGAGACTTTCGATCTGGGAAATATCCGTCGGGGTCTTAACAATTTCTCTTTTACTTGATGATCGCAAATTTTCCGGTCCCCGAGGCATTTTCCGATCTCACAAGAAAAATATATATCCCCCCGGCAACCGGTTCGCCCTTTGAGTTTTTCAAATCCCAGTAATCCTGAAACGACAGCTCGAACTCATCAACCAGATCGCCGGCCACGTTGAATATGGAAATGGTGGCATCGGCAGGGACTCTTTTAAAGAATAGAGCATTATCGCCGGTGGCCACAACGACCGGGTTGGGATATGCCTCCACATCGGAGAGATCTTCCGATGGCGCTTCTACACCGGATTCGAGGATCGACAATCCCCCCGTGGTTCCAATATATATCAGGCCGGTTTGCACATCTATGGCGATATCCGTAACTTCATTATTGAGAAGCGGGCTGTTGGATGTGTTGTAAATCGCTTTCCAGACAGAGGCATTGGGTCTATAAACTCCCAATCCGGCAGCGGTTCCGACCCAGATATTGCCGACACCATCCGAGCCCACCGCGTTGACGCTGCCCGATATTTCGGAGGGAAGATTCACCTGTCGGGCGATTCCGGTTGCGGGCGAAGTATTATAAAGGCCCGTCAAAGCTCCAAACCATAAATTGCCGAAAGGATCAAGCCCCATATCGACTATGAATTCCCGGCTGAAATAATTCTGCCAGCTATCATCAGATTCATCGAATGGCGTGGTGTTGAAATTCAGTCTGTGAAGACCATCGATCATTCCGATCCAGATCGAATTGCCCTGTATCTGGAGAGTTGTAACGTCATTCTCCAGAACGGTGTTGGGTCCGGTGTGATAGACATGCCAGACGGAATCGGCCGGTTCAAAAACTCCCACCACGACACCGGAATCAGCCCCCATGGAGGATACCCAGACATTATTACCCTGGTCTATCTGTACCGCCGTGGCCGCCCAATAATCGTTATTTTGCGGCACTCCGACCATGGGGCTGTTGTAATTTTCCCAGTGAAACCAGGATTGAGATTGACGGCTATATCGATATAATCCCCTGCCCCAGCTCCCTGCCCATATATCATTATCCGGCGCCACGGCGATGCTATGCAGGGCATTATCATCCAGCCCGCCGAGCGGCCCCGAATCATCCGGATCTGAATTTGCTGAATTGTAAGTCGTCCATGAGCTGTCCTCGAATCTGCTGATCCCCTTGCCGTCATGGGTCATCCATATGGCGCCGCTGGAATCGATAGCGATATTCCTGATAAAATTCGAGGCCGGCCCGGGAATGGTATAGACAGTCCAGAGCGTATCTATCAGGCTGGCAAGCCCCGATGACGGAGTTCCAGCCCACAGATCCCCGGATGAGTGAACCTCTATATCGTTCACATTTGATTGAGGCAAACCGCTGGTGGAAAGTCCCACCCAATTTGAACCATCATACTGGAAAACACCGCCGTTTGTCGCCGCCAGGAACGCCGAATCCGTCGTCAACAAGCTGTTAATCGTGCGGCCGGAAAGACCGAACGGCAGCCAGGTTGTATCGGGAGAGACCTGCAACTTATATACGCCATCCAGGGTCCCGGCGACCACGGTATCATGATATGCGGTAATCGATCTTATGTCTCCGCTGCCCAGACCATTTTCCCCCTGCTGAAACGACCGCCAGAACCCAAAATACTGGATGTTTTCATTGTCCTTATCTATGAAAGCGATTCCACGCGCTGTACCCGCCCAGAGATAATCGCCTATTACGGCAACACAAACAACGTCTTCTTCAAATTCGATATCACCAAGCTTCCGGGCAGTATCCTTGATCTCACCATTGTTCGAATATATCAGGAATTTGCTCACTCCCAGATCGTTGGCCATCCAGATACGATCGCCTTCCACGAAAAGATCATATATGGTGATTGCTCTTTCGAAAAATTCTTGAATTTCCGTAACCGGATAGTTGGTGATCTCTCCCGACGGCGAGTATCTGCTGAGCCAGCCATCGGCGCTGCCGAGCCAGATATTCCCCGCCGTGTCAGATTCCACACAATTAAAATCTATGCCTCCCAGGCCATCGGTATTTGTCAACTTCAATATATCGCCCGTGGACGGGGTGAATGCGACAACTCCCCCGGAGGTGGCGCCCCAAACCCGATCGGATTCTATAATGATCTGGCGGACGTTATCGGTATTCGTATAGCTCATCCAGGCCTGCGAATACAGGTTCGAACCGAACAACGTCAATATCGACAACAAGAAACAGACGACTTTCATTTTCCCCCTCCATTATAATACCGCCGTCCTCGAAAGGCAACGGCCAGGGATATGATACTCAATATCAACGCTCCCACCGGTATGATATCCCCTATACGACCATAGATACTTTCAGGGTTCTCCGGAGTGATCTTAGCCATCAGGTGGTCCTGTACAAAAATATCCGATTTCACGAGAATTCTACCCCACTTATCAACCGCCATCGATATCCCGGTATTGGCCGAGCGAACCACAGGAATTCTGTTTTCCACTGCTCTGAACACCGACATCATGGCATGTTGTTCCAGAAGCGACGTCCTGCCGAACCACATATCGTTTGTTATGACCACCAGAAACTGTGCTCCCTTCTGGGCAAATTCGCGGCAATATCCGGGGAACGCCGACTCGAAACAGATTACCGTCGCAAATCTGAAGCCGTTTAGATCGAAAATGGTTTGCTCCTCGCCCGATGAAAAATCGGCCTGCCCCAGACGAATCTCCCTGAGTATCTTGAACCTTTCTGAAAACGGTATATGTTCGCTCATCGGCACCAGACGGATTTTTGAATATGTCGGATAATCTCTTTTATGCGGCTCGATTAGAACCGCCGAATTGAAATAGACGTATTGCTGCGGGCCCACTACTCTGTAGAAAGGCGTGCCGGTAAGAAGCGGCACCGCCAGAGAATCAACCAGAGCCTGAACATTTCTTAAATTTCTTCTCTCTTGCACCAGATATGTAGGGGTAGCGGTTTCAGGCCAGATTAGAAATTCCGCCCCCTCGGAAACCGCCTTTCGCGACAGATCGAAATAACGCTCGAAATTCATCTGCAAATTCTCAGGATTCCATTTCAGACCGAGGGTCATATTCCCCTGCAAAATACCGACTGTCAGTTTTTCAGAACCTGCGCTACTGTCATCACTATTAAGACGCACTACGCCATAGCCATAAAGCAAGACCATCACCAGAACCGAACCGCATCGTAAGTTTCTTCGCACTGATCGAGAGAGCCTGAATTTTTGTGATATGGAAGCGTAAACGGCAGCATTAACGGCCAGGATAATAAGAGAGATCAGATATACGCCTCCTATCTCCGCCGCCTGGATGAAAGGCAGATAATAAGCCAGCGCATAACCGATATCGGCCCAGGGATAATTCAGATCGGACATTGTAAAAAGCCAGTTCCACATGATAAAATACGACGGTAAAAATATCAGGGCCGCCCCCCGGTTTCTTTCCAGAAGCCGAACGAAAAACCAGCAGGCCGTGGCCGGAATAAGCGACAAAATTAGCACCGTGGCGATCATTCCGGGAAAAGTGACCCAGGCGATATAATAAACCAACCCCAGAAAGAATATCATGCCCCACAAAAACCCGAACTTAAAGGCCCTGTATGGAGGCAGATCCTCGACCGCGAGAAGCAGCGGCGTCAGGGATAAGAATATCAGCGGGCCAAAAGGAAAGGGAGGAAAACATAAAAACGATACTATAGCTGATGCTATGATTAAAAACGGCCTGATTTCTTTCATCCCATGCCCTTTTAAAATCCCCGATTGTTATGGCAACAAGTCATTAGCCTTTTCCTATAAGACTCTCTCCCGTCATCTCAGCCGGTTTGGGGATTTTAAGATATTGCAGCATGGTCGGGGCAACATCCGCCAGAATTGCCCCCTGGCGAAGCCGCCCGTCAAAATTGTCATCTATCAGGATGAACGGCACCGGAAAAGTTGTATGAGCGGTATGAGGTCCGCCGTTTTCGTCAAACATTTTTTCGGAATTGCCGTGATCCGCGGTCAGCATAGCCACGCCGCCTACCCGTAAAACCGAATCCACCACGCGGCCCACGCATTCATCGACTGTCTCCACCGCCTTTTTGGCCGCATCGAAAACTCCCGTGTGGCCGACCATATCGCAGTTGGCAAAATTCAGGATGATAACATCATATTTGCCCTCCTCGATCTTGCCAACCGTCGATCCGGTCACCTCATAAGCCGACATCTCCGGCTTGAGATCGTAGGTCGCCACCTTCGGTGAATGTATCAAGACCCTGTCCTCGCCTTCATACGATTTTTCGATTCCACCGTTAAAGAAGAATGTAACATGCGGGTACTTCTCCGTTTCGGCTGTCCTGAGTTGGGTTAAACCATTAGCGCTTATGACCTCGCCGAAGATATTTTTATGCAAGACCTGGTCGAACGCTACCTTAGCCTTCAAATTAACATCGTAAAAGGTCAAACCGACCAGCGGCACTACCGGCACATTTTCCCGATCGAAACCATCGAAACCATTATCGGTCAGGGCATAGCTCAACTGCCGGGCTCGATCGGCTCTGAAATTGAAGAATATTACGCCGTCGTTTTCAGCCAGACCATGATCGAAACCATCGACCGAGATCGGCTCCATGAATTCATCGGTCGTGTTTTTAGAATAGTAGTCTCTTACGGTTCGCACAGGATTGGATGTTCTAAGACCGGTCCCTGTCGCAACAAGATCGTAGGCCTTTTTTATCCTCTGCCAGCGGTTATCGCGGTCCATGGCAAAATAGCGGCCTATTACAGTACTGAGACTGCCGATCCCTATCTCCGTGCATTTCGCCATGATCTCTTCAATATAGCCGGCACCTGCCGTGGGTGAAGTATCGCGACCGTCCAGGAAGGCATGTATGACGACATCCTTCATCTGTTTTTGTTTGCACAACCTCAGAAGAGCGTATAGATGTTCCAGAGACGAATGCACAAGGCCATCGGACGCCAGTCCCATCAGATGAAGCTTCCCCGATCGATTCTTGATTTTCTCGATCTGCTCCAATAAAACGACATTTTTGAAAAACGAATTATCGGCGATAGCCTTATCAATCCGGGTAACCTCCTGATAGACCACTCGTCCGGCGCCGAAATTGAGATGGCCGACCTCGGAGTTGCCCATCTGCCCCTCGGGCAAACCGACATCCGGACCGGAGGCCCCCAGAGTCGTATGCGGATATTTCGAGAGCAGACGATCATAATTCGGCTTGGAAGCGGCCGCCACAGCGTTCCCCCTCTTTTCGGGATTCAGCCCGAAACCATCCATTATGATCAATATCAGAGGACGAGGGATCCTGGTCATAGTTTCAATTTTACTCTACCCGTACCTTCGGTGATAAACCCGGCGGGTACGACTTCACAATTCGGGGATTTTAACATCTTTCTCAATGCCGGTCTGTTTTTCTCTCCCACAATGGCAACTAATCCTATACCCATATTAAACACGCGATACATCTCCTCTCGCTCTACGCCTGCAAGCCTCTCGATAGCCCTGAATACGCCGGGCGGCTTCCAATACGTCGTATCGACAACGGCATCCACGTTCGACGGCAGGATTCGGGAGATGTTGCCTTCGAATCCCCCTCCCGTTATATGCGCTACGGCTTTGATTAGTTTCTTTTTCATAAGAGGATAGATTGTCGAAAAATAAGAACGATGAATCATCAATAGCTCATCGCCGAGCCTGGTGCCGGCCTCGGGAATGACATCATCCAGAGTCATCTTGCCGATATCGAAGAAAGCTTTCCGCGCCAGAGAATACCCGTTGGTATGGAGTCCGCTGGAGGAAAACCCGATCAGGATATCGCCCGGTTTGATGGCTTGCTTATCGGTCAGCATCGACTTTCTCGCCATCCCAACCACGAAACCGGCAAGGTCATATTCGTTCTCGGCGTAAATTCCCGGCATTTCGGCGGTCTCGCCGCCCATAAGAGCGCAGCCGTTTTCCTTACAACCGTTCGAGAAACCTTTTACCAGAGCGTAGACCACATCCTCATCCATCTTCCCCAGGCCTATATAATCCATGAAAAATAAAGGCTTAGCACCCAGACAGAGGATATCGTTGACGAGGTGGTTTACGAGATCATGACCAACCGTATCGTGCCGCGAGGCCATGATAGCCACTTTAAGTTTGGTGCCGACGCCGTCAGCCGATGACACCAGGTAATTATCCGCGCCGCTTATCCCTTTAAGGGAGAAAACCGCTCCGAAATCCCCGAAATCCCCGGCCACATTTTCTGAGAATGTTCCCCGGACCAGCTCGGTAAGACGCAATTTAGCCTTCTCAGCCGAATCAATATCGACCCCGGCTTCTGCATATCTGTCGGCTTTCCTCATCACGGAAATTATAACAGTTTATTATCGTTGATAACAAGAGCGAATTGTAAGCCCAGAAACTCAGCGGCGCGTTTGCAGACCAACATACGGGAAAGAAATATCTCGAAATATTCCATAACCTGGGAAATGGAGGTGTCAATTCTGATCTCCAGCGTTGCGATTTTCTTCTCCTCGTCGATGCGCAAAAAGGACGATTCAGCGGCGTAGTTGACCCTGTCGTGGATATCAACTTTTAACATTTCCGTGTTGCGCACCCTCGATCTATGGACGTCGGATTTATCGGCCAGGATCACCGCCGCCGAGATATCCGATATGGGATAGCCATCGCGTTCGTCGTGATTCCCGATAGCGGCGACGACATCGGCAATATCGGCGGTGTCCATCCCCATTTCGGTGAGAATGTAAAATGCCATGACGGCGGCGGTCTGGGCATGATAATCGCGATTGATCAAATTGCCTATATCATGCATGTAGCCAGCGATGGCCGCCAGCTGGGCGCGCTTTTCACCTTTGCCGAGACGGACCATGATATTGTAAGCGATATTGGCCGCCAGGGAAGAGTGCCTCTGGCCGTGCTCGGTGTAGCCAATGACTCCCAGGACCTCATCGGCCTTCTCGATCAGCTTCACAACGGTTTTGTTTTTCTTTACGTCATCGATGGTAACCATCTGCTGCTCCAGCGTTATTAATAGCCATCAAAACAGAGGGTCGAATTTAGCCAAACGGAATCGGCAAGTCAAGCTTCTATACGAAGGTCACCGGATCGACATCGACCTTGACCGCAAAACCGCGTGCCTGCCTGGCGATCCCGTTAAGAACTCCCAGGAGGCTATCCATTTCATCATCCAATGGGACCTTCAGCAGAAGCTGGAACCGGTAGTGTTTCCCCCTTTTGAAAATAGAAGATTGTGCCGGACCCAGGACCTCTATATGCTTATCGACAGAAACGTCCTTTATATCATCCTTTATCCGCTTTGCCGCCCGCGACGCCTCCGATGAATTAGTCGATGAGACAACGATCTGTACCAGCCTCTTAAACGGAGGGTATCCCATTGTTTCCCGGACCCCTATCTCGCTTTCCAAAAAGCCGATATAATCATGCGCCTTCAGAAATTTGAAAATCGTCGATTGTGGTGCGAAGGTCTGCACCATTACAAGACCGGGGGCTGATCTCCTGCTCGACCTACCGGCCCTGCCCGAAGCTTGAATTAATAACTGAAGAACCCTTTCTGTGGCGCGGAAATCAGGAAGCGATAGCCCTGTATCCGCTCCTATAATGGCTACGAAACCGACTGCCGGGAAATGATGACCTTTGGCGACCATCTGGGTTCCTATCAGGATCTTAAATCCCCCGCGCCCGAACTCATCGAGTATGTCGCGCGATTCCCATTTTTTCGATGCCACGTCGGAATCAAGCCTCTTGATCGGCGCCTCCGGGAAGAGTTGCCGCAGAGTTTCCTCCAACCGTTCGGTGCCGGCCCCACGAAAACTCAAATTAGCAGAGCCGCACGTGGGGCATACAGTCGGACCCCTCTTCTCCATCCCGCAGTAATGGCAGATTACTTTATTCCTGCTTTTATAATAAGTCCAACCGATATCGCAATCAGGGCACTTCCCAAGCCAGCCGCATTCGAAACAGACCACCGACGATGAATAGCCACGCCTGTTTAGCAATATGATAACCTGTTTGTTTCTTTTCATCTGAATGGATAGCTCCGTATATAGAGCCTCTGAGATGGGCCAGAATCCCCCGGGGAAGATCGGCCGAGAATCCCGGTCGGTTTCCGGTTTTACGGCGGTCGATATTATTTCTATTCTGGGATTGCCGCTGCCTGCGACCCGCTGGGGCAATGTTAGAAGATCCAATCGTCCATAAACGGCAGCATGATAGGATTCCACCGAGGGCGTAGCCGATCCAAGAACCACAACAGCCCCTGTCATCTGCCCTCTCTTTAAAGCCAGATCCCTGGCATTGTATCTCGGGGCGGGATCGTCCTGCTTATAAGAATGATCCTGCTCCTCATCCACGATTATCAAACCCAGGTTTTCCAATGGGCAGAAAATAGCCGACCTGGCGCCGATGATAAGCCGACCTTTGCCCGAGCGAGCCGCCTTAAACATCCCGACTCGCTCTACCGGACTCAGACGAGAATGCCAGACGAGTGGGGGGATTTTCAAAAATCTTTCAAACCTGGCGATGATCTGCGGGGTCAGGGTTATTTCAGGGACAAGCACCAGCACCGATTTCCCCTGCTCGATCGTATATTTCGCGGCCTCGAGATAAACCTGGGTTTTGCCCGACGATGTTACGCCGTAAAGCAAAAATCCCTTATGAGACTCGGCGCCGACGGCGGTCTCTATCTTCTCCAGGGCCGATCTCTGCCATAGGGTCAGTTCAAACACTTCCTCCTTAACCAGTGATTTCAGACTGCCGATATCGGCTATTTCTCTATCCCTGTATTCGTATTCGATCAAGCCACGACGGTGCAGCGTTGCAGCTGACGACTGTGAAAAGCCCATATCCTTCAATGCCGATAACCTGATTCCATTTTCCGATTCAATCAATGATTCAAGAAGCTGCCGGGCTTTCGGCCCGAGCCTGATCTTTTCGGGAATCGAATCGATTGCAGCTTTAAGCCATCTTTCCTTCCCGATGGGGCCTTCATCTCTCCTGGTCTTAAAGGGAGAAACCGATATGATGCCCCTGCTTATCAAAGAATCAACGGTTCTGCGAGTAATACCGTCGAACTGTTTCAGATCGCCGAAAGACCACCTGCCCGGTTCGTCTGAAATCTTTTTTGTAAATTCTAAAACCCTTTCGTCGTATGTTTCATGTTTTTTATCGAAACCGGGATAGAAAAATACCTTTCTTCTCTGTAATGTGCCGGGAGGAAGAGCCGATTTCAATACCATTCCGGGAGTCGTGCCATAATGTCCGGCGGTATAAGATACAAGGCCTAACAGCTCCGGAGGGATCGAGAGCTCCGGATCTCTCAAACCTATGATCTCCCTGATGTCGGTGGAGGGAATATCCGATTTTTCCACAATCTCCAGCACCACACCGGCAGCCGATTGATTACCGAATGGAGCATTGACTATCATTCCGGGACGGAGATGCCCGCTCATACGATCCGGTATCGCATAGGTGAAATAATCAATATATGGAATGGGAAAAGCGATTCTGGCAAACATACTTAATACGCCCCTCAAAAAAGACTAAAGGCAGCCCGTCTATCCGACACGAAGTCAGCGGACTGCCCTTTTGATTAATCGGCCAACGAATTTACTGTTTTGCGCCCTTACATTCCTCGTATTTGTTGTTGGCCTCTAAAGCCTGTTTTCTCATCCCTTTGCGCAACAGAGCCTGGCTGTAGAGATCCCAGCCGACACATTCATCAGGGAAATCCTGGGTGAACGTTTCCAGGTTAGCCATCGCTTCATCGAAACGCTCCATGGTCAGCAAAACGACGTTTAGATTGATACGAGGGTTGGCATCGTCGGGACAAAGCTCCTTGGCACGCGAAAAAGCGTTAACAGCCTCTTCGTTGTTCTTTATCTCTTGAAAATACAATATCCCCAGGTTAAACCAGAGACCGCAGTTGTCGGGCTCAAGGTCAAGGGCGCGAGTATAATAATCAACCGCTGTCCTGTAATCTCCGTTTTCGCTGGCAATGGCTCCTCTTCTCAGTATAGCTTCGGCGTTATTTGGGTCCTGGGCCAGGATTTTCTCATAGAGGCTATCCGCTTTCGCAAACATACCGATATTGAAACAGAGGCTGGCGAAGTTTTCCAGAATCTTGATGTTATCAGGGTCGATTTGGTATGCCTGCGCATAATAATAGTAAGCCGAATCGTTGTTATCGAGATGCTGCCAGACGAATCCCGCGTTGGTGTATGCCTCGTATCTTTCGGGAAGAACTTGGATTGCCAGCTCGAAATCTTTCCGGGCCTGCTTGTATTCCTCGCTATCGGCGTTTTTGAGGCCGGTATTGAAGATTTCTTCCCAGGTGTCGGCCCGAAGTTCTCTTACTTTATTTTCCCCTTTGGGCCATAAGCTGTCGGCCGCATCGAGATGAGAAATCATCGATTCAAAATCACGGCTTTCTTTGTAGGCTCTGGCGATAAGAAAATGCGCCTCGCCGTCGCCGGGATCCAGTTCCAGTGCTTTCTGAAAATCAACTATGGCCTTCTCCCAGTTCTTCTGCCCCATGGCGATCTTGCCCGATGTTTTCCACTTGTTGGCACATCCTGAGACGAAAAGCATCATAACCGCCAACAAAAGCCCGTAAACAAGCCAACTTCTCCTCATCTTCCCTCCAGATTAATACTCGATTGTGTATGTCAACGTATTCTCTCCGTTTGCTTCTGCGCTGACCGGAAACTCAACTTTATAAGCGCTGATTTTCTTATAGTCTATGTTGGACCTTATAATACGCCATTCCAGGTGGCCCGGTGTGGATTCTATTACAGTTACCACAACATCATCTTCTTTGTGGTTCTTCAACTTGATCTCGTAGGTTTCTCTCTTATGGTAGTCTCCGAGATCGACCACCTCGGTTTTCTTCCTCTCGCACATGATATCGAACGCCTCCCCCAGGAAAACGCGCACCTTTTCATCCTTAGGAGTATGGTCAATTAAATCCTCGCCGATAAACTGCAGCGCCCCTTTGCTGTCGGCCTTATACACACGAAGCTTGCCCTTCGGCAAAGGCATCCCCAGCCCCTGCTCTTTGGAATTAGTGAATTCCAGATTAACCCTGACCTTGAGCTTATTATCCTGCGATCTCCGTCCGTAGAACTGGCTTTCAACCGTAAAAACCTTCTTGGCCGGTGTTCCGGTCTCCGGGAAAAGAGACAGCTGTTTGATCTCGTTGTCGGCCACAGTGGCCGGCCGGGTGAGGGAATAGAGGTGATATTCAAAAAACGCCTCTTCTTCAAACTGAGGTGCGCCCTTTGCCATGGAAAAATCCCTGCCGCCAGCCACCGGTATTGGCAGCCTTTCCTGCACTCTGTGAACCTCCCCCGCCACCAGCTTCAACGAAGCGTCTTTATAAGTAGCCCCGCTCTGATTATCGATCGATACCCAGCCGGACAGATCAAGGTTTTTATCATCGCTGTCCACCACCGCCACGTACTCAGCATGCCAGTTCAAACCATCCGTTAGATAACTGACCTCACAATCAGATTTTTGCTTCTTGTCGGACTCAGCAAGCCAGACCAGAGTAGGCTTTAGAATCAGTCCCTCCGGCAGGGAGCCGAAACGGTAATCCACGATCTGTTCCGCATTGGTGATGGTTATCTCTCCTGACGACGATTTCAGGATTATATACTTACCGTCAAAAGAGAGAAGCTCGCCTCTGTGCAGGTCTCCACCCTCCGTTATAATGCTGATTTCCTGGCCAAGAAACTTTTGCATTATCTTCTGGGTGCTCACCAGGTCGAATTGATAATTCTGTTCGAGAATCGAAATACCCGTCGACTTCGGACTGATATGAACCGATGTCGGATCAATCCTGGCGGCGACATCGTCGAACCTGACTTCGCCTATTCCCTTCTGAAATTCCAGGGATTTGGTCTGTTTCACCAGACCGAAATTACCATTATAGATGGTCAGCGCCACCTCGTCGGAATAGCCCGCTGCCGCCCAGCAGAAGGCTAAGGCCAATGTTAATATTGCCTGTTTCATTTCACCTCCCGGTTAAAACATTCATACCAGATTACGTCTTAACCCTCACTGTATTCCAACATATCTTAAATGATTATTACGGGCAAGTTTTTTTTGCCGACGTTTTATGACTCGTGCAGGCTAAATAGCTCTGGTTCAAGCCAGGGCCAACTTACCAGCCGGAAAGGGATTCGAGATTTTTATTAAGCCTGGCGATACTGTCCTCGGCTTGTCTCTGCTTCGTCTTTTCGCCATCTATCACTTCCGCCGGCGCCCTGCTCAGGAAATCCTGGTTAGTCAGTTTCTTTTTGATTCTCTCCAGAAAATGCCTCTGCTTCTCAAGCTCTTTTTCCAGCCTGTTTTTTTCGCCTTCGAGGTCAATCAGGCCCTCCAGCGGTACGTAGATCTCTGCGCAGGGAACCACAGCCGATGCGGAAAGAGGCGGCTTTTTGATCTCACTACCTATGCTCAGACTGCCTATTCGCCCCAGGGTGAGAAGCTGAGATTCCTGTTCTTTCAGTATCGCCGCTGCCTTTTTATCCGATGTTTTTATGAGCACATCCGCTTTTCTGCCGGGAGGAACATCCATTTCGGATCGGATAGTCCTGACGGCGCTGATCATAGTTTGAACCAGTTCAAAATCCTTCTCCAGCTTGTCGTTTATAAACTTTAAAGCCGGCTCCGGCCAACCCAGGTCGTTAAGAAGCTGCCTGTCTTTTACGCTGGAAAGCAGATGATATATTTCTTCCGTAACAAACGGCATAAACGGATGAAGCAGACGTAATATTTGAATCAGAACGAATCCCGAAACCTTGCGGGCGAGTTTTTTGGCTTCCTCTGAAGCATCTCTGGCCAGCCGCGGTTTGATCATCTCCAGATACCAATCGCAGAAATCTTTCCAGACGAAATCATAGGTCGCTCTGGCGGCGGTGTTGAAGCGAAAGCCGGAAAGGTAATTATTCACTTGACCGATGGTTTTGGCCAGGCGCGAGAGTATCCAGACATCGGGCAGTTCCAGCTCTTTCGGATCAGCATCGATCTTAACCTCCGGCTCGTATCCATTAAAATTAGAAATCACCAGCCGGGAAGCGTTCCAGATCTTATTGGCGAAGTTGCGGCCCAACTCGAAATTCTTCTCGGAAATATGCGGGTCTTGACCCTCGGGCGTAGCCAGTATCAGAGATATCCGCAAGGCATCGGCGCCGAATTTATCGATTATATCGATCGGATCTATGCCGTTCCCCTTCGATTTCGACATCTTCTCTCCGTTGATATCGCGCACCGTCCCATGAATATAAACATCCGAAAAGGGCAGTTTGCCGGTAAATTCGTAGGAGGACATAATCATCCGGGCGACCCAGAGATAGATTATATCAGAGCCGGTGAAAAGAGATTTGGTCGGGAAGAACTTTTCCAGCTCGGCGGTCTTTTCCGGCCAGCCGAAGGTGGAGAAAGGCCAGAGCCACGACGAAAACCAGGTATCCAGAACGTCGGGGTCTTGCTCGATCTTTGTCGATTTGCATTTAGCGCAGGATTGAGGCTTTTCGCGAGCGACAGTTACCTCAGTGCAATCCTTACAATGATATGCCGGGATCCTGTGCCCCCACCAGAGCTGCCGGGAGATACACCAATCCCGGATATTCTCAAGCCAGTATAGATAGGTCTTGGACCAGTGATCCGGGTGGAATTTGAGTTCGCCGCTTCTTAAAGCCTCGATTGCAGGTTTAGCCAGCGGTTCCATCCTGACGAACCACTGCAGGGAAAGATAAGGCTCGACAACCGTATCACAGCGATAGCAGGTGGCCACCGAAAGCCTGTAATCCTCGATCTTCTCCAGATATCCCCGATGTTTGAGTTCTTCCACCAGCTTTTTGCGAGCCTCATAGCGATCGAATCCCGCATACTCCCCGGCGTTTTCATTAAGGGTGCCATCATCATTGAGGATATTAATCGTCTCCAGACCATGCCTGCCGCCCACCTCGAAATCGTTCGGGTCGTGAGCCGGGGTTATCTTGACGGCACCTGTACCAAACTCCACATCGACATAATCATCGGCGATTATCGGGAGCTCGCGATCGAGGATCGGCAGAATGGCAGATTTGCCAACATATTTTTTGTATCTCTTGTCGCCAGGATTGACAGCCATGCCGGTATCGCCAAGCATCGTCTCCGGCCTGGTAGTGGCGACCGTCAGATACTCGTCTGAACCCTTGATTTTGTATCTGACATACCAGAGATGGGAATCTATATCCTCACGTTCCAATTCATCATCCGATAGAGAGGTGCGACACCTCGGGCACCAGTTGATAAGACGGTTGCCGCGATAAATCAGCCCCTTTTCATAAAGACGGATGAAAACCTCCTGCACCGCCCGGGACAACCCCTCGTCCATTGTAAACCTGGTTCGCTCCCAGTCGCAGCTGCATCCCATCCGCTTGAGCTGGGTTATGATCCGGTCGAATTTATCTTCCTTCCAGGCCCAGACTTTCTTTAAGAATTTGTCGCGACCCAATTGCTGACGGGATATGCCCTCCTTAGCCAGATTCTTCTCGACAACTACCTGCGTGGCGATTCCGGCATGATCGATGCCGGGCATCCATTCCGCCTCGTAACCCCTGGACCGCCGCCAGCGGATCAAAATATCCTGGAGCGTGTTGTTCAGGGCATGCCCCAGGTGAAGAATGTCGGTGACGTTTGGAGGCGGAATGACAATCGAGTACGGCTTCTTTTCTGAATCGATCCGGCCATGGAACAGCCCCGCCTCGACCCACCTGGGGTACCACGTTTCCTCGGCCCTGTGAGGGTTATATGTTTTCGGAATATCTTTTGACATAAACTCCGCTCGTGCCCTTTACCAACAATTCTACCAAATGAAAAACGGGATCGGTCCCGCCATCGTAATATTAATTTATCGGATCTAAAAAATCCACCTTAATCTCTCGCTGCTGCCTCCCGGCCACCTCTCATTCCGATATTATCCAGAGTGCCATTTCTCCTGATTCCCAGGTTAATCAATCTAAGTATGCCATTCCAAAAAACAAGTGATTTTTCAATGGAGACACGGTTATGCCCTATCCTGTAACCCTCAATCGATAAAGCTGGCGCTGGCGCTCGGGAGGCAACCGGATTATTAAGAAAAACCCTCATCACTTTCTTGCAAAAACCGTGTAATTCTGTCATATTATATCGGATGAGGCAATCGAAATGAGCAACGAAAAGATCCAGCGGCGGGAGTTTATCAGCCTCACGGGAAAGGCAGCTTTGATGGCCGTGGCTTTCGGCGGCGGAGGTTATTTGCTGTCGAGAAATGAATATGCCCCGCCCCGGTTGCATTCGCTCATTCACGATGGTGACCGTAGTTCCCCAGCCGATAGCGCCTATCCGGATGTCGCGGCGGTCAGGTCAGTTGACCATGCAAAGGCAACTGCAGTGGCGATCGGCCTGATCGGGGGAATTGGGCGATTTATTTCAAAGGGCGATATCGTGACCATCAAACCCAATATAGGATGGGATCGGACACCCGCTCAGGGCGCCAATACCAATCCCGAACTGGTAAAATCCGTGGCCAGGCAATGCCTTGAGGCCGGCGCCAGGCGCGTTACAATAACCGATGTCCCCTGCAACGAGGCCAGGTTCACTTTCGTTCGGTCAGGGATCAGCGGAGCCGCAAAAGAAATCGGAATCGATCTAATTATGCCGGAACAACGTCATTTCGTGAGAGCGGATTTAGGCGGCGAAATCCTCGGCGAATGGCCGGTCTTAAGGCATTTTCTTGAAACGGATAAGTTGATAAATATGCCGGTGGTCAAACATCACAATCTAACACAGGCGACAATCGGTATGAAGAACTGGTATGGCGTTCTGGGCGGACCAAGAAATCGCTTGCATCAAAAGATCGATATTTCTATCGCCGATCTTTCGAGCTATTTCAGACCCACTCTGATTATAATCGATGCCACCAGGGTCATGGTTCGCAACGGGCCGGTCGGCGGCAGTCTTTCGGATGTGGAAATAAGAGACACCGTCATAGCCTCGACAGATCAGGTGGCAGCCGATTCATACGCCTGCGGGTTTCTGAACCTGGCGCCGGACAGCCTCGGATACATAGCCGATGGCGCAAAGAGAGGCCTGGGCAAAATATCAGGATACTCCCTGGTGGAGAGAGATGCCGGCTGATCGGGCACCAGCGAAAGGCACCAACGGCAATATCATCAGGATCCGATGGATCCGCAGGTCTTCTCAAGCTATTTTTCTGATACTTTTCATCACCCTGATCTATCTCACCGAATTTTCCTTTACCTCCATAAAAGGTCCGGATGAGGTTATTACGCCCTCCCCCTGGCTAAATCTCTTCTTCAACACTGATCCGCTATCGGGACTTACAACCGGCCTGGCATCCTGGATTGTTTATGGCAGCCTGCTTCTGGGTTTGATTATTCTGGTCGGCACCATCTTCTTCGCCCGCTTCTTCTGCGGGTGGATCTGCCCATTGGGAACATTAAATCAACTATGCTCAAGCTTCTCATCCGAACGGGAAAGCCGGCGTGTGGTTCGCCTGATCGAATCCAATAAGTATCACAGGTATCAGGGATGGAAATACTATATCCTCTTCGGGCTTGTGGCGCTGGCTCTTCTGGGGTCGGTTCAGGCAGGTCTGTTCGATCCTATTACCATCGCCGGGAGATCGTTTGGACTGGTGGTTATACCGGCATTGAACGCCGCTTTGACCGGCCTGGCAAATGCTCTGTCCGGTTCGTCTGTAGGATTTATAAGTCTGATCGGCGCCGGCATCTTCAAGATTGCATCCGGCACCTTAATCTATTTCAAGCAACCGCACTTCCAGGGGATTTTCTGGCTGGCTTTAATATTCTTTTCGATACTCCTCGCCAATCGAGTTTTCACCCGCTTCTGGTGCCGCGGTCTCTGCCCGTTAGGCGCTCTTCTCGGAATCCTCAGCAGATATTCCATATTCGGTTTGCACAAAGACAATGAGAAATGCAATGACTGCAACCTGTGCCTGTTGAACTGTCAGGGCGGTGATGATCCGCATGGCAGCGTCCCGCACAGAAGAACCGAATGCCATCTATGCCTGAATTGCAAGGCCGCCTGCCCTGAAAATGCCCTTTCGTTCAGATTTCAGGCGAATATGAAACTGTACAAGGCGAAACCCGATCTAACCACGCGCCGGACCGTGATTGCAAGCATCGCCGGACTGGCCGCTCTCCCCATCATCAGAAGCGGAGAGAGTTTCGCCAGGGAACATCCCTTTGTTCGGCCCCCGGGATCTCTAATAGAGGAAGATTTTCTCAAGCGCTGTATCAGATGCGGCCAGTGCATGAAGATCTGCCCCACCAACGCCTTGCAGCCGGCTCTTCTGGAGACCGGCTGGGAGGGCATATTCACACCGGTGCTGACGGCGCAGATAGGATACTGCGAGCATTATTGTACGCTATGCGGCCAGATCTGCCCTACAGGCGCCATCTCCAAACTGGATACTAAGACCAAAATCGGAGATGCCGAGACGCCGCCGACAAAAATCGGGACGGCGTTTTTCGATAGGGGCCGATGCTTGCCCTGGGCTTTCGGTATAACATGCATAGTCTGCGAGGAATGGTGCCCGACATCGCCTAAGGCCATCTGGCTGGAGGAGGCCGAGGTGGTGGACCAAAATGGCGAAATACGAAATATAAAGCTTCCTCATATCGATCCGGAGAAATGCACCGGCTGCGGCGCCTGCGAATACGTCTGTCCAGTTACAGGGAAGCCCGGAGTTTATATTACATCCGCCGGCGAAACCCGCGACCCCAACAGGTCGCTTCTTCTGAGGAAAAAGAAATGAATAAATCTGCAATATTTATTATGATGATGTTGATAGTGATTTTCTGTTGCTCAAAAGAAAAAAAGAAAGAGCCGGAACAAGCTTTACCTGAAAAGGCGCTGGTTACGAAACTGAGCGATTTTGAGAGAAGCTCGGAAATCAGAACCTATGATGCCGAGAATCTGCGGCAGTATATAGACGGCGCCGCCGAACAATCTATGAGATACGGATTCGAAAAACTTGCCACCGCCGAATATGTCCGAAACGATACGACGCTGGCTGTGGACGTATATCTTTTTTCGTCAGTTCAGGGGGCGTTTTTGATCTATTCTAAGCATTCCGATACCTTGAGCGAATTCGCGGACCTGGGCACCGCCAGCTTCATTTCTCATGGGGAATTGTTTTTTTGTAGAGATAAGTATTTTGTCTATTTGAATTGCTTTAACCGGGATATCCCCGAAAAAACACTTCAACGGATCGGTCTGGCGATTGACAGTCTTCTGATTCAGAATGATCATACAACTGTGTCCAATACAGAATACTAATCATAATAGAGCCCCCGCCGAGGCGGGGGCATAACCACACATCGAAACCCATACACCAAACACATCCACTTATCGGATCGGCCTTAGAATGTGATTTTATTCACAATCCATTATATCAGCCTCTCCGTAATAAAAATATATGCCCCGGTATCGGATGTCAAGAATAATTTGAAATATATAGGGTTACTTGGATCGAACTATACCACTTTACGGCTCGATGCTAAATCGAGATAACGACCTGATCGCTGATAAATCAACATAGTTTGTGAAATCGATATTTTGGTATGATAAATCTAAAGGGGCTTCCGTCAAAGAAGCCCCTTTGACCACGCGCAAGGGAACCGCCCAAAAGGAGGAAGTTGGCTTACTTACGATGCCTGAACGAAGCAAGAGATGCCTTTTTTCTCATATTTCAATTTTGTCTTTTCCGCTTTTTTCTTACCCTTGACTTCCTTTAATACAACCCGGAATTCGTTGTCCCCATCTTGAATCAGCCTGGGGGAGAATCCGAACATCTTTAATGTATCCATGTGTTTTAACGCAGCCTCTTGATTATTATAGCGTCCGGCGCAGATCTGGTATTTCTGCTTCGATTCGTCAACCTGCATTTCTACCGGCCCGATGAAATCTTGCTGATTTTCATAATCGATCTTGTTAGATGAAACCGACGCTACCATCACCCTCGGTTGCCCGAATCTGAAAACAAACGAAATCTGATGTGTACCGCCCATCAAGCTGTTGATATTGTATGCATAGTCGAGGCTATGGGAGGATAGATTCAGCCCGCCTCCGAATGAGAGGCCGCTTTTATTATCGAAGCTGTTTTCAGAATCGTACCCGCTCCTCAATACCATTAGATTCTGGTAGGTATATTCCAATCCTGCCCTGAAGGAAACATCGCCGGAAAACGGCACCGCCGCACCGGCCATCAAGGCCAGGTTGCCGCCTGACGGAAAATATGAGATCCCGGTATTGACCGTGGTCGGCAACGGGGATGATGATGTTTCGTATTTGATATCCGGCCCGATATTCATTATGGAAAGTCCACCGAGATAATTCCCAAATCTATATTGTAGACCAATATCCCCGGCAAAACCGAATGCATCTACATTATCAAGCTTTTCGCCGATAGCTTTTACACCGAGCCCCATCGATAAGTCGCCGGATAGCTTATGACCGTATGAAAGGGTTACCGCCATATCATAGGCGCTGATATTGCCGATAGGAACGTCTGTCTCCGAATACCCCTCGATATCGCCGAAGTTCAAATAGGAGAATGATAGCCCGAGGCCGCCGGCTCTCCCCACCGGTAGAGCCAATCCGATATATTCGTATCGCAGATCCTGGAACCACTCGGCGTGCATGCCCGCAATCTGGAAATTATCCGCCCGCGAAAGACCAGCCGGATTGTAGTAAGCCGACATGGGACCGTCGGAAACCGCCGAAAAAGCCCCGCCGGTAGCCGCCGACCTGGCGCTGACACCTATATTGAGGAATTCCATGGCCGACGATCCTGCACCATCGCCGGCGTAAGTTGAAGATCCTATCAGGACTGCCAGAATTAGGCTCGATAATTTCACCGGAAATCTCATATGTCCTCCCTTTTGTTGTTCCAGCCGATAGAAAGGCAAATCGCATGCCCGGAACCATCAAATCCCGACATTTATAACCCTTTGATATTCAAACGATTATGATGAGCCGGAGGCAATGAATTACGAGGGTTTTTGCTTAAGATGTTTAGGATCGATACAAGTATTTATTAATAACGATCCTATGAGTCCGATCGTCTCAGGCCGATTGGCTATTTACCCGATAACCTCTTCTGCTTTATGAGGATAGTCTATACTCAGGGATACTTTATGCGGTTGCTCAATTCCCAACCACTGGGCCGATGGTTGAGCATTACATTATGAAACAATTTGAGAAGATTGCCAGAGGTATGGCTATTTCTTTAGCTTTCTGGCCAGAAGATTGAGAAACAACCCGACATCGGTGACGACGCCCACCGCCTGGGCCGAACCGCGATCGGCCAGCTTGGTCACTACCGACGGATTAATGTCCACACAGATCGTGCGAACTCGCGACGGCAGCATATTGCCGGTGGCAATCGAATGAAGCATGGTCGAAAGCATAAGGACGATATCGGCCCCTTTAATAATCCTGGCGTAAGCCGCCTGGGCCTCGACCATGTCGTTGATCGTCTCCGGCAAGGGGCCGTCGTCCCGAAGCGACCCGGCCAGGACATAGGGAACATTCGACTTATGGAGCTGATACATGATCCCGCTTTTGAGCGCACGTTTTGCAATCATCTGTTTTATGCCGCCGTATTTGAAAACCTCATTTATGGCCTTCATGTGATTTTTATGCCCCTCCTCGACCGGTTTGCCGGTTTTCGTATCCACCCCCAGCGAGGTTCCGAACAGGGCCTGTTCTATATCGTGCACCGCCAGGGCATTGCCTGAAAGAAGGCCATGAATATATCCATCTCTTATTATCGAGCACAGCGCCTCGGTGCCCCCGGTGTGGACCACCACCGGCCCGGCAACCATAATCGTTTTGTATTTGCCGGATTTGAGCATGCCGGCAACCTCGCCCACCGCCAGCTCGACTTTTTTCTCAGAA
>CBEWDL010000032.1:0-22929 GCA_965555375.1 uncultured bacterium
CCGATCCCGTAATCGCTTCCGGGAATGGATTCCAGGCTACCCCGCCATCGGTTGAGGCCTCCAGGTAAAGAAAATCCTGATCGGATTGCAGAACCCCCCTGTAGTAGAAGGTTATATCTGCGCCGCTGACATCGGTGAGATCAAGGCCGAAAGTCGATTCCAGCCAGCTATCAGAGTTATCGTCGTAGTATGTGGTTGGAGAATCGGTTATACACAGGTTGCCGGTTCCGGCGTATTCCGTCGTCAAGCCCCATCTGTCATTGGTTCCGCCGGACCTCCATAATTGAATGCCGTCCTCGAAAGAATCCTCGACGTACGATTCGTCAAGATCAAATGAATATGGATGCACGGAGCCGCCCAGCGGATCGAAAGCATATGAACCGTTCTCATCAGTAGCCTCGAAATAATACTGAAGCTCGCCGCCACTCTGCCCCGGAATCTCCGCGTAAAAAACGACGTTGTCAGATGTATTCATGGTGATCTGAGTAAAATCTCCACTATCGCCTATCCTGTAATGTAGATAGGCGTCAGTTATAGTGGTATCGCTGGAGATTGCAACGGAAATGGGAATCGATTGCCCGGCGCGAACCATAACATCCGGTCTATGATCAAACACCATATCACCTTCGGGATGATAATAGAGGGCCCGACCCACGTCGGCGATCCCCCAACCGTATTCGTTGCCCGGATCATCGGAACGGTCGGCAGTCATCATGAGGGCTTCTCGAACCATCATGGGCGTCCAGTTGGGATGCGCTGAGAGGAGAACGGCACAGGCACCACCCAGAAGCGGCGTTGAAAGCGACGTCCCGCCAGCAGTCGTATATCCATTATAATCGTAAGGGTCCGCACAGACAGTAGAAACACCCTGCGCGCAGACCTCCGGCTTTATTCGGCCGTCAAAAGTTGGGCCCAGAGCGGAAAACCCGGCAAGGTAGCCATTAGGATCGACAGCTCCGCAGGCGATAACAGAATCACCATCAGCCGGAGCGAGAAGAGAGCCCGGCCCTAACGATCCATTATTCCCCTGGGCCGTCGCAACCGCAATTCCGTTATAGGCGGCCAGATCGGCTGCTATGGTAACGATTGTGGTGTTTCCATCCATATCCTCGTAAGTATAGTCATCGTCCGGGGAATCAAAACCATACCGATATCCTAAGGAGGCGGATATCACCGATGCGCCAATGGAATCCGCCCACTCGGCGCCAGCGGCCCAGTTATCTTCCTCTATGTGATGCTCGGATGATACGTCCTCGCTTTTGGAAAGAACGAAACTCGCCAGGTAGGCTGGCCCATAGAGGTTTCCCTCCGATTCCCCACCGAGCGCCGACCATGTCAGGGTTCCATGGTCAGCCTGACCCCAGGAATCCTGATTCTCGTCGAAATCTGTATTATCATCATTATATATAAAATCGTATTGGGCTATCAATCGCCCGCTGTCGATAATATTTTGAAAAGCCTCGTGCCCCTGACGGTAACCGGTATCCATCATGCAAACTATTACATCCTGCCCCTTGAATCCCAGCTCGTGGGCCACGATCACGTTGATCTGTTCGAGCTGCCCCTGCGATGGCCCATAATCCAGCGACACCAGCGTCATATCAGGCAGAATCGGGGAAAGTTCGATATCCACATCCGATCTCGAATATGCGACCGCTTTGATATATCTTACAAAAGGAAAGGTTGCTAAAACATCTATCTGCGACGGCGTAGCTTCGACCGTAACGGCATTGAACCATCTCAGTGTATGACGCAATTGCGCGCCGGTTGAGAGGACCAGGTCGATATAGGCGGTTTTCACGGACAGATCGCGGAAATCGACCGCATTATCCGCACCACGGGCTTTTATTCTCCGCTCATAGGCTGCTGGAGTTAGATTCCTCTCAGTCAAACTCAATTTCTCACTAAGCTCCCCTGCGCTGGAAATTCCCTTATCCGTGAGAAATACCCAGACCGGAATAGGGTTTCCATCCATCTGAGATGAAATCAAAATGTTCAGCCTGGTATCGATCGTCGGATATTGTTTATCCATCGATAACTGATAGGGACCGGCCCATATCGCGGGATTTTCCGAGGCTTCTATATTGATCGGAATTAATAGAATCGTCAGGGCCAGCACTGGTGATAATAATCGCATTTTTCCTCCACAGATTTCCTTGAAGCTTCTTATCCTTACACGGGATCGATCACATAACTTTAATTCAAGTTATACCCTATGAGGAGCATTGTCAAGGAAATATCACCCCTATAAGTCGGTATGTCTATCACTCTCTGCTTTTTCTCTTTTGAGTTTTTTCTCATCAAATTCTATCCGGATATCCGCTGCCACCGGAGGCATATCGAATAGACCGGTGATGGAAACATTCTCCTGACGGGGTATCCAGCTAACTTTATACTGAATCTTAGCTCTATAACGAATGGCCGCGTTATAATACTTTTTAAGATCGCTTGAGATAGATTTATGATGATTAATCTGGTAATTTACGATGGCGCTGTCGGAGAACGCCTCGATCTCCAGATCCTTAAAGGCTTCCCGGTTCTCCTCAATAAACTTTAGAAGAGCCAGAAGCCCTTCATACTGGCATTGGAATAACGTTCCTGCGAATCTGCTCCTGAAGGCAATACCCAGATCGGGGATGGCGAAGCCGAATATGCCCCCGTCCCTCTCAAGGCCGCCGCTGAAAGATATGCCGAAAAAATAGCATTGCAATGGACCTGATAACGATGATTCTTGCCTCATGCAGAACCATCAAAGCAAACCGTATGCCTTTAATTTTTTTACCAAATTGAAATCTCAATATGTTGTGTCTTAATAGGATAGCAGTTTCTGCTATGGCTAACCCAGAGCGGTAGCCACTGCACCAATCACCAAATATGCAAATCGTTGCCGAACTGGGGAAATCTGCTTATTGATCTGTTTCCGGTGGTGTTGGAAGTTAGTTCCGACACCTTGAGTATATCAAAGGACCTCCGGATTTACCGGAATATTTTGCTCATAACTCGGCCCACTTTATCATCACACCTTCCCGTCCCCCTCGCATATCCGGCAGTTTACCAGCTTCTTCGAGTTCTTGTGCTCGCCTGCGGCCAGAAGACAGTCGATACAGGACGTCATTCTGATTTTGGCCCCGAACATCTGACCATGGCTCTTATCGTAGGGAGCGCCGGCTGCGCAGACGCCGGTGCCTTCGCAATGCTCGCAGTCGATCCCTAATTTCTCTTTCTTCGGCTTCTCCGGCGGTTTTTCAACAACCGGCTCCACGGGCGGCGGTTCCGCTATAACCGGCTTTTCCGGTCTTGGCCTCTCCGGAATTCCTTTTTTTCTAGCCTTTTCCTTTGGCACTACTTTTTTTGCGGTTTTCTTTTTCGCCACTTTCTTCGCAGCCTTCTTCTTGGCGACCTTTCTCTTCGTCGCTGCCTTTTTTACAGCCTTTTTCCTGGCGGGCTTCTTCGCTTTCTTTTTGGCCGGCATAAGATCTCCCGTTTCTAAATAATTCAATTTCCGCATTAATTTTAGCAGCTATTGAAGGGTTCGGCAACGTAATTTTGAATCAAGCATAGAAAGTAGGAGCCGATATTCTGAAGTGAGGCCTTAATCGGGTCGGTCGTGAATTTGCTTGACCGGAGGATGCTTCATGAGAACGGCCATCTTATTGTTGATAGCCACTACACTACCAATAACGGCTTTCCCTCACACAAATTATACCGGTTATTCTGGAGCGCCCGGCTCCAATGGCACCTGCACAAGCTCATGTCACGATCAGTTCAGCTTTACGCCAACGGTAACTGTAACCGGCTTCCCGGAAATATACGAACCGGGCCAGCAGTATACGATTTCAGTCGGTCATACATCGGGAAGCAGCATAAATCAGTTTAATGCCTCCGTCAGAATCGGCACCGGGTCAGACATTGCGGGCCTGATATCCGCCGGCGACGGCACCCAGACCTATGACACGCCAAACGAAACCAACGGAGTTCGGTGGTCATCGGCCAACAGCGATTCGGGGGATTTCATCTGGACCGCGCCCGATCCCTGGACCGGTGAAGTCAGGTTATATTGGGCGGGGCTTCAGGGCACAAGATCAAACGGCGCCGATACCCAGGTGGTCTTGATTTCCTATGAATACAACACCGGTGTCGAATTCATTCCCGGTTCGCCCGGCCGCTATTCGCTTAAGCAAAATTACCCCAATCCTTTTAACGATCAGACATTAATCGAGATAAACGTGGCCGAGGCCGGCCGGGTCGAATTCATAATCACCAATATCCTCGGGCAGATAGTCTACCGATGGAATGATATTACTGTCCAGCCGGGTAACATCATGATCCGCTGGGACGGCAAAGAGATGACCGGCCGGACGCTACCATCGGGGATATATTTCTATAGATTAATCACCTCTGCCGGAACCATTACCAAGAAAATGATGTTATTGCGCTGATTAGACGCCGAATTCTCGGTTGATGGGTGGGAGCATGCTTTCCGTACCAGCCGGTAAGCATGCTTTTTTTTGATTTACCCCGGTCAATAGCCACCGTTTGATAACCCGCGGGTGGCATGCTCTCACGCCGAAGGCGGGTGAGCATGTTTCTTTAGCTTTTTCAGCATGCTTACCCTTCGGGAAAGCATGCCACACACCCAATTCGTCTTTGTTTTTTTGTGGGCGGGGGCCTGTCCCCCCACAAACATAGACAGATATCGATTGGGGGCCTAAGCGTCCTTTGGATATGTCCCCCGACATCCTGCGGCCAGACAACCCGACCGCCTACAAATTGGGAAAAATAAACTTATATCAAGATCTCGGGAGACCTGCCACCAAAACCACACGAATAACGTCGGAATTAACGTCCGACATCACCCATTGCCATAATACAAAAAAAGGCCGGCATCACACCGGCCTTTCAGTTTGCATCGCTTCTTATCTTACAGATTGGCAATCATATTGGTCGCATACTGCGATGTCGAGACCTTGGTGGCTCCCTCCATCTGACGTTCCAGATCGTAGGTGACCGTTTTCTGTATGATCGTCTCTTGCATGGCGTCTTCGATACTTTTGGCAGCCTCTTTCCAGCCTAAGTATTTCAGCATCATGCAGGCCGAAAGAATCAGCGACCCG
Organism: uncultured bacterium; assembly: GCA_965555375.1. GTDB lineage: Bacteria > Zixibacteria > MSB-5A5 > UBA10806 > UBA10806 > CBDVBL01. The sequence goes on from CBEWDL010000032.1 coordinate 5,115, forward strand.
GGATTCACCATGTCTTTGTCGGCATATTTCGGAGCTGTACCGTGGGTGGCCTCGAACAGCCCGATGAAGTCACCGATGTTGGCGCCGGGGGCCATTCCCAGCCCGCCGACCTGCGCCGCACAGGCATCGGAGAGATAATCACCGTTAAGATTGGGCGTCGCCAAAACCTCATACTCGTCGGTGCGGGTCAAGACCTGCTGGAACATCGAATCGGCGATCCGGTCCTTAATAAGGATCTTTCCTTCGGGCTGTTTGCCCTTGTATTTGCTCCAGAGCTCATCCTCGGTGATGGTTTTCGTGGGAAATGCCTTTTTCGCAATCTGGTAGCCCCAATCGCGGAAAGCGCCCTCGGTGTATTTCATGATATTGCCCTTATGAACGAGGGTCACCGAGGTTCGGTTATTGTCTATTGCATATTGTATCGCCTTGCGCACCAGTCTTTGAGTACCCGTCACTGAGATCGGTTTGATCCCGATTCCTGAATCGCTGCGCACTTTGACTTTCATCTTCTTCATTAAAAAATCGATAATCGCTTTAGCCTCTTTGCTCCCCTTGGGCCATTCGATTCCGGCATAAACGTCCTCGGTATTCTCCCTGAAAATCACCACATCCATCTTTTCAGGATGCGTTACGGGCGAAGGCACTCCGGAGAAATAGCGCACCGGCCGAACACAGGCATAGAGAACAAGCCTTTGCCGTAAGGTTACGTTGAGGGAACGGTATCCTCCGCCGACCGGGGTGGTTAGCGGGCCCTTTAAAGCAACAATATAGTGCTTTATGGCGTCGAAAGTATCTTTCGGAAGGACTTCGCCGTAGCGCTCCTGGGCCGCTTCTCCGGCGTAGATATCGAACCAGACAATCCTCTTTTTGCCTCCATAGGTTTTCTCAACGGCGGCATCGACTACCCGCCGCGTCGCTTTCATAATATCGCGGCCGATACCATCGCCCTCGATCACCGGTATTATGGGGTAGGCGGGAATTTTTAACTTGTTGTTCACGATCGTAATCGGTTTCCCCTCTTTCGGGGGCTCGATCAACTTAAACTTCACCAGTCTCCTCCTCTAATATTCTATCCACCACTATCATCATTGGCACGTATTTTTTGAATCGTCAATTCCCCGACGAAACCGTCGACGTTAATATGGAGCTTTTTTTCGGATGATTGATAGTCATCGTCAATCTGTTCCAGTTTCGGGAAAATACCGCCGCTCTTATGGCGATCATATTTTAATTCCCCTGCAAAAGCCTGCGCCGTGACCCGCAGGGGGAAACCGGTGGGAACATATATGGTCGCCCCGCCAATACCGAACGAGGCATTCAAACGATTCTCGCCGGTTAAAAGCCTGACGCCTGCCAGATCTATGGAGAGTTCGCCGATAAATAGCGAAACGCTTACATCGCCGATCTCATGTCCGCTATAGCTCGTTTTCAGTTCACCGACAAATCTACTCCGGGTTTCCCAGTCCGCTCCCGACGCTTTATGGCTGAACCTCCACCGGTTGACGATGATGTATAAGCCGATGAATATCAGTATCAGGGGCCAGAGATTGCCAATGAAACGCCAGGCATTGAATTCACGTAGAATGTTCTCCAGCAGAAACAGCAGGCCTATTATGAGGATAATCCAGCCAATAAGCTTTCGGCTGTTAAGCTTCATTTTCCAGACCAATTAAATCTCCTTACGCTTGCGATCCCGGGAGGAATGGTTGAGAATCATGCCGACCCCGATTACTACCAGCGCCAGCGGCCACCAGGTGCTCAAAAAATCGCCCAGATTGAAATAAATGATATGCAGTCGGTCCAGAAGCATCAAAGTCCCGACCAGTATAAACAAAATCCCCCACAAAATTCCGGAAAAATTACGGGCCATAGCTACCCCCGATCAAAGGGTTTTAATCCAGTTTGAAATCTCCGTGCTTCTGTATATGTGACAAAAGCCCACCATCATTGAGGATCTTAATCATCGTAGGCGGAAGAGGTTTGAAATCTAATTCTTCCCCATTGGCAAGATCCTTTATTACGCCAGCCTCCAGATCGACTTCAAGCTCGTCGCCGGCGTTAATCTTATCGGTATCGCACATTAAAACCGGCAAACCCACGTTTATGGAGTTTCGGAAGAAAATCCTGGCAAAAGATTTGGCCAGAACTGCTGACACACCGGAAAGCTTTATAATCGTAGGCGCATGTTCCCTTGATGATCCCAGGCCGAAGTTTTTCCCGCCGACCACGAAATCGCCCGGCGACATTTTCGACGCAAATTCGGTGTCGGCATCCTCCAGAACATGCTTTGCCAGCTCCGGCAGGTTCGAGCGGAGATGAAAATACCGTCCCGGCGCAATATGATCCGTGGATATATCATCTCCGAATTTCCAGGCCTTTCCTTTCAACAATTCAATCACCTCCTGCCCTTCCTGGCGGCCCTTTTGACCGCTTTTCCGGCGGGAGTCCTTTTGACGGACTTCTTAACGGCCTTTTTAGCTGATTTTTTTGCAGTTTTCTTGGCCGTTTTCTTAACGGCTTTCCCTGCTGCTTTCCTCTTGGTTGTGGTCTCGCTTTCCTTTGCGGCAGGTTTCGATCTCAATGCTTCCTTCACAGCCCTGGCGGCGTCGGAGGCCAGCCTTGTTAAAGTCTTTTCGAAATCCATGGCCGCCTTACGAGCTTTCGGTCCGTATTCCGCCATCGCTTTCTTGGCCATGCGCTCGACCTTTTCAGATGCCTCCTTGGCTTTTGGCCCGACAACCGCTGCTGTATCGCTGGCCACGCGTTCGATTGTTTTCTGTGCCGAGTGCGCGACGGCCTTGAGAGCCTCAGTGTCAATCACCTGCGGTCTGCCTAAGAATTTTAGCTCTCTGGCATACTTTCTGGGATCGGCGATAACGCCCTCAATGGCAGACGCTGCAATTGCGGCCGGTGATCCGAGATAGATCTCTGAATTCGGGTTTCCCATCCGGCCCTGGAAATTCCTATTCTGGGTTGCCAGACAAACTTCTCCATCAGCGAGTATGCCTCCATGTATTCCGACACACGGCCCGCATCCGGGCGCAATCATTACCGCCCCGAATTCTATCAGAGTCTGGTAATATCCTCTGGCCATGGCTTCCTTCAGGACATCCTCAGATCCCGGTATGGCCACGAATCTGATGTTTGAAGCAAGCTTTTTGCCTCTGACCATTCTGGCAACGATCTCCCAGTCCTCGATCCGGGAGTTGGTGCAGGTGCCGAGAAAGACCTGATCGATCCTGATTCCCGCCGCTTCGTCGATCGTATGCGTATTATCGACCGTGTGCGGGTAGCTTACCGTGGGAACCAGCCTGGAGACATCGATCTCAATGACCCGTTGGTACTGAGCATCATCATCGGCCGTCAATGGAACCCACCTATCGCCGCGTCCCATCTCTTCAAGGTATCGATGGGTAGTCTCATCGGAAGCGATAAGACCGACCTTGGCTCCCGCCTCCACTGCCATGTTGGACAGAGTGAATCGTCCCGACATATCCATGCTGTCGATCGTGGGGCCGCAGAATTCAAGCGCCATATAGGTGGCTCCATCAGCGCCTATGAGGCCGATGAGATGCAGAATCAGATCCTTCGGGAATACGCCCAGCGGAAATTCTCCCGTGACATAGATTTTAATCGTCTCAGGAACCCTGAACCAGGTCTTCCCGAAAGCCATCCCGATGCCGACATCAGTGGAGCCCATGCCGGTCGCGAAGCATCCCAGAGCCCCGCCGGTGCAGGTATGGCTGTCGGCGCCAATCATAACCTCGCCGGGATTGACATACCTCTCGTTTATCACGACATGACAGATCCCTTTGCCGACTTCCGAAACATGCGCACCCATCTTCCTGGCAAACTCTCTGATGAATTTGTGGTCGTTGGAAAGCTCCTTGCGCGACGATGGCGCCGAATGATCCAGGAAGAATACCACCCTCTCCGGGTCCGCAAGCTTCTCTACTCCCAGCTTCTCCAGTTGACGAATAGCCAGAGGCCCGGTGCCGTCCTGCAAAAGGCAGAGATCGACATTGGCTATGGTAATCTCGCCGGCAGAGACATCATGCCCGGCATGTGCGCCCAATATCTTTTCTGCAAGGGTTTTGCCCATTGCTGCCTCCTCTATAAATCCAAAAGACCGATCAATCCGGCCCGACCCATCGGTAAGGTTTCCCCCGTCTTTATTCGGCCTTCTAATATCCCAGAATCGATAGGGTTTCCTTATATGTCTCGGCAGAATGTTGCAACGATTTCAGCTCGTCATCATCGAGTTTCAACTCGAATATCTTCTCGACACCGTTGGCGCCAAGCAGGGCCGGGACTCCGATGTATAGATCTTTTATGCCGTATTGGCCGGTGAGAAAAACAGAGCACGGCGCCACCCGCTTACGGTCCCTCAAGACAGAATCGATCATTTCAACGGTTGCCGCCGCCGGAGCATAATATGCCGAACCGGTCTTGAGAAGCTTGACGATCTCCCCACCGCCAACCCGGGTGCGGTCCGAGATCGCCTGAATCTTGTCCTTAGAGATAAGCTCAGTTATCGGTATCCCGCCAACAGTCGTATATCGAGGAAGCGGAACCATGGTATCGCCATGCCCACCGAGAACCATAGCCTGAACGTCGGTAACGGAAATGCCCAGCTCCCAGGCGACAAAGGTGCGGAAGCGAATGGAATCTAAAATCCCTGCCTGTCCGAAGACTCTACTGCTCTCAAAGCCGGTTTTTTTCCAGCAATGATAGGTCATGATATCGAGGGGATTGGCTACCATTAAAACGATCGCTTTGGGACAGAGGTCTTTTATTTTTTCAGAGACCGAACCTATGATGTCAGCATTTGTATTGATCAGGTCCTCGCGGGACATGCCCGGCTTTCGCGGTACGCCGGCGGTATGAATAACCATATCCGACCCCTTCATATCGGCGAAATCGTTGGAGCCGGTTATAACTGTCTCGTAGTTGCGAATCGGGCCAGCCTGGCAAAGATCAAGCCCCTTCCCCTTCGGCATATCTTCAATGACGTCAATCAGAGTTATATCGCAAATATTCTTCTCCGCGAGATACATTGCGGTGCATTCACCGACATGCCCCGCTCCGATTATCGTTACCTTTTTTCTCATCACGTTCCTCCTTTTCCATCAAATTCTAACCGGTACCAAAAAACACGCATCTTTCAAAATCGCGACTTTCGCCGAACCGCCGAAGCTTTCAAGGGCATCTCTCAAGGCAACCTGCGGCGATTGCTTCGGTTCAAAATATAATTTTCTTATAACGTTGTCATCCAAATTCGTAACATACCATATTTTTATTTTCTCCAGCCGCCTGGCGCTCTTGATCAGTTTATGAATTCCGAAACGGTTATCCTTCAGCGCTTTCTTAGAAAGCGCCGACCGCGGCGTCGGGTAATCTTCGGCCAGCTTCGCGAAATACGGAGATCCTATCCCCTCCCGGCAGGCGCCGACCACAATCAGAATTCCGCCGTCGGCCACAGCCTCTGCCCCATGCTCCTGCCCCTTCTGAAGTTGATAAAGATTATCATCAAGCGGGGGTTCACCTATTGCAAAAACGATATCATAATACTTATCAATAGATATCTGATACGCTTGCCCGGCCTTCCCGGCCGCTCCCGCGAAACTCTCGCCTAAATCCCCGCAACATAGATCTATGATGTCCCCTTCTCGGGAAAGAACCAGTTGAATCGAAAAAATCGGCATCTGGGCCACGATTGCCGCGGCCTCCTCCAGATCAAGGTGGACCGGATTATTCTCAAGATTTAAGCTTTTTGCAGACTCTGATTTCGCATGGCTATGGTTGGCGACTATCGTCTCAAAGGCCGCCATTCCCGGAACGAGCGATTTCCGCCCGCCTGTGAATCCAGCAAAGAAATGTGACTCCACGGAGTTTATACAGATTATGGCCTCGGCCCCGGCAAGTTTTTCGCTGACAATGATACGAGTCCCACGGCTTGTGCGCCCCAATTCGATCATCGACTTACCATCATAACAGTCATGAATAAAAATCCGCCCCTCGAAAAAGCTGCGCGCATGACCCATAATACGATCGATCTCCTCGTCGGTCGGTGCCCGATGACTCCCGGTGGCGATCAAGATTTCCAAGCGCTCCGGGGGAACCTGCTTTAAGAGAATCTCCAGGATTCTGGAAGTGGGGATGCGTCGTGTGGCGTCGTTAACGATCACCGATATTCTCTTCCCCTCGAAAATGTCCAGATATTTATCCAGAGCGGCTATGACTTTTTTCTCGATTGATTTCTCGTGTAAAGGTTTTCGATAGATTTCGCCCAGGACCGCGGTGTCGTCGGGAAATTCCACTTTCACCGATTTACCATCATATGGAACCTGTATCTCCATTATGCCAAACGGTCAGGAGAAGAAGAACTCAATCTCGGTTTTCGCCGTTTCTTTGCCATCGGAGGCATGAACCGAGTTTTTGGTAAGGCTCATGGCGAGATCGTGACGAACAGTGCCCGGAGCGGCTTTAGAGGGATCGGTAGCGCCGACCAATGCCCGAACGCCGGAAACCGTATCGCCGCTGCATTCTATGACCATCGGAACTATAGGCCCGGATGACATAAATTTACAGAGCTCATCGAGAAAAGGACGCCCCTCGTGAACCGCATAAAACCTTCTGGCTTCCTCATACGAAAGATGAACCATTTTCATGGTAACAATTTCGAACCTCGCCCTTTCCAGCCGCTCAATGATCTGGCCGATCAGATTCCTCTTGACCGCATCCGGTTTGATAATCAAAAGCGTCCTGTCAGCCATGTCTTTCTCTCTTGGCATTGTACCCGGTCTCGAAACCGATCTGACAGGCCAGTTTATTCTTATCCTCGGTGCCTTTCGGCGCCCGACCGAGGACGGCCTTTTCCAGCGATTCACGCGAGCAGATACCGGAGATCTCTGCAATCGCCGCTATGGAAACAACATTAGCCACCACCGGCGTGCCGACCTTCTCCCTTGCGATTCTTATGAAAGGCAGGGCGTAGGCCTTGTTAATGGGAATCTGGCGAACTTTGTCCGAATCAACAATGAGTATCCCATCTTCCTTCAAAAAGCGACAATACTCATCACACGATTCCTGCGTCAGGCACAGAAGAATATCAAGCTCGGTGGCTTTAGGATAGTATATTTCTCCCTCGGAGATTATGACATCCGATCTGGAGGCCCCTCCTCTGGCCTCCGGTCCGTAGGACTGAGTCTGCGAAACGTTTCTCCCCTCGTATACTCCCAGCGCCTCCGCCAGTATGACGCCCGCCAGAACGAGGCCCTGACCGCCTGAGCCCGAGAGCCTGATTTCATACCGGCTCGTGTCAATCTTATCTCTCATCAATTCACCAACAATCGCTTCATAATTGTTATACCCCTCTGCCCCGTCGAAATTCCCTCGTTAAAAAATCATTATCCAATTTCTTTGATCCAGCCCAAAGAACATTGCGTAAGACTTCCTCAAACCGTTTCATCCGACGCTAATGAATGAGAAAACAAATCCGCATACCGGGTCATCCTAATCCTTATCGCCCGGCCCGGTTTCCTTGACCAACCTCTCTGCATCTACTTCTTCTTCCATCACCTTGAAACGATCGATTATTTTCTGGTATTCATCCACATATCCCGGCCTCTCCTGTTCATGGAGTACGCCGGTAATGAATTTCCCCTCAAGTTGTTCCGGGGTCATCTTCGATGCCGCCGTGACAGGCACCGCATTCTCCTTCTGCCACATTATCATCTTGACAGCGCTACCCTCACGATTAAGCCTTCCATATTGCGTATGGCAATTCGAGATCACCTCGACCAGCGAAAACCCCTTCCTGCCCAGCGCCTGGGTGATCAGCCGGGCGAGCTGGGATGCATGATAGACTGTCCCGCGAGCTATAAAGGTTGCGCCGGCCGATTTGGCCAGTGAAACCGGATCGAAAGCCTGCTCGACCACCCCATACGGAGCCGTTGTTCCCATCTTCAGATAAGGGGTGGTCGGTGAATACTGGCCGCCTGTCATGCCGTATATATAGTTGTTCACAAGGATACAGGTTATATCCATATTCCGGCGCGCCGTATGGATGAAATGATTTCCCCCGATGGCCAGAAGGTCGCCGTCGCCGGATATAACTATCACTTTCAAATTGGGATTGGCCAGTTTCACGCCGGTGGCAAAAGCCAGGGGTCTGCCGTGGGTGGTATGAAGGGTATTGAAATCGAGATAAACCGGAATCCGCGCCGTGCAGCCGATTCCCGAAACTATGGCCACGTCGTCTTTTTCCAACCCGATGCTATCGATGGCTCTGATCATGGCTCCCATGGCGATCCCGATTCCGCAGCCGGCGCACCAGACGTTGGGAAATTTCTTACGGTGTCTTAGATACTTATGGGTAACGTTCGATTTTTGTTCCACTAAAGCCGCTCCTCCTTTATCTTGTCGACGATCTGCTGCGGCGTGATCAGTTCGCCATCGAACCTGTTTAAGCCAACGATCTTCAGATGACGCTGGTTTAATCTTCTTATTTCCCCGATTATCTGACCCTGATTTAATTCAGGCACGACGACCAGATCAACTTTCTCCAGAACCTTGAGGATTGCCTCATCAGGGAAAGGCCATAGGGTAAGCGGCTGAATCATCCCGACTTTGAACCTCTTTTTGCGGGCGATTCTGATCGCCTGTCTGGCCGCTCTGGCGGTTGATCCATAAGCAAATAATAGGATATGCGCATCCTCCATGAGTTCCGACCGGACCTGGCATATTTCGCGGGTATGACGTTGCGTTTTCAGTTTGAGCTTTTCAAGCTTCCTGTGGATCTCACCCGGATCGGCGGTGGGAAATCCATATTCGTCATGTGTCAGGCCGGTCAGATGAAATCTGTATCCCTCGCCGAATGATGCCATAGGCGAACGATAATCGGGAGTAATCTCGAAATGCTTGTACCATTCCGGCGGCTCTACCGGCCTGGCGCGATTTTTTATCTCCAGCTCCTCCGGGGCCGGCAAACTCACCACTTCCCTCATATGCCCGAGAACCTCATCGGATAGAACCACGACGGGGCTCCTGTATTGCTCGGACAGATTGAATGCTCTGACAGTTAAATCGAAACATTCTTTCACCGATGACGGCGCTAAGACTATGGGATAATAATCCCCATGCGTTCCCCATTTGGCCTGCATTGTATCGCCCTGCGAGACCTTGGTGGGCAGGCCCGTCGATGGGCCGCCGCGCTGAACATCGACTATCACACACGGCACCTCGGCCATGTATGCATACCCGAGGTTTTCCTGCATCAGTGAAAAGCCGGGACCGGAGGTTGCGGTCATGGCCTTGGCTCCGGCAACTGAGGCTCCGATAACAGCGGCTATGGAGGCTATTTCGTCCTCCATCTGAATAAAATGCCCTCCGACCTTCGGTAAATTGCGAGCTAAGATCTCGGCTATCTCCGTCGATGGCGTAATAGGATACCCGGCGAAAAAACGGCACCCCGCTGCCAGCGCGCCCCAGCTGCAGGCTTCATTCCCCTGCATCAGAAGAGGCGTGTTGGCCTTGTAGATTTGTCGTTTTCTCAATGCGGCTACCATTGTACTCAACTCAAAGCTCCTCCGGCACTATTTTTCATTCGATGTTATTGCAAATTCGGGGCAATGCAGCCAGCAAATCGAACACTGGGTGCAATCCATGCCTCGGGCTACAATCGGATATCCATCGGGATCGGTATCGAATACATTTTTCGGGCACATTTCAATGCAGATATTGCAGGCCTTGCACCATTTCTTGTATATCACCACCGGGTCGGTGCGTTTCTTCCATTTCTTCTTCTTGGTTTCCTCGACCATCGCCATCTTCATCTTTTCCTGGATTTCGGTGTCCTCCGTATCTTTCTTTTAGATTTAGTCTTCACCGTCTTTCCGCCGGCTTTCTTCCTGGCAACCGTTTTCCTCAGAGCAGCCTTAGCCGCTTTCCTGGATGTTTTCTTGGCGGCTTTTTTCGCCGTCTTACGCTTTTTCGGTGCGAGAAGTTCATTAATTAATATCGGCACCTGCGACGGAATATCCGCTACCGGAACGCCGACGCTGTTTAAAGCTGCAATCTTATCGGCCGCCAATCCGGATGAGCCGGAGATGATAGCGCCGGCGTGCCCCATCCTTTTCCCCGGGGGGGCGGTGCGCCCGGCAATGAACCCCACAACCGGCTTTTTCATTTTCTTTTTGATGAATTCGGCCGCCATTTCCTCATCGGAGCCGCCGATCTCTCCAATCATCACAACGGCCTTTGTGCCCGAATCGGCTTCGAACGCCTCCAGACAGTCGATAAAATTCGTGCCGATCACCGGATCACCACCGATTCCGATACAGGTCGACTGCCCCAGACCGGCCACTGTCAAATGATAAACCACCTCATAAGTCAACGTGCCGGAGCGGGAGACCACGCCGATACCGCCTTTTTTGTGTATCTGGCCCGGCATGATGCCAACCTTACTCAATCCCGGAGAGATAATGCCGGGGCAGTTCGGGCCGATCAACCTGACCCCCTTCGATTTCAGGAAATGATAAATAGTAAGCATGTCGTTAGCCGGCAAACCCTCCGTGATACAGACTATAAGGCTGACCCCGGCCTCGGCTGCCTCATAGATAGCATCGACCGCAAATTGCGGCGGAACGTAGATCACCGAGGCGTTGGCTCTGGTCTTCGCGACTGCCTCCGCCATGCTATCAAAGACGGGAACCCCGTGAGCCTTTGTGCCGCCCTTGCCGGGAGTTACTCCGCCAACAACCTTCGTGCCATAATCAAGCATTTGCTTGGTATGAAAGGAACCATCGCGCCCGGTAATGCCCTGGACGATCAGTCTGGTTTTTTTATCAACGAATATTGCCATTTTATTTCCTCGTCTAACCTACTCTATCCAGATTCCTACGCCGCCTTTTCCAATGCCATTTTGACCGCATCCTCCATGGAGGAAGTCGCCTCCAGGCCGACCCCCTTAAGAATCTTGCGGGCGAGATCCTCGTTGGTGCCGGTTAGCCGGACCACAATCGGAATCCCGGGCTTCATGCGTCCCACGGCCTCGACTATCCCATTGGCGACATCGTCGCAACGAGTGATTCCCCCGAAGATGTTAAAGAGAATGACTTTCACGTTCGGGTCGCTAAGGATGATCTTCATGGCCACGATTACCTTCTCCGGCGATGATGATCCGCCTATATCGAGGAAGTTCGCGGGCGTCCCGCCGAAATGCTTGACCAGGTCCATGGTGGCCATGGCCAGCCCGGCGCCGTTGACACAGCATCCTATGTTGCCGTCGAGCTTAACATAGGAAAGATCCGCCTTTCTGGCATCCGCCTCCTCCGGCTCCTCGGCGTCCGGATCTCTCATCGCCTCCAGATCGGCGTGACGGAAAAGGCCGCTATCATCGAGATTGATTTTGGCATCCAGCGCTATCAACTGACCATCTTTTGTAACGATAAGCGGATTGATTTCGGCCAGCGATGCATCGCATTGAATAAAAAGACGGTAGAGTTCCCTGATAATAACCGAATATTGACGAACCAGCTTGAAGTCTTCATAAACGAACATCGCCAATCTGGTCGCCTCGAACGCACGCAGGCCCATAATCGGGTCCACCTCGAATTTCAAAATCTTCTCTGGCGTCTCCCTGGCCACTTCTTCGATATCAATGCCTCCCGCCGGTGAAACCATGATGACCGGCTTTTTGCTTACCCGATCCAGGACGACGCCCACATAGGCTTCGTTAACAATATCAAGGGCATCGGTTACCAGAACCTTCTTTACCGGCAAACCCTTTATCTCCATCCCGAGAATCTCTTCGGATGCGAAATACGCTTCATCGGGATCAGCACAGTATTTGATCCCGCCGGCCTTTCCCCGGCCACCCACATGCACCTGGGCTTTCACCATGACCGGTTTCTCATACCGCACGGCGATCTGCCTGGCCTCATCGGGAGATGATGTAACCTCGCCCTTTGGAATCGGTATATCGAATCTTGAAAATATCTCTTTCGCCTGGTATTCGTGTATTTTCATACTCTGTTCTCCGTTCTTTCTCCAGCCCAATTAAGGCATTTACACCTCATTTTTTATCCGCTTAATAAGTGAAATTTTTCTCAAATGTCAAGATCGCTTTTGATCCAAAAACTCTTTAGCCCGGAAAAATAGCCTCTCGCGCGCATTAGCTGAAGGATCATCCAGAACCATCTCCAACAGGTCATTCAAAACTTGACCGACCAGAGGCCCCTCCGTCAAGCCGAATTCGGATTTTATGTCATCTCCATTGACAGCAAGATCTTTAAGGCCGAATGGGGATTCTTTCTCGATTTCTTCAGTGACTCTGGCCTCAAATTCATCCATTTCCGATGGATCCTGCCCCTTACCCTGGGCAACGATATCGGCCCTTCGTAAATCAAGAAGGTCATATATCAACTCCGTTCCGACGGCCTTAATCAGCCGTCTGACACCCTTCTCCCCGGCCCTATCGCTAAACATATGCCTGGAAACCAGCTTCGAGACCTGTTCGATTATCTCATTGGAGTATCGTAACCTCTTGAGGGCCTCGGCTGTCATCTTCGTTGAGAGCCTGTCATGCCCATAAAATGTAGCTCCGTCTTTGACCAATTCCCTGGTTTGAGGCTTGCCAACATCATGAAACAAAGCCGCCAGACGGACGACCAATCCCCCGGGCGCGTTATCGATACAGACCATTGTATGGTCGAAAACATCCCACTTATGGTAACCGCCGGGTTGGTCGACCCCGACGCATTCGATCAACTCGGGAAATATCAATTCCAGCGCGCCGATTTCAAGCAAATAGCGGAATCCGATTGAGGGTTTATCCGCTTTCAGAAGCATTTTGTTGATCTCCTCGGCGATCCGCTCGGGAGATACAGATCCTAAAAGTAAGGCATTTTCTTTCATAATCTGTAACGTATCGGTTTCGATCTGGAACTCGAAACGTGCGGCAAACTGTGCGCCCCTGAGAATTCTCAGCGGGTCTTCTTCGATCGCTTCCGGGAACACGATTCGAATAGTATTTTTCTCGATATCCTGCTTTCCGCCGTAGGGATCGATTATCTTCCCCGAAGGAATTTCCCTGGCCATGGCGTTGATAGTGAAATCACGGCGCTTGAGATCAACCTCCACGGAAAGGTTTGGATCGTAGGCAACTTCGAAATCCCGGTGCGCAATGCCGGTCGATTTTTCGATTCTGGGGATGGCAATATCGAATGTGGAATCTAACCTTTTTGGAGTGAATTTGATGACTCCGAACGACTTGCCCACCACATCCACCCGTCCGAACGGCCGCAGAATGGTTATCAGATCATCAACGGGAATACCGGTGATCAGGTAATCGCGATCTTTGGATTCGACATCGGGATTAATAAAAGAATCGCGGACCGATCCGCCGACTTCATAAAGCTTGCCGGCTTCTAAAATGCTCTCGGCAAGATCAGGGGACAGGGCATATTTCATTTCTTTATTATTTTGCGGTTGTTCTTTTGACGGGCGACTGTCAACAAACTACGGCAATATCCTGGTGCCGGCTTTGCCTACTACCGTCTCGTAACCCCTCGTAATGGAGCTGATTATAACCTTCCCACCGCCGTTTTCCAAAAAGTCAATGGCCGCCTCTATCTTCGGCCCCATGGAACCGGCCGGGAAATGCCCCTCATCATGATATGCTTTTATCTCAGCCAGGGTGACTTCGTCAAGATCCTTTTGATCGGGTTTGCCGAAATTTATGGCCACTTTTTCGATATCGGTGAAAATAATGAAAAGCTGTGCGCCGATATCTCTGGCCATCACCGCCGCCGCCAGATCTTTATCAATAACGGCGTCGACTCCGAAAAGCTTTTCATCTCTGCAGACAACCGGAATACCACCACCGCCCGCCGCAACGACAATGTTATTATTATCCAGAAGCCTATTGATCGTCTCCCGCTCGATTAACTTAAGAGGTCTGGGGGATGGCACAACCCGGCGCCACCTCTTATCGCCGGGAAACGGCGTCATCTTCCAGCCCATCTCTTTATGCAGTATTTCCGCCGTCTTCTTATCATAAAACTGGCCTACAAACTTGGTGGGGTTTTCAAAAGCCGGATCGTTCTCATCGACCAGCACCTGGGATACCATAGTCACTACATCGCGACCGATCCCCTCCTTTTTCAGGCGGTTCTGGAGACACTGGGCGATCATATAACCCATGCCGCCCTGGAGATCGGCCACACAGATATATAGAGGTAATATGGGTGCTTTTCCCTTAGCCAGTTCTACACGTAAAAGGGCGTTTCCCACCTGAGGGCCGTTGCCGTGAGTTATCGCCAGTTGATAGCCGCCTTTGATCAACTCCACGATGGAGCCCAGACTGGCATAGGTGTTCTCGAACTGAAGAGGAATCGTATCCTCCCGATCGCGGTTAGATATAGCGTTGCCGCCCAGGGCGACCACAGCTTTTTTCACATTTTTGTTCTCGCTTGATCTATTGTCAATCATATCTTAGCTTCATGAAATCGGCCGCGACGACGACCCGTTCAGCGGGATTTCCGCTTTCTTGTTTTCTTTTTACCCGGTTCTTCAAAAAACTCCCTCAGCACGTCGCCAAGGTTCGGTTTCCCTATCTCCTGCAATTCGTAACGAACCCGCACTGACGGTTTGTTGATTTTGATAATCCGGCCCAGGTCGATAGGTGTGGCGACAATAACCGTATCGCACTTGACACGATTTATGGTGGTTTCCAGATCTTTTATCTGTTTTGCACCATAGCCCATGGCAGGCAACAAATTCCCGATTTCAGGATATTTCTCATAGGCGGCGGTTATCGAGCCCACCGTATAAGGACGAGGATCGACAATCTCAGCCGCACCGAATTTTCGGGCGGCCACGATTCCAGCGCCAAAGGCCATCTCGCCATGGGTCAACGTCGGGCCATCCTCCACCACCAGCACCCGCCTGCCCCTGATCAGATCGTGATCCTCAACTGATATCGGCGAGGCTGCTTCGATTATAGTCGCCCTGGGATTCAGTCGCCGGACAGATTCTCGCACTGCCTCAACACCCTCAAGGGAAGCGGTATCGATCTTATTTATGATGACGACATCGGATAACAAGAGATTCGTCTCGCCGGGATAATACGATATTTCATGGCCAGCCCTGTGAGGATCGACTACCGTGATATGTACATCGGGCATGAAATACGGAAGGTCGTTATTGCCTCCATCCCATACGATAACATCGGCTTCAGCCTCGGCGCTTTTGAGAATGACTTCGTAATCGATACCGGCGTAAACGACCTGGCCTCTGGCAATATGCGGCTCGTATTCCTCACGCTCCTCGATTGTGCATTTATGCTTATCCAGATCCTCCAGCTTTGCGTAGCGCTGGCAGATCTGTTTCGTCAGATCTCCGTAAGGCATGGGATGACGGACCACGGTTGTCTTCAGATTCATTTCATTGAGGATCTCGCAAACTCTGCGAGTGCTTTGAGATTTCCCCGAACCGGTTCTGACCGCGCAGACAGCTATAACCGGCTTTTTGGATTTCAGCATGGTCGGGAATCCCCCGACAAGCTTAAAATCAGCGCCGCAGGCGGTGACAATAGCGGCCCTGGACATGACATGGTTATAGCTGACATCGGAATATGAAAATACTACTTCGTCTATTTTATGCCTGGCGATAAGGATCGCAAGCTGTGATTCCGGATGGATCGAAATACCATCTGGATATAGCTTCCCGGCAAGTTTAGCGGGATATTTTCTACCATCGATATCGGGAATCTGAGTGGCGGTGAAGGCAACTACTTCATAAGCTTCATTATCTCGGAAGAGAAGATTGAAATTGTGAAAATCTCTTCCCGCCGCGCCCATGATGATTACTTTCTTCGTATTCATAAGTCCTCAATTTATCAAACCCTTTGTACTCTCCCGATCATTATACAAGCTTGAATACTACCCTTAAAAGCTGTCGTAACAACCCGACAAACGGGGAAATCAATGGTCGTAAAGCTTTTTAGACCAGTAACGCATGCAGCTAATATGGTGGCAAAAAGCGGTAATGTCAATATCTTTCCTGCCCTTTAACTTCTTTTGATATCGATCGTTATAAGCGTCATATACCACTGAATCAGAAATCGAAAAAAGGCACCGGATGATCTATCCGGTGCCTTAAAATCTCATTCGACATCGAATCAATTATCGAAATCGTCGATCTGGGCCTTCTGCAGCTTGCCCGAAAAATCTATATAGATAGAGCGCCATTCGGAGAAGACATCGAGCGCCGCCACGCCCGCTTCACGATGACCGTTGCCGGTATGGTTAGTGCCGCCGAATGGAAGATGCACCTCGGCGCCGATAGTCGAGGCGTTAACGTAGAAAATGCCGGTATAAACATCGCGGATGGCCCTGAAAGCCTTGTTAACGTCTCTGGTGTAAACGGCTGCCGAAAGCCCGTAGATCGTGTCATTGGCTATTTCGATCCCATGATCCAAATTATCGCATGGGATAACCGAAACGACCGATCCGAATATCTCCTCCTGCGCGATTCTCATCTTCGGATCAACATCGGCGAATATGGTCGGTTGCGTGAACCAGCCGTGATCGTAGTCGCCGCCGGTTAAACGGCCGCCGCCGCACATCAGTTTGGCCTTATCCTCTTTCTGGCCGATCTCCATGTATTCTAAGACCGTGTTCATCTGGCTTTCGGAAATCGCCGGCCCCATCTCAATCGATTCGTCGAGACCATTGCCCACTTTCAGCGCTCTGGCTCGCTTGACGAATCCATCCAGAAATTCCTTATATACTTTTTTGTGGACGATCACCCTCGAGGCTGCCGTGCAGCGCTGACCGGAGGTGCCGAAACCGCCCCAGATGGCGCCATCGACCGCCAGTTCGATATCAGCATCGTCCATGATAATGATAGGATTTTTGCCCCCCATCTCGAGATGGCAGTGCCTGAAATCGGAAGCGCAGGCTTCGGAGACCCGGCGCCCCGTCTCGGTCGAGCCGGTGAAGGATACCACCTTAACTCGTTTGTCGGTCATCAGCGGTTCGCCTACGCTCCCCCCGGAACCGGTAACCATATTCACCACTCCGGGCGGAATTCCGCATTCCTCCATGACCTTCATGAAATTAACAACGGAAACAGGGGTGTCGGTGGCCGGCTTGATTACGCATGTGTTGCCGCATACCAGAGCCGGAATCATCTTCCAGGCCGGTATTGCTATGGGGAAATTCCAGGGGGTTATCATCGCACAAACGCCAAGCGGAATACGCACTGACATCTGGAACTTATTCGGCATTTCCGACGGCGTCGTGTGGCCGAACATCCTGCGTCCCTCACCGGCGTAGAGGAAACTCATGTCGATCGCTTCTTGCGTGTCGCCGCGGGTTTCCTTGATGACTTTGCCCATCTCGCGGGTCATCTGCTTAGAGATCTCTTCTTTCCTCTCGATAAGCTTCTGGCCGATCTTGTATATGATCTCGGCTCTCTTGGGCGCCGGCACCAGACGCCATTTCTTATAAGCCTCCGACGCCGCCGTGATGGCGTCGTTGACATCCTCGGCGCCGGATTTCTGGAATATACCCACAAGGTCGCTTGTATCGGCGGGATTGCGATTCTCAAACGTCTCTCCCGTCTTCGATTCCACCCACTGCCCGTTTATGTAGTTTTTGTAAGTCTCAGCCATTGTTCCTCCAGCACTTTATTTCATTAATCGCAGTCCATTCAACAGAAGCCGAAAATAATTAGCCGGGGAAGGCAAATCAAGGGCGGATTTGCGGTTTTTTAGGCGGGGAGCGGGGGGTTCTTGGGAGTAGAATGC
>CBEWDL010000033.1:0-22742 GCA_965555375.1 uncultured bacterium
GCATTAAAACCTCCTTATAAAAATTACCCGTTATCTACTATTGATTTCGGCAGAGGCTAAGAGGAATTGAATAAAAAGCTTACCCCTGTTGCAGGTGTTTCAAGAAGCCGAATTTTAATTCTTTAGCGAAATTTCCCTTCTCAGGTACCGAGTTCCCACGATGCCAGATATTGCCTCTGCTCCGGAGTTAGCCTATCTATTGAAACCCTCATAGACGCCAGCTTTAATCGGGCTATATTCCGGTCTATTTTCTCAGGTAATGCATAAACTTTGCGATCCAGCCTGGAGCCGTTCTTCAGCATCCACTCCGCACCAAGGGATTGGTTGGCAAAACTCATATCCATAACCGCCGCCGGATGCCCCTCGGCTGAGGCCAGGTTCACCAGTCGACCCTCGGACAAAACCAGGATTCTCTTGCCTCCCTTCAGCGTGTATTCCATCACCTCCGGACGGATTTCGCGCTTCTTGACAGACATTTTTCTGAGCGATCCCAAGGCGATCTCGACGTCGAAATGTCCGGAATTGGCCACGATGGCGCTATCCTTCATGGCCTTGAAATGCTCATCGCGGATTACGTTTATATCGCCGGTCAGGGTGACGAAAATATCGCCCAGCCTGGCGGCCTTCGACATCGGCATCACCCGATAACCATCCATGATCGCTTCCAGCGCCCTCATTGGATCGATCTCCGTAACAATGACATTGGCCCCCATCCCCATGACCCGCCTGGCGAACCCCCGGCCACACCAGCCATAGCCGGCCACCACCACGGTAGATCCTGCCAGCAGGACGTTGGTCGCTCGAAGTATGCCGTCCACCGTCGATTGGCCGGTGCCATACCGGTTATCGAAAAGATGCTTGGTTTTGGAGTCGTTAATCGCCAATACCGGAAAAAGCAAAACCCCTTTCTTTTCCATTGCTTTCAGCCTGATCACACCCGTGGTCGTCTCCTCGGAGCCGCCCGTGATTTCCTCAGCCTGCCTTTTTCTTTTAGTATGCAGGATGCTGACGAGGTCGGCGCCGTCATCCATGGTGATCTGCGGATGGGCATCGAGACAGGCGTTGATATGATCGTAATAGATTTTATTCGATTCCGCTCGAATGGCAAACACCGGTATCTTATGATCTTTTACCAGAGACGCGGCTACATCATCCTGCGTGGAAAGCGGGTTGGAGGCGCACAGATAAGCCTCGGCGCCGCCGGCTTTCAGGGTGATCATCAGATTGGCTGTTTCAGTGGTAACGTGCAAACAGCAGGCCATTCTCACACCCCTGAGAGGTTTTTCCCTGGCAAATCGCTTTCTGATAGATCGCAGAACCGGCATGAATTTCTCTGCCCATTCTATTTTTTTCTTACCAGACGAAGAGAGTTTGATGTTTTTGATATCGTAATTCATCACTGCACCTCAACTAAGCATCTTTTCTAAGAATTTCTGCCTTATCGGTCTTCTCCCAGGTGAATTCAGGGAGTTCTCGTCCGAAGTGACCATAGGCGGCCGTCTTCCGATAAATCGGATTTGTCAGGTTAAGACATTCTATTATGGCGCGCGGCGTTAAATCGAAATGTTTTTTCACAAGTTCGGTTAAACGAGCGTTCGGCACAAGTCCGGTACCATTGGTGAAAACCATGATTGATATCGGCTCGGCTACCCCGATAGCATAGGCCAGCTGAACCGTGCACTCATCGCAAAGTCCGGCGGCGACCATATTTTTGGCAATGTACCGCGCCATATAAGTCGCCGATCTATCGACCTTGGTCGGGTCTTTACCGGAGAATGCCCCTCCTCCATGCGATGCCAATCCGCCGTAGGTATCGACGATAATCTTTCGACCGGTCATGCCGGTATCCGACTGCGGCCCGCCTATTACAAATTTACCCGTCGGGTTTACAAGGTATCTGGTCTTATCATCCAGCATTTCCCCGGGGATCACGGGAATAACAACCTCGCTGATGATCTCGTCGATAGCATCTCCAGCGATCTTGGCTCCAGTATCATCGAGTATATCCTCCGTATGCTGAGAAGATATCAACACTGTATCAATTCGGATAGGCTTGCCGTCCTCGAATTCAACGGTCACCTGCGTCTTGCCGTCAGGACCAAGGTAAGGCAATATTGCTTTCTTGCGAACCTCGGCCAGCCGCATGGCGAGCTTATGTGCAAGGCTTATCGGAAGCGGCATCAGCTCAGGCGTATGGTTAATTGCATACCCGATCATCAAACCCTGATCCCCGGCGCCGCCGACATTCACCCCCTGGGCTATATCCGGAGATTGAGGTCCTATGGCGTTCAGGACGGCGCAAGTCCTATAATTGAAACCATACTTAGATTCCGTATATCCGATATCCTCCAGGACATTGCGGGTTAGATTGTTGATATCCACATAACTATTCGTGGTCATCTCGCCGCCGACTATCACGAGTCCAACGGTGATAAAAGTCTCGCAGGCTACCCTTCCCGCGGGATCTTGCTTTATCACATCGTCCAAAACAGCATCGGATATCTGGTCGCATACCTTATCGGGATGTCCCTCCGTGACGGATTCCGATGTGAACAGGTATCTATCTTTACTCATTTTTCCTCCCGGTCGCAGCCCCGCCGCAGGCGGGGCAAGATATCTCCAAAGAAAATCCGCATCTTAGCGGTGGCGGGCAATTTATTAAAAGCAGATCTATTTTGCAAGCTATTTACTTATTCAATTAAACAAAAGGACTCCATTATATATGAATGATTAGCATTATCGTAAAAAGCAGTATATTCAAAGC
Organism: uncultured bacterium; assembly: GCA_965555375.1. Lineage (GTDB taxonomy): Bacteria > Zixibacteria > MSB-5A5 > UBA10806 > UBA10806 > CBDVBL01. The sequence goes on from CBEWDL010000033.1 coordinate 2,765, forward strand.
CGGAGGAGAGTAAATTCTAATATCTTATCTCTGATGAATCACCGAGATTGGCTTTCTTAAATTGTCCGGATATGAAAGAGTTGTTGCCTATAAGAGATTGCTCCAGAAGGCAATCCGTTACCTCAGCGCACTCGGAAATAATCGAATCCTTAACTATTGAACGGACGATTCTGGCATTATCTCCAACCGAAACATTTGGACCAACTACGGAATCCTCCAGGACTGCCGAGGGCGAGATGTATACCGGCGGCAGGAGGATATTGCCCGAACGCTTATCCACTGATTCTATCTGTGACAACAGGTATCTATTCGTCGATAGCAGAGTATCCGGTTTACCGCAATCAAACCAGCCATCGACGTTAAAAGTGGTCACCTTGCATCCATGTTTGATCATCAATCCCAGCGCGTCGGTAAGCTGATATTCGCCGCGGGTCATAATCTTCTTGGCCACCAGCTCCTCCAGACTCCGCGAGAACAGATCGGTTGACTTAATATAATATATCCCCACAAGCGCCTGGTTTGACGTTGGCTTTTCAGGTTTCTCTACTAAAGCGGTAATAAACTGACCGTCGGTCTCTGCAATCCCGAAGCGTCTCGGATCATCAACGATCTTGGTCCCGATGGAGTCGAATTGACCGTTTAAAACCTCGCTTAGATCGGTTTCGAAAATTGTGTCGCCGAGAATTATGAGGATAGGATCTTCGGCTATATGCTCCCTGGTAATATAAATCGCCCAGCCCAGGCCGTTTAGCTCTCTCTGTGTTATAAAGCTGGCCCGGATTTCGTAATTCTTTTTAACATATTCGACTATTTTTTCTCCCATAAACCCAACCACAACCACCACTTCATCAATACCGAAGGCGAGAAGCTCATCGAGGATATGCCCCAATATCGGTTTCCCTGCTACATGCAAAAGCGCCTTGGGCGCCGTATGGGTATGGGGCTTGAGCCGGCTTCCGATGCCAGCGGCTGGAATTATGGCTTTCATGGCAACCTCAGTCTATTTCCGATAATTTTTCCTTCAGGTAATCTATGGCTTCAACGGGGGTCGGGTCCACACCGTTGAGCAAAGCCAGGTAGTAACTGACAAAATCAATATATTGAATCCACAAAAATACCCTCGTCAGTCCTTCCCCATTTTCAGCCTGAAGAGCAATCACCTTATATCCCCTGGTCTCCAGGTACTGTGAGACGATATCCATTCGGGCCTTAATGCGGCGATGATCTTTGCTATCCCGGAGTATAATAATCGAAAATTTTGTATCAAGGCCATACAATTCATCCCAGCCCACCAGCTCGTTATGATTGAATTCGGGGAAAACGTTGACGAAGGCGAGGCAACCGGCATTCTCGCATATCTGCCCTTTGAAGCGCCAGGCCACGGCATCCAGGTGGTCCTGCCCGGCATAGATCACCGGAATCGTGCCATGAATCTCGCTGGCCAGGGCCAGGGCGGCGTTGCTTTCACTTTCAGGCATGAATCGATTAAGACGGTCTCGCATAGCGGCAGCCGCCTGACGTATGTCATGTGCGGGAGGATCACACAGGCCCAGCCGGGAAATAATAGTCAGAAGCGGAGCGAAAGAATAACCTAACGCTGCTCGAGGCGGCAAGCCGCCCGGGATCTCGACCACCGGGACTCTATCCTCCCTGGCTTTTGCGCCGAGCTGCCCGCCCGTAGTCATGACAATCAAATTCGCGCCCCTGGATACGGCATCATCATAGGCCGACAACGTCTCCTCGGTGTTGCCCGAGTAAGAAGAACAAATAACCAGGGTTTTTCTGTTCACGAATTCGGGCAGGCTGTAGTGGCGCTGGACCAGAAACGGAATCTGTATCCTGCCGGTAAGATGGCTTCGGACGATATCGCCGGCGATGGCGGAACCACCCATCCCCGAAAGGACGACCATATTAAAAGTCTCAGACCCGAAATTCCGCATATCCACATTCTGCCCGATTGATATCCCCTCCTCCAGGTGATCCGCCATGGCTTTTATGTTGCCGAGCATATTGTGGGTATCCAGGCGCCCTTTCAAACCAGCAATCTCAACCATCAGAGTCTCTCCCGATAAACTGGAATACCGGCTTAAGATCAGGGAAATGCAACTCGAACTCGTTTTTGAGATAGCCCATAATCTCCGCCTGACTTCTCATCTTCAGCGCATTTTCGGCAATCTGCCGGGCGCCGGTGTAATTGATAGATCTAATTATCTTCTTTATTACTCCAACCGATTGGAAGCTCACAGACAGCTCGTCAACCCCCAGACCTGCCAGAAGAATAGCGCCCATTGGATCGGCGGCCATCTCACCGCAAACGCTTACCTTCAATCGATGTCCGTGAGCAGCAGAGACGGCGGATTTGATCAACGACAATACCGATGGATGGAAGCTTTGATAAAGTTTCGATAGAAGCTCGTTGCCGCGATCCACCGCCATAGTGTACTGAATCAAATCGTTCGTCCCGATGGAAAAGAAATCGACTTCCCTGGCCAGGTACTCGGCTATCATCACGGCCGATGGCACTTCCAGCATTACCCCCAGAGGGATATCTTCACTGAACTTCACCCGCTTATTCCGAAGCTCTCGTTTGCACTCTTCGATGATTTCTTTTGTGGCCACCAGCTCCTCATAGTTCGATATCATGGGTATCATAATAGAAAGGTTGCCCCATCGCGACGCCTTCAGAAGAGCCTTGAGCTGGATTTTGAAGATATCGGGACGATCCAGGCAGACCCTGATGGCCCGCCAGCCCAAAAACGGATTGAGCTCATAGGTCTTCCCCGAAGCCCCGGGAAATTTATCTCCTCCCAGATCGAAGGTTCTGATGACAACAGGCTTTTTCCCCATCCTCCTGAGAATAGAGGAATATGTCCTGTACTGTTCATCAAAAGTAGGAAATTCCGTCCGGGTTAAGAACAGGTATTCGGTGCGGTATAGACCGATACCCGATGCCCCGGCAGAAATAACCTTGGGGATTTCGTTGGGAAGCTCGATATTGGCCAGAATATCGACCTTGAAACCATCCTTGGTCACTGCCGCCTTGTCTTTTAGTTGTGCCAATTGACGCTTGAGCTGGCTCTCGGATTTCTTAAGCTGGCGATATTTCTTGATGGTGTTTCCGGACGGATTTATGATGAACAGCCCTTTATAACCATCTATGATTACTCTTTGCCCGGATGAGATTTCCTCGGTGATTCGCCCCAACCCCGCTACCGCCGGCACGGAGAGAGATTTAGCGATCAGTGCCGTATGCGATGTCGGCCCGCCTATGCCCGTGGCAAAACCCAGATTGCGCCTCACGGACAATGCCAGTATATCACCGGGCGTAAGATACCTGGCAACAAGAACCGTGGCTCCCTTAAAATCCCTAAGGGTTACCCGTTTTTCTCCTCTCATCCTGCTGACCAGTCGAGCCGTGACAGCTTCTATGTCCTGCACTCTTTCTCTGAGATAAGCGTCGTTAGAATTACCCAGTCGCCTGATCACTTTCTTGGATTCGTTATGATAGATATATTCTGCGCAGATTTTCTCTTTCTCAATACGCTTTTCAACATTCTTATTCCAAACCTCATCGCCGGCGATCATCACCTGCGCCTCGAAGATTCTGGCAAATTCCGGACCGAGTCTCTGGAAAACCTTGGCCGCCGTTTTCTCCAATGTCTTTTCGACTTGAGAAATGGCCTTGCGAAAAGTCTCCTTCTCGACCTCGGAATCAACGATTCTGTCAGCGGAGACGTTCTCAACGTCTCTGGAAAGGGACCTCGTCGAGCCTATGATAATTCCGGGCGATGCCGGAACCCCCCGATATATTTCCTCTCTGCCGGTTGCCAACCTCATTCCTCGCCGAATTTAGATTGAATTATCAGCGCTAATTCCTCAGTTGCTTCTTTCTCATCCGGGCCTTCAGCTAAAATCGTTATCTTCGATCCCAGCTCCGCCGCCAGCATCATCACACCCATTATACTCTTCGCATTGACCTCAAGATTGTGCCTTTTCAACTTGATCTCAGACTTAAACATCGATGCCTTTTGAACGAGTTGTGCAGCCGGTCGCGCATGTAATCCCTGCTTGTTCATTATCGTTATCTCACGTTCGACCATCAGGCTTTGACCACATAATTCCCGGGTTTCCTCATGATAAAACCTTTAAGCTCCAAATTCAAGAGAAGTTCTGAGGTCTTGGCCGGGCTCAAGCCCGACTTCCTGCCAAGCTCATCTACATGAACAGGTTGGACAGAAATATAGCCGAATAGCGTTCGCTCATTTGCAGTCAGCATCGATAAATCACGATCGGGCCTGGAGAAAACCTCCGATTTATGCCACCCGAAATTGGCCATTATGTCCTCTACCGAGGTTACGGGTACAGCGCCCTGCTTTATAAGATCGTTGGGCCCATAACTGAATTTGCTCTCGACGTTTCCCGGAATCGCCAGCACATCCCGGCCTTGCTCCAGAGCCAGATTAGCCGTAACGAGAGCTCCCGACTTCTCCGCCGCCTCCACGACCAGAACGCCATCAGTCAGGCCGGATATGATCCTGTTCCGCACCGGAAAATTGAAACGCTCCGGCCTAGTACCTTTCGGAAACTCAGAAAGCAGACTGCCCGATTCGATTATCCTCGAGGCCAGAGTTGAGTGCGCACGGGGGTATATATAATCCAGACCACAACCGAATATGGCCGCGGTCTTCCCGCCCGCCTCAAGCGCTGCCTGATGGGCAATGGCATCGATTCCAAATGCCAGACCGGATACTATCAGCACTCCCGTCGATGCCAGTTCACCGGCGAGCCTGGATGCTATTCTACGACCGTAGTCAGTAGGACGACGCGAACCGACTATCGCCAGCGACGGCCCATCAAAAACGTCGAGACTTCCTTTGAAATACAGAAATGGCGGAGGATCGTGAATATTTTTTAGCTTCTCAGGATATTCCGGTTCCGATATCGATACAAATCCGGCGCCGGACGGAGTGGATTTCTCCAACAGGTTCCGTATGGCTTCCCAATCCCTTTTTTCGTTTAACTGTCCAATCATAGATTTCGTAAACAGGTTTGAATCCACGAGTTGACCCCTGCCGGTATCGAAAACTCTGGCAGCCGACCCGAAGTATTCTATTATTCTCTTAACGCCCGCAGGTCCCAGGCCATTCAGGCCGGCCAGGACCCAGATCGCAGTTTTTTCATCCATCATTTTTCGGAGATCTTCTCACCCAGATAATTTAACAAATCGTCGACATTCTCTCCCGTGACCGCAGAGATGAAGAAAACATCATCATCCTCAATCTGGTATTCATCCTTTATCAGAGGCCGCCCGCTGATAAGGTCGATCTTATTGAAAGCAACCGCCGATGATTTTCTCACAAGGTCTGGATCAAATGATTTCATTTCTGTCCGCAATGTTTGCAGGTCCCCTGCCGGATTTTCCGATGAGATATCCAGCAGGTAAATTAAGATCCTTGTCCTCTGGATATGTCGTAAAAACTGGACTCCCATCCCTTTACCGGCATGGGCTCCCTCTATCAAACCCGGTATATCGGCCATAACGAAACTTCTGTATCCAGGCAGCGGCACGATCCCCAGGTTAGGCACTTTCGTCGTGAAGGGGTAATCGGCTATCCGGGGCCGAGCCGCAGAAAGCCGCGACAGCAGAGTCGATTTACCGACATTAGGCAGTCCAACCAGACCGACGTCTGCTATGCTTTTCAACTCCAGCGAGACTTTCAAACGCCCCCCTGGCTGGCCATCTTCTGCATATCTCGGTGTCTGGTTGGTAGATGATTTGAAACTCTCGTTGCCCCGACCACCCTTGCCCCCCTTTGCGAGAAGTGTCACTTTACCGTTTTCATTCAAATCAGCTACAACTTTGTCTGTTTCGAGGTTCGTAATCACAGTCCCCACGGGAAGATCAATATACAGTGGTTGACCGCTTTCGCCCGTGCGATTGTTTTTGCCGCCGGGCTGTCCGTCGGGCGCGTGATATTTCCTTTTGTATCGGAAATCCAGAAGGGTGGAAAGATTTGTGGTGGCGCGACCGTAAATATCGCCTCCTTTTCCTCCATCTCCACCGTCCGGGCCTCCTTTGGGCACATATTTTTCACGACGGAAACTTATAGCTCCCCTGCCACCGTCTCCGGCGGCCAGTTCTATTTCGGCATAGTCAACGAACAGATTGTTAATTTCCCTTATCGAAAAACTTTGAAAGGATATCTCCCAATTCATGCGGATCAATATCTCTATAGAGGCGGCCGTCATGGGCATACGATATCTGGCCGGTCTCCTCGGAAACGATCACAACAACAGCGTCGGAATCCTCGGTGGCCCCGACTCCGGCCTTGTGGCGCATACCGTGAAGACGATGATATGCGGGGTTCTGCGATAAGGGCAAAGTGCAACTGGCGGCCATAACCTGATTTCCCCTCACGACCACGGCGCCATCATGCAGGGGCGTATAGGGAGTGAATATTGTCTGCAGAAGTTCGCTCGAGATATCGGAGTTTAACGGTTTACCGGATTCTATAATGTTCTTCAGCTTAACGTTTCGCTCAAAGACTATTAAAGCCCCATAATGCATTTCCGCAAGCTTCTGTGTAGCGGCAACAACTGCATCCGTCTTACCCTTCAACTCAGGATTGATGATAAATCGAACCAGGCGGCTCTGCCCCAGCTTGGAGAGAGCCCGCCTTAACTCCGGTTGAAATAAGACCGCCAGGATTATGACGCCGGCTATCAGGATATTCGAAAAAAGCCACTTGACCATGTCGAGTTCAAACCAGAAGGCCAGGAAACTTACGGCCAACACCATAAACAGCCCGATGATTAATTGAATCGACCTGGCTTCCTTGAGAAACAGAAGAGCCCGGTAGAAGAAAAACGATACAATTAGAATATCGATGAAATCGATAAGCGTAAAATGCAAAAAGCCTATTTTTAACAGAATCATGCCGTTTGTGCGGTAGCGATTTTTTCTATAATGGTTAACGCCCTCTTTGTCTCGGCAACATCGTGCACTCTAACGATATCTGCGCCGTTTAGAACCGCGTAGCAGACGGCGGCCAGCGAACCCTCCAACCGCCAGTCAACATCGAGATCGAGGGTTTTGCCGATGAATGATTTTCTGGAGGCTCCCACGAGCAGAGGATAGCCAAGCTCCAGAAAACGATCCAGGTTCTTCATTATAACGAAATTGCCCTCCACCGATTTCCCGAAGCCGATCCCGGGATCGATTACTATTTTATCCTCTTTCACGCCCGCCTTAATTGCTTTTTGTGCCGCATTTTTCAGGAATTGAGAGATCTCACCTATAATATCGTCATATTCGGTATTATCCTGCATATCCCTGGGAGTACCCCGCATATGCATAAGGATGAGGTAAGAATTATACTTTGCCGCCACCTCCGCGATTTTTTTATCGACCCTGAGAGCAGAAATATCATTTATGATACTGGCGCCGGAATCGAGAGCGCGCCTTGCAACATCAGATTTCACGGTATCTATCGAAATCGGAACCTCCACCTTATCGGCCACCTGTTCGATTATGGGAATCACTCTTTTCAATTCTTCTTTTAAGCTTATGCCGTGCGATCCGGGGCGGGATGATTCGCCGCCGATATCGATGATGTCGGCGCCGGATTCGGCCATATAAAGAGCTTGATCGATAGCTTTTCCCGATTCGAAAAATCTCCCGCCCTCCGAAAAGGAATCAGGCGTTACATTGAGTATTCCCATAATCAAGGGCCGTTCGCCGACCCCATTAATTCCAGTGGACAAGATCCCCCTGCCTCAATCTCAAATAGATTTTATAAGTATCAATGCTTCCTGGCGAGTCGCCTCATTCCTCAGGGCTCCTCTCACGGCCGAGCTTATGGTCCTGATGCCCGGCTGACGCAACCCTCGCATTGTAAGACATAACTGCTCGGCTTCCACCACCACCAGCACTCCTTTGGGATGTAACACCTCCGTAATCGTATCGGCAATCTGGGTGGTCATTCTCTCCTGTATCTGCGGGCGGCGGGAGATAAGCTCCACCACCCTGACCAGACGGGCGAAGCCCGTGATGGTGTTATTTTCCGGTATATATGCCAGATGCACCCTGCCGAAAAACGGCAACAGATGATGCTCACACATGGAGAAAAATGATATATCCCGGGCTATTATAAGCTCATCGCGGTTCTCAGCATGATATAACTTCAACGATGCCTTTGGATCTTCCTCGAGGCCGGCGAAAAATTCCGAATAAAAGTTCGCCACGCGAGCTGCCGTGTCTTTCAACCCCTCGGAATTCCTATCAAGCCCCAGGCCATCCAGAATAAGCTCCACTCCTTTTGCAATGGCAGATTTATCCATCCGCTTCCTTCCCGTCGGAATGGCTCTTATCGCCGGCGGCTTCGGGCGTCTTTTTAGTAGCCAGCTTTTTCAGGATCTCATCAATTTCATTCCCATCCAGAATTTCTTTTTCGAGCAGGGCCTCGGCCAGCTTTTCAAGTTTGGCCATATTCTTAGCCAAAAGACCGCCGGCTCTCTTCTCAGCCTCAAGAACGATGCGTCTGACCTCGGTATCGATTTCCTCCGCGGTAGCCTCAGAGTATTCCCGTTTCCTGGCGAAGTCGCGACCCAGGAATATCTCACCGTCTTTACCGCCGAAAGATAAAGGCCCGATCTTTTCCGACATCCCCCAATCGCATACCATCTTTCGGGCCAGATTTGTCGCCTGCTGAAGATCGTTGCCCGCGCCGGTGGTCAGGTGATCGAACTTCAACTTCTCCGCAACCCGACCGCCCATCATATGGACCAGTCTGGTTTCGAGATATTCTCTGGACATGGTGTGCCGCTCGTCTATCGGCAGGTAATGAGTCAGACCAAGAGCCAACCCGCGCGGGATGATCGTTACCTTATGAACCGGATCCGATCCGGGTATCAGTTTGGCAACCAGAGCATGCCCCGCCTCGTGGTAGGCGGTGGTTTTTTTCTCCTCGGGAGAAATCACCAGCGATCTTCTCTCGGTCCCCATCATCACCTTATCCTTGGCTTCCTCGAAATCGGCCATGGTCACAGCTGAACGGTTCTTGCGCGCCCCCAGCAGCGCCGCCTCGTTGACCAGATTGGCCAGGTCGGCCCCCGACATCCCCGGCGTCCCACGCGCCAGAATCTTGAGATCAACATCATCACCAACTTTTATTTTCTTGGCGTGGACTTTCAGGATTCCCTCACGGCCCTTAACATCCGGTATATCCACCACTATCTGACGATCGAACCGGCCCGGGCGCAAAAGCGCCGGATCTAAAACGTCGGGGCGATTGGTGGCGGCTATCAGTATAACCCCCTCATTCGATTCGAAACCATCCATCTCGACTAAAAGCTGGTTTAACGTCTGCTCCCGCTCGTCGTGTCCACCACCCAATCCGGCGCCGCGATGCCTTCCCACGGCGTCGATCTCATCGATAAAAATGATGCAGGGGGCGTTTCGCTTACCCTGTTCGAATAGATCGCGCACTCTCGAGGCCCCGACACCCACGAACATCTCGACGAAATCAGATCCGGACATTGAGAAAAATGGCACCTGTGCCTCTCCGGCAATTGCCCTTGCTAGAAGCGTCTTACCTGTGCCCGGCGCCCCGAGCACTAACGCCCCTTTGGGAATCTTACCGCCCAGCTTCTGGAACTTGGCCGGATCCTTTAAAAATTCGATAATTTCCTCTAATTCTTGCTTTGCCTCGTCGCAACCGGCTACATCCTCGAATGTCACCTTCGGTCTGGAGCCCGTCAAAAGGCGAGCTTTGGATTTCCCGAACGAGAAAATCCCCTTCGTGCCGCCCTGCATCTGCCTCATCATAAATAGCCAGAAGAATATCAAGAAAAGCCAGGGCAGTGAATAAGTCAGCAGACTTCCCCAGTTGGAGCCGGCCTTGGCTTCGATCAATACATGGTTCTCCTCCATCAGCATCAACAGCTTATCATCACCGGTGAACGGTATCATGCTGGTAAACTTGCTGCCGCTGACCTCTCGATCATTCACGATCTTGGTAAATTCCGCCTTGAACTCCCCTGAAACTTTACGATCTTCAAAAGTGACTTCTGTCACGTTGCCGCTTTTGATCTGGCTCAAAAGCTCGGTATAGGATATTTCGACGGTGTCCCTGCCGGGCCCGAAATAGTAGTTGAAGGCCCAGAAAGAAAGGAGAATCACCACCGCCCAGAAGGCCATCGTCTTGGCGGTCCTCTGCCAGTTAAACCCCGGCCCGCCCTCGCCGGGTGGAGTTCCCTTGGACGGCCGCTGACGCTGTCCCGGTCCCTGTCGCTTCAAATTGTTATCCATCTCTTTATCTTCAAGAGCATCTTTCGTCATTCTCGACCTTTCGCAATATATGGCAACTGCCTGTGCCTTTCGCCGTAATCCAGCCCGTATCCGATAACGAATACATCCGGTATTTCGAACCCGATGTATTTTATGTCTATGACGACCTTTCGTGCCTTCCTTTTATCGAGCAGCGTCACAATTTCTATCGTCTTCGGCTGTCTAAGCTCAAGATATTTCTTGATATAATTAGCCGTCAAACCGCTATCAATAATATCCTCCACGATCAACACGTGCCGCCCCCTGATATTTACATTTATATCCTTCAGCAACCGAACGATCCCGGCGCCTTTCTTGGAATTGCCATACGAGGCCACGCTCATGAAATCAAGTTCGCAATCGATATTTGCCGTCCTGATTAAATCGGACATGAATACGAAACTCCCCTTTAAAATACCGATGAAAACCGGTCTTTTGGTCTTATAATCTCCGGCAATTTTTCTTCCCAGAGATCTGACCCTGGCTTGAAGTCTCTTATTGGTTATGATAACCCGCATAACCTGATTTTTAAAACCTCTTTCGTCCTCAATCCAACTTTAAAATCGTCGGAGATCATAACGCCCGCCACCCAGGCTATGTTGCCATCGGATGTAACAAGCGGAATCTCAGGCCTTTCGAATGAGGATATTTTCCGGTCGGTGAATATATCCGAAAGAAGCTTGCTGCCGCCCATTCCAAATGGCCGAATCCTATCGCCGTTTTCCCAGAATCTGATCGACACATTTTTCATCTTCCTGTTGTCCAGTAAAGCTACGTCAGGATCGGTTTTCAGTTTCTTCACCCGGGATCTTTTCATGATCTTCGTTTCGAAATACAGATCCGAATTCGGGATTCTGGTTGTTCCCGGTATGGCAAGCTCGACCTTCTTCCGGCTGATGCCCTTTCTGAAAACGCAGATCCGATTTTGCGATTTTTCAATCCAGATATCGTGACCAAGGGGCGCTTTAGCTCCATTTCTGCCGCCGAAAACCTCCTCGGCCCGGGATATTGTCTTAGACGGCGGTCTATAAGAACGTCCACTTAGCCTGCCATAGGCCTCGACTGCCACCTTTTTCTTGACACTTAAATCATAATCTTTGAGTTTTCCTAAATCAAGAACTATTTTACTCTTACCGGCCCTCAGCACGGCTCTCTCGAAGACTGATACCACTGTCGAATCGATAAATTCAACCTCCTCGGCGGCATTTTTCGCCAGGCGCAGGATATTCTGTCGGGCCGACCGGTTCAGCTTCTCAAGCTCCGGCAAGATTTTTTGCCTGATCCTGTTCCGGGCATATTCCAGCGACAGGTTGGAGGCGTCCGAAACGTAAGCGATCTTTTGACTTTTCAGCCATTTCAGGATCTCCTTTTTTTCGATTTCTATCAATGGCCGGATTATGTTGCCGCGTCGCGGGGCGATCCCCGAGAGCCCTCTCAGGCCCGATCCCCTGGCGATATTGAAGATTATGGTTTCGGCGCTGTCATCCGATGAATGCCCGGTGGCGATTTTATCGTATCCGAAACGCTCGCATAGATAATGAAAATATTCATACCTGACCTGCCGGCCGGTCTCCTCGACCGTTGACTTTGTCTTTTTCGCTAATTCTGGAATATCCACTTTTTTCGAATGAAATTTGACCTTCAGTTTCCGGCAGAGATTTTTGCAGAAGGCTCTTTCCTCGGCTGCTTCGGGGCGGATTCCGTGATCCAGGTGGGCGGCTGCTAACTTTATGCGGTATTTGCTCTTAAGGCGATCCAGAAGATATAGCAGGGTGACCGAATCCGGCCCGCCGGAAAGGGCGACCAGGACCGAATCGCCGCGCTTCAAAAGCCGGTTCTCATCGATTGTCTTTGCGATGCGGTCAACAACATTGTCCATGATGGCAAGATAATTATAGACATCGGTAAAGTCAATTTATTGGGAGAGATCGGGAAGCCGAGGTGCCAGCTTGAGAGGCTCTTATGCGTCAGGATGGATATGAAATGACATCCTGACGCTTTTGCTCGGGGCGCGCGGAATTCCCTCAGGATGTCGCTTGGCCTCCATCCTGAGGGATGATATAACGTATACTTATCTCTAATCCGTTAATTCTATCTTTATCAAATTGCTAAATGTAGAACAATCATTCGCGATTTTCTCGCCCTCAGCATTTAATACTGCACCGTAATATGCGAATCTCAATTCATATATACCGGGAGCGTTGAAATTATATAGATAATCTAATTTGTAGGGAAATTTAATAGCGCAACTTTCATTTCGCTCCAGTTTTCTCAGTTCAGGTAGACAACGTAGATTCATAAGAAACTGTAAACTTAAAGGATTGCCATTCGAATCATAGGGAAATGCCATGATATTTTTGCCATAACAGTTAGGTTCCTCAATATAGATTTCGTTATCGCTAAAATTTCTAAAATTCAACATGATTATGATGTACTCTTCGCGGGTAATGGACTCATTAACCGCCACAATACTAAAATCTAGAATTTGCCCCTTGGATGGCAATGGAAATTTCGTCTTCCCGCCTATATACGGAACGCATGAAATTAGTATTGAAAATGTAATCATGTATAAAAGTCCCCGTTTCATGCGGGTCCCCCTTATTTGTTCAGTCAGATCGTAGTCCGCAAGGACGTGATCTGGCGGCAAAAAACGGTCGGGTCACGGTCTTAGATCTACGACCCAACCGAACAAGAAATAACCTTATTTCAGAAGCACCATCTTGATGGTTTGGGTGCTCTTTTTCGTCTCCAGCCGGGCGAAGTAGACGCCGGAAGGGAGATCTAAGGCGTTCCACGTAACGGTATATTCACCGGCTTGCTGCACGTCATTGGTTAGAATGAATACTCGTCGTCCAAGTATGTCGTAGATGGATAAACCAACAGCGCCTGCCTCCACAAGCGAATAACTCAAAATCGCCGTCTGATTGAAGGGATTCGGATATGAGGACAATACAAATTTACCGGTGGGGACTTCAGACGGCTCCCCCTGTATTCCGGTAACACCGTCAAAGCGAGCAATGACGCCGCCATACTTTCCCCCGGGAATAATTACATCGGGCCAATCTATGATGAAAAGATCATAATTCATGTCCGTATAATAATTATAGCCGTAATATCCGCAATATGCCGGATAGAGCGGGTCAACATCCAGATCCCAAACACTAATTCCGTATCCAGCGTCGTAGTCTCTTTGGCCACTAAAAAACAACTTCCCGTTCGAGATTTCCATTATATGGGCGGGTAATATATAGTTTTCCAAACGAGACGGATAGTCTCTATTGGAAACATCCCACACTTGAAACTCGTAAGCACAATTAACATATAGCCAATCTTGATAATGACCCGCTTGCACAATCGGACTCCCGGCAGAAACATGAGCCCTCATTATGGGATTCTCTATATCGGAAATATCCAGTACGTGAAGCCGGTTTTGTTCATTGTTTATCAGATACAAATAGGGGTGATAATAGGTAAAGTTGCCGAGCGTATAATCGTATATCTGGTCATATACCACGCGCGGCTCTTCTGGATTGACCATATCCACTATCATTAATCCACCATCGGTATACATGCCTTGATGGAAGCTGAGTATTAAATACGATTCATATCCGTAGAATTCCGTCAGATAGCGACCCGAAGGGATTGTATAACTCCACTCAAACGCAGGATGGATCGGATCGGCAAGATCGAATGCCTTAATTATTGTGTTCTGCTCGCTTGTGATGAGTTTTCCCCCGGCGATTCTCACAACCCAGCCAAAAAGCTCGTCGGTATCCTGCTCAATCTCCCGGGGATTGGCCCTATCGAATATATCCAGAACAACTATCTCACCATTCTCAGTATAGGCATATAACGCGTCATTATAACTCGCAACGCCCAGACAGTATTGATGCGATTCCAATGATTGAATTAGCTCAGGCTCAGGATCGCGTTCCCATCTAACAACATGCACTCCCGGATGCTCGACGTAATAATTCAACCTTGAGGTCATAGCATATGAATAATTCCCGTATTGTTCAACCTCACGAAAATCATGATCCATCTCTTCGGGAAATACGATCGAGTCAACCACTTCCGGCGAGGATAAATCGTTCAAATCAATCTTAAGAATGAATGAATCCCAGGAGCAGACAAAACCATAACGGTTTCCATCTATGACAACTTCCGCAATATCAAATAAATCGCCCTGTGTTTCAAGAAAGCTTCTAAAAATAGGGTGAGGCCCCTGTTCAAATTCGTATATCTCCAGACCTTCATATTGACAGACGTACAGGCGATTATCGAAAACTTTTATGCTTCTGCCGCCGGTATTAAGTGAATCTACGAGTTCCGGAACGCCAGATGGAGCATTTAGATCAAGAATAATCAGCGAATAGTAATCAGAGTATCTGGTAGCTATGAGGTATCTACCATATTTCTGAGGAGGTAACCAACCTGAAGCGTAATCAATATCAGACTCAAAAACAACACTGGGATTCGATCGATCCTGAATATTCATTATGCCCAGCGAAGGACCGCCCCAGCTATTGTCATCCCACCAGTAGTATAGGCTATCGCCATCGACCATTATATTGCCTATCCATTCCGAAAAGCGCATTGGATTGGAGCCTATGAGTTGTGGATCGGCATAGTCAGTTCCATCATATATCTCTAATCCATCGAGTCCTGTAACGTACAGATAGTCGCCGTCATGATCCATTGAATTGATTGCGTAAGGCACCATCTTTGAACATGTCTCTATCAATTCACCGTTGTTTTGGACCTCGTAGATGACAAAGTATGCGCCGCAGGCTACATATAGATGACCGTTGGCCAGCACCTGGGTCCTTGGAGTAGTCGGAAAGCCGTGGCTTAAGAATGTGAAGTTGGTATCCGGCCAGAAATATTGAATATCGGAGATTTCGTCAAAAAATGGATCAATATCTGACGCAACCGCATATAGTGCAGATATGGTCAAGAACAAAAGCCCTGCGAAAAATACCAGCGCCGGTTTCATGCGAATTACTCCTTAACTATAACAACATAATAAATATCCCCCCGATTGTCAATTTTAAAAGCGTGGGCGATTGTATAATTCAATCCTTAATGTTGTGACGGGTCGTAGGTGCAAGCGTGACCCGTCACCCATTTCCCTGCGAACAGTCGGTTCACGGCACAGCCTACGAACCGACTGAACAGATATACAACAACCGCGCTCCGGCCAGATTAATTCAGTCTATGCAATTTTGGATTTTGCGTTTAATAAAATCGAGACTCACTCCGAGAGACCTAAAAGCCTGCTTAACAGAGATTCGATTTCGTTGACCTTGAACGGCTTGTAGAGAAAACCGTCGGCTTTTTTCGAAAGCGCCTTATCCTGCCCCTTGCCGACAGTGTAACCGGTCACCACCACCACCGGCATCGACGGGTGCTCGGTTTTGATCCTATCTAAAAGATCATAACCGTCCATAACCGGCATCCGCAGGTCGGTGAAGACCATGTCGTAACTTCCCTGCTTGAGCCTTTCGAGAGCTTCCTGGCCGTCCTCGGCATGGCACCCCTCGAAATCGAATATCTCGAGGATATCGGAGAGAAGCGTCGACATATTGGGATTATCATCGACGATTAAAATCTTCTTCGTACTCATATATACCCTCCAACCTACTTATCGGCACGATCCGCTTATCTGTTTAGGCCATAATAAAATCGGCAGGATCGGATGATGGCTTTATTTTTAAGAGCGCTCAAAATAACGCAGTTATCAGTCCAGGCTCCATTTGCGGCTGGAGTATCGCAGATACAGCATGACGGCGCGCACCGCCCAGTCGATCGGCATGGCCAGCCAGATATAGAATATGCCCAGCCCGAAATGCCAGCCGAGAATATAGGCGATGGTCACCCTGACGCCCCAGGCTCCGACCAACGTGGAATACATGACCCAGCGGGTCTGCCCCGCACCTCTGAGCGACCCGGCCAGGACCAGAGTCAGGGCCAGAGGGATCTGTATGACGGCGGCGAACTTGCAGAATAGTATCCCGTATTCGATGACCTCGGGATCGTTGGAGAATATTCTCATCCAGATCCCCGGGAAAAACCAGTAGGTCAAACCCAGAAAGCCCATTACAGAAAGAGCGATTAAAAGAGTTTGATTGCCGTATTCTCTGGCGCGCCGGGGAAGCCTGGCCCCGATATTCTGCCCCACAAGCGTAGTGGTCGCCTGCGCAAAACCGAACCCCGGCAGAAACGATACCGCCTCGATCATCATTCCCACCGAATGCGCGGCGTAGGCGCTCACCGAGGTTAAAAGTACCAGCCTGGTATATGTCATCTGCATGATAGTCGTTATAATCCGCTCGCCATAGACCGGCAATCCCAACTTGACGATCTCTTTAAACCTGGCCAGCGACATGCATTTGAAACAGAGGAGTTTCTTTCTATAAGCCAGATATACCAAAAACGCCGCGCCCACAGTCTCGGATAATCCAGTGGCCAGCGCCACACCCTTGATCTCGAGACGAGGAAAACCGAACATACCGAAGGCCAGAGGGAATGCGATCAAAAAATGTATAATGTTGACTCCGACTATGACCCGGAACGGTGTTTTTGTATCACCGAAGCCCTGGAATATGCCGCTTGTTACCTGAATGACTCCTTTGCTTACGAAAAACAGGCCGATTATCAGCATATACGAGCGGACCCGAGCCGATAAAGCCTCGTCGGCGCCCATGGCAAACGACAGCGGGCTGACGAATAAAAAGCTGGCGCCGGTCATCAAAAGCGCCGCTCCGATAGCCATCCAGAAGGCGGTATCGGCGGCCGCTATTCTCCTGTCATCATCGCCGGCCCCGGTATGCCTGGCTACCGAAATCACGCCGCCGACATTGACACCCTGGATCAGGGCCATCATAAAGCTTATGATCCATTGCGACATGCCCACCGCCGCCTGCGCCTGGGCGGAGATATGCCCGACCATGGCCGTATCCACTATCCCGACTCCCCGTAAAAGCAGATTGGTGCCGACTATGGGAAAGGCCAGCGCATAGATAACGCGCCGCATCTGTTTGGGTGAAAGATCTTCGTGGAGCGGAATACTCATAATTAAGAATGCAAGAAACTGAATTGTCAGGTTTTGTCAAGGCAGGCCATCAAGAATCATGGTCAAGAGGATAGTAGAATCATCTTTCAGGAATAGGTTGAACTTCTCGAGCCATATAGTTATAATTTGCAATTACAGATGGTTGGCTTCTCTTTTTTAAGGAGGAATTTGATGAAAAAACTCTTGTTAGCGATGGTGCTGGTCACCTTACCCTATTCCGTGCAGGCGAAAAAGGGCGATATTCAGCTCGATGTGAAAACGCACACATTTTCCAACGGGCTTGAGCTTCTGGTGGTGGAAAGGCACTTATCGCCCACCGTTTCAACCATTGTCCGTTTCAAGGTTGGTTCCGCCGATGAGCGCCCGGGAATCACCGGCACGGCTCATCTTCTGGAACATATGATGTTTAAAGGCACTGCGAGCATCGGCATCACAGATTACGAAGCCGAGGTGCCTCTCATGAGGCGGATCGATGAACTGGCTCACGAACTGACGGAGGCCATTCTCGAAACCAAAAGCCCCTTATACCGCGGCGGAAACGAAAAAGTGGATTCGCTGCGAGCATTGATCGCCTCAATACAGGAAGAGCAAAAGCAGTACGTTGTAAAGGATGAGCTCTGGGAAACCTATATGAAGAACGGAGCATCTTTTTTGAACGCCTCCACCGGCAACGACGGCACACAGTACTACGTATCTTTGCCCTCGAACCGGCTCGAGCTCTGGGCTTACCTGGAATCAGACCGCATATCAGATCCCATTCTCAGGGAATTTTACTCCGAGCGGGATGTCGTTTACGAGGAAAGGCGGCTCAGGACCGACAACGAGCCTCGCGGCAAGCTCGAGGAACAGCTTTATGCCGCCGCTTTCACCGCCCATTCATACAACTGGCCGGTGATAGGCTGGGCCTCCGACCTGGAGACCATTCAACGCGAGGAGGTGGAGAAGTTCTTCCACCAATATTACTCTCCCAACAATATCGTCATCGGGATAGTCGGCGATGTTAAATTTGATGAGGTGGTCAAACTGGTCGATAGATATTTCGGCCCCATCCCGCCGTCGGAGAAGCCCGTGCCGCCGGTAACCACCATGGAGCCGCCGCAGACCGGAGAACGTCGCATAAGTGTCGAATACGATGCCGAACCACGATTGGCCATAGGCTGGCATATGACTGCCGGCGGAGGCCGGGATCAGGAAGTGTTCGATATAATTGCCAGCTTGCTCTCCCGGGGCCGAACAAGCAGGTTATACAAAAGCCTAGTCGAAGAAAAACAGCTTGTTACATCTGTAAGGGCTCATTCGAGTTTCACAAGGTTCCCCGATATCTTCATCATCTGGGCCACTCCCAAAGCTCCTCACACTATCGATGAGGTTGAGGAGGCGATCTACGAGGAGATCGAAAAACTGAGCAACGAAGGTCCGAGCGATTGGGAGCTTCAGAGGGTCAGGAATCAGGTCGATGCTGATTTCGTCAGGGGTCTGCAATCCAATTTCGGACTCTCCTATCGCATAGTCGACATGCAGGCCAGGATCGGCGACTGGAGCTATCTGTTGCAACTTAAGGATAAGAGGCAAGCTGTTAGTTCAGATGATATAAAAAGGGTCCTGGCCGATTATTTCACCGAGGACAACCGCACCGTGGCATTTCTGGTGAAACCGGAAAATAAAATGGCCCAGGAGGAATCCGCCAAGTTACAGAGAGTCAAATCTGTTGAGGTGAAAGTGAAATGAAAAGATTGATGGTTATAACGGTTATTATCTCGATGGTATTTGCCATCGGCTGTGTATTTGCGCAGGAGAGAATATCTCCGGGTTCGAAAGTCATCGGCGATCTGAAGTATCCCGAGTTGAAATGGGATGTGCCGGAGGTCGGCAGGGAGGTTACCAGAACAGTCCTCAAAAGCGGCATGATATTGTATCTAATGGAAGACCATGAGTTGCCGTTGATTTCAGCCCATGCTCTTATCAGAACCGGGTCCATCTACGATTCGAAAGAGGATATGGCCATAGCGGGCATCACCGGCACCGTCATGAGAACCGGCGGCACCAGATCCTTTACTCCCGATTCTTTAAATGCGCTGTTAGAATTTATCGCCGGATCGGTGGAAAGCGGCATCGGGATTGAATCCGGTTCGGTTTCTATGTCTGTTATGGCCAGGGATCTCGACACGGGACTGAAGATCTTCTACGAAGTGCTTCGCTACCCGGTTTTCGACACCGCGAAGATAAGCCTTGAAAAATCGCAGATAAAAGAATCGATCAGAAGGCGCAACGACCGCCCCGGATCAATCATCTCCCGTGAATTCGATCATCTGATCTACGGCGACCATCCCTATGGACGCATTCTCGAATGGGAAGACGTCAAAGATATCAGCGGAGAGGATCTATTAGCTTACCACAGCAAGTACTCTTACCCTAATAATATCATGATCGCAATCGCAGGAGACTTCGATACGAAAAAGCTCGTAAAAAAGGTTGAGCAAATATTTGGCTCCTGGGGAAAAACTGAAATCGATTTCCCTCCGATTCCGCAGGTCGATTACTCTTTCAAGCCAGGTGTCTTTGTCATTGATAAAGAC
>CBEWDL010000034.1:0-22663 GCA_965555375.1 uncultured bacterium
GAATTGACCTTAATGAAAAGCCGCTGCTATTTCCGGAAAATCCCACTTTACAGAAACGGATTTTAGGGTTTATTCCAAGCCCTACTATTTGGCTTAAGAATTGCCTTGATTCGCATAATTCCAGGTTTAACAAACGAGTTCGATTAATCATCTCTAAAAAAAACTTGCAATCGTGGCCGGAGGGTCTATATTTAATACGATACGATTTTTCTTCTCAGGGCAAGTAATCGAAAACTAAATAACTGGAGGTTCTGCCATGAAACGATCTATAATGTTTGCAATGGGGCTGCTGGTATTCTCAACTCTGGTCGCTTCGGCCACAATTATCCATGTGCCGGGGGACTACCCGACCATCCAGCAGGGAATCGATGCAGCCAGCCCGGATGACACGGTTCTGGTTGCCCCTGCAACCTATCATGAAAATATCCAGATGGCCGAGGGGGTGAATCTTATCGGTTCCGGGATGGACAATACGATCATCGACGGGGGAGGTCTAAACGACGTAATCAAGGCGCTAAATATCAACAACTTCTTAATAGAAGGGTTTTCCATCCGCAACAGCCAACAGGGCGGAGGCACGCCTGGAAACGTGGGAGTTTTCATTAACCCGACTTCCTCCAGCGGAACCAAGATCGTCAAATACTGTCATATCCACAACAACGGTAAGGGGATCGATCTATGGAATGATTTCGGCGGCATCATTCACGTTGAATACAACATAATCAACGACAATATCTACGATGGTTTTGATCCCTATCTGGGCACCGCCTATTTAACGAACAATACCATAGTGGGCAATGGCCGCGACGGCTATCATGACTGGGCTGGAGGAGGCGCTGTTTACATCAAGAATAACATTATCGCTGAGAATGGTCGTTACGGGATTTTCAAACACCGTGATACGCCCGTATTCATCTCGTACAACGATGTCTGGAATAATGTGCAGGGAGCTTATTATGAGGGCTATTCGGGGGATCCCACGCCTTTTACACCCTACCCCGGCACCGGTGAGATTTCCGCCGACCCGCTGTTTGCGGATCCTGAAAACGATGATTTTCACCTGACGGCGGGCTCACCCTGCATTGATGCGGGCGATCCCGGCTCGCCGCAGGACCCGGATGGAACGATCGTCGATATGGGTGCGCTGTATTACCATCAATATCCTCAAGAGGTCCCCACTCTTTCCGAATGGGGTATGATCATTCTGGGCCTATTGTTATTGGCCACCGGCACAATAGCTGTTATTCGCAGGCGTAAGGCGGCATTTGCCAGATGAAGAAGCGGATCTTTGCAGCCCAGCAATCATATCCCGGCCATACGGCTTGTAGAGCGACCTGACGTCACTGATAATGCGGAAATCTCGATCTAACGCAGGTTATTTTACGGTTTCCTGTGAATATAGCAATATCTTGCCGGCGGAAACACCTGACGATTACACCGCTTCCCACTTGTAAACTTCCCGGCACACCGACGTTTCTTTCGAGGTTTTTTTTTATCTGGCATCAATAACCTTTACAGTTGAAGCTCGCCACATATTTATTTTTATCTCAAATCTCGGCTTGTGTCAATAAGAAATTGGAAGAAAGGACGGATATGTGGCTGTAATCCCATCTAAAACCTCGCTCTGGTTCCATCGACAAGCTAATTGTGTATGGGATGCCGATTCTTGGCATCCGCTGACCGGGCATCTTTTATACATTGAATTATGCAGGAGAATACGTGTATATATGTCAGGGAGATACTGAATGAGTCAACCGGAGGATTGGAGCAAATGAAGTGAACAATCTCAATTACAGATGCCCTAAATGCTCAAATGGCCAGTATGAGACTGGCGAGCTACGTGCAGCCGGTGGTTTTTGGAGCAAGATCTTCGATGTGCAAAGCAGGAGATTCACGACTGTAACCTGCTCCCGATGCAGATACACCGAGATTTTCAAAGCAGACAGCAGCATGCTCGGGAATATTTTTGATTTCTTCACAAACTGACCTACAAGAATGAAACTGCCATATGTATGGCTGAAATCTATCCTAAGGGTCTGGCTGCAGTTCCATCGGTTCGAGCGGGGTGTATGCCATGCCTTCAAGGTCAATATGTAGTTCTATTTGAGCGGTCAGTGATCGACGGAAGATCCCTCCACAATGCTTCTATAACGCCCATAAATGGCTGTAGCGGGGCGATAGGTGAAAAGCCAGTGGGGATAATTTATATGGGTTTAATGATATTAAAATATTCTGATCCAATTAGAATCTTATACTTTCGCTAATGCTGGCAATGGGTTTTATAAAAAGTAGCGTTCACGGAGAACATCTGACTTGCTTGATCACGGGATTTAGAGTTAAACGTAATCCTTTGCAGCAAAACAAAATGGAGCCGAGGGGGGTCGAACCCCTGACCTCCTGAATGCCATTCAGGCGTTCTCCCAACTGAACTACGGCCCCAATTTTCTCAACGCACCGCCAGTTGATATCAACCGGACGCGTCAATCAAAATTCAAAGAACTTCGACGTTTCCCCGATAGAATCGGTCTAATTCCAATCAGTATTAGGAGAAACGCCGCGAAATCCCCAAAAAAGAAATCGGGGCTAATATACCCCGATTCTCTTGCGAGTCAAGTCGAATTTGACAGCAGAAACGGCTGCTAAGAGTATTACTGGCAATCGCTGCAGGTACCGTAGAATTCCAGCCGGAACTCGTTGACCAACATCTTTTCGCCGTCAACTGTGACTCCGGAAGTCGATACGGCCAGAGGTTCGTCGATATCAATTACCCTGCCGCAAGCAGTGCAGGTGAAATGCTGGTGATTTTCGTAAAACGCCTCGTAACGCGAGAAGTTTTTACCGAAGGAGAGTTCTCTTACCAGCCCCAGTTCCTTCAGAAGCCTCAAGTTACGGTAAACCGTCCCAAACGAGATATGCGGCAATTTCTTGCGCACCATCTGATAGACCTCATCGGCCTTGGGATGTAACCTGGTTTTGGAAAGCTCGTCCAATACAACTTCCCGCTGGCGTGTCATGCGATATCCCTGCTGCTTGATCTTCTGATTAAGGGCTTTTAAATTACTTTTCATGATACACCACCCTTTATTAAACATTTCCACTTCACTCCATTATAATAGTGGCTTGTGAATTTTTTGTCAAGGAAAAAATTATGATAACAATCATTATCTTTTGGGGGACGGACGGCAAAGGCAGTGAGAATCTGTAATTAATTATATTATAAGGGATTAATCAGCAAGCGGATAATTAGCGCCCAGCTTTCATGACTTCCGGCGATATCTGCCAGTGCCAGCCAAACATCAGGGAATAGGCCCAACTGCAGCGTCCCGAACAGGCAAATAAGGATGGCCACAAAAAGGCTTGGAGAGAGGATCGCTTTTGGAGTCTTCTCCCCTTCCGGCCTCATATACATGGTGACCACAACGCCGATGTAATACCAGACGGAGACCAAACTGTTAGCGATACCTATTATGGCTAACCAGACGAAACCGGAATTTATGGCGGCTAAGAATATTTTATATTTCCCCATGAATCCGGCAGTGGCCGGAAAACCGGCCAGCGCCAGCATGAATATGGTCAGGGCTATTGCGGGGAATGGATACCTGACCCCGAATCCGGCGTAATCTTTAATGTTCTCGAGTTTCTCCCTGTGGCCGGCAAAAAGAACGATCACCGCAAAGGCTCCGATATTGATGATCGTATATGCCAGAAGATAAAACATGCCGGCGGCAAGCCCCTCTTTTCCTCCGGTCGTCAATGCTATCATGACATAGCCGGCGTGAGCTATCGATGAATAAGCCAGCATCCTCTTTATGTTGGACTGGGAAATAGCCAGGATATTTCCCCACGTCATGGTCAGAACCGCCAGTATCCAGAGGACGGCGGTAAAGTTTTCGCCGACGACCGGCCAGAAAACGGTGAAGATCCTGAACAGGGCGGCGAAACCTGCAGCCTTTGGACCTGCTGACATAAAGGCCGTGACGGGTGCAGCAGATCCCTCATAAACATCGGGGACCCACATGTGGAACGGGGCAACTGCAACCTTGAAACCGAGGCCAATCAACAGGAAGGTTATTCCCGCGCCAGTTAGAATCCCGCCATATTCTCCGCCAAGACTGAGACGCTCAGAGATCTCTAAGAGATTGGTTGTGCCGTAGGCTCCGAAAATCAAGGCGATGCCATATAGCAAAAACCCGGAGGCAAAAGCGCCCATCAGGAAATATTTCATTGAAGCTTCGCGGGAACGAGGTCGATTCCTATAAATTCCCGCCAGGACATACAGCGGTATGCTCATGACCTCCAGGCCCAGGAATATCGTCAGCAGGTCCGCGGAAGAGGCCATGACCATCATCCCGAACGTGGCGATAAAAAGCAGAACATAATATTCCCCGGGGCCTTTCATCTCTCGACTGACATAGCTTGATGAAACAAAGATAGTCAGCAATGTGCCGAGGCAGAAGATGATTTTGAAATAAAATCCGATGGGGTCATTTATAACTATATTCTGGAAGCTCACGCCGATAAATGAATAATTGTTAAACGTCAATCCCAGAGCGACCATTATTCCGATAAAACTCAAAGTGATCAGGACAGTATTCCTGCCTCGTTTAAGGAAAAGGTCAACAATAAGGACGACCAATCCCGTTGCCAGTACGGCTATTTCAGGTGATATTATTTTCCAGTTGAAATCCATGTAGAATCACCATCGTTATTGAATTGTTCCGCAATCCACTCATCGGTATTCTGATTCCCGGCCTCGACATGCACTGTTTTCGACTTCACAAGCTCAACCATTTTTTCAACCGATGGTTCAATCTTTTTGATGAAGGTATCCGGATATATACCGATCCAGAAGATCATTATAAGAATCGGAATGGAGATCAGTTTTTCTCTCCAGTTCATATCCAGAAGCTTCTGATTTTCCTCTTTATCACATTGCCCGAAAAAGACCCGCTGAACCATCCAGAGCATATATACTGCGGCTAATACTATACCAAAGGTGCCTATTGCCGCGAACGCCGGATTTACCTTGAATGTCCCCAGCAAAATCAAGAACTCGCCCACAAATCCATTAGTCCCCGGCAGACCTATTGACGCTAAGGTGACGATCAGGAAGACGGCGGCGAATACGGGCATAACGTGGGCAACTCCGCCGAAATCTGCGATCATCCTGGTATGCCGCCTCTCGTATATCATGCCGACCAGAAGGAACAAGGCGCCGGTGGTGATGCCGTGGTTAACCATCTGTATGACAGAACCGGTCAGGCCCTGAGTCGTCAAGGCGAACATGCCCAGCATCACGAATCCCAGGTGAGCCACTGACGAGTAAGCCACAAGCGACTTAATATCCTTCTGCGCCATGGCAACCAGGGCGCCGTATATTATGCCGATCAGGGCCAGAATAGAAATCAATGGGACGAAGTAAGCGGTGGCCGATGGAAACAGCGGCAGACAGAACCGCAAAAACCCGTAGGTTCCCATCTTCAATAAAACGCCCGCCAGGATGATCGATCCCGCGGTCGGGGCCTCCACATGGGCATCCGGAAGCCAGGTATGGAACGGGAACAGCGGCACCTTGATGGCAAAGGCCAGAGCGAAAGCCAGAAACAGCCAGATTTGCAAATCGGGAGGAACCTGAATATTAAGCACGGCCATTAAATCGGTTGTCCTTATGCCGGAGTCGGAGGAGGTCATCAGATACAGCTTGATTACGGCCAGGAGCATCAGGAGGGAGCCAAACATCGTAAATAAAACGAACTTGACGGCGGCGTAGATTTTTCGCGGGCCACCCCAGATACCGATGAGGAAATACATAGGTACAAGCATGACCTCCCAGAAAACGTAGAAAAGGAAAAGGTCGGTTGCCAGAAACACGCCCAGCATGCCTGTTTCCAGAATCAACATCGATATCATAAAGCCTTTGACTTTTTCTTTAATGGCCGTCCAGGCGGATGCGATGGCGATAGCCGTCAAAAACGGAGTCAGGACGACCAGCAATATAGAAATGCCATCAACGCCGAGACTGTATGTGATACCCAAGGATTTAATCCAGATCACCGGCTCATTGCGGAACTGCATGCCGCTATTGGACCCTTCGAATCTGGCGAAAAGCACCAGGCTCAGAACGAAATTTGCAATCGTGAACAGAAGCGAGGTCCATCTGATTGCGTTATGCCTCGATCCATTTATAAACAGAATTACCAAAGCGCCCACCATCGGCAGGAAGACTATCCAGGAAAGTATCGGCCAGCTCATTTCAATCGGTCCTTCCTCATGAATCCTCTAATGGCACTGCCTGAAGCTTCATGCCCATTCGTCCCGGTTTCCTTACTATGGCATTGGCGGTTATATCTATCAGCCGCCATAGCCGGTATGGCATCCAGCGGCAGAAGTAGTAATAGACCAGAAGGATTGACAGCCCCTTATTTATGAACTTGGAGACGGCGCTGATTCTGAAACCGTTATTCGAGAATATGTCACCGAGATTTTTCTCATCGAACGAATGGAGGTGCGCATTTACCGGAGTCTTCTTATTGCAATGAATGCATAGATAATAGACGATATTTTCCTTATAGGGCACCGAAACGAACACCTGGGCGCCGTCTTTTAATACATTTCTCATCTCCCGAGCCGCATTGTCGAGGAATTCGAGGTGTTCGAAAACATCATTGGATGTGGCCCCATCGAAGGCGTCTTTCTTAAATGGCAGAGCGTATAGATCCGCTACCACGTAGCTGCCTTTTTGTCCCGGGTCAAACCGGCGCCGAATCTCCCTTAGATTCCTTAAAGAGAGATCGACGGCGCAGACGAATACCCCTTTTGGCAGATAAGCGTTCGATATCCACCCTCCGCCGGAACCGGCATCGAGAATCGATTGGCCGCTTTCGAATTTCATAGTATGAGTCAAAACCTGCATTCTCCGCCTTTCCTCCTCACGGATAGCAGGATTTTCAACATGGAAGTAGTCGAACGATTCGGCGTCCTCTCTGTAATGAGCGATATGGTCGTGCAACCTTTTTCCCATTTAATCATCGCAACCTATCTAAGAATGACAAACCCCAGGAGGACTATCACGCCGAATACGAATAACAGAGCGTAGTTTCTAAAAAGTCCGGTCTGGACGTAACGAAATTTCCCGGAAAACCAGCCGATCAACCTGGCCGAGCCATTGGCGATGCCGTCCACAATCATGACGTCGGTTATCTTCCAGAAGAACAGGGCGGCGGTAATTACCGGCTGCACTATTATGGCGTTGTAAAACTCATCGACGTAGTATTTGTTAAGAACGACTTTATATAAGCCATTAAATCTCTCCGCCAGACGTTTCGGTCTTTCAGGATCGGAGATATAGAACCTGTAAGCTATCAGTATGCCGATTCCGGCTGCGACAATTGAGGCAATCATGAGCAAATATTCAATGGAATATGAATGATGGCCGGCGGTTTCAGCAGCCTCATGGGAAAATGTGAAAACCGGACTTAAGAATCTCTCGAACCAGGCTCCCCCGCCGAGAGCGTGCGGCAAACCGATATAGCCGCCGATAAGAGCCAGAACCGCCAGTATCATCAGCGGAACGGTCATGATCCGGGGCGATTCGTGAACATGCCTTTCGATCTCGGGGTTTATTCGGGATTTCCCATAGAAGGTCAAAAACAGAAGGCGGAACATATAAAAGGCTGTCAGCACCGCCGCCAATAATCCGATGGCCCAGAGGATTACGCTGCCATGCTCCGATGAAAAAGCCCTGTACAGTATCTCATCTTTGGAGAAGAATCCCGAAAACAGCGGCACACCCGAAATCGCCAGGGTTCCCACGAACATGGTGAAAAAGGTAACCGGCATATATTTTCTGAGCCCGCCCATCTTTTGCATGTTAAGCTCGCCGGCCAGCGCATGCATGACCGAACCGGCGCACATGAAAAGAAGCGCTTTGAAGAAAGCGTGAGTCATAAGATGGAATATCCCGGCGGCAAAGGCCCCCACACCGCAAGCCAAGAACATATACCCTAACTGACTGATGGTGGAATAAGCCAGGACCCTCTTTATATCATTCTGCGTCGTGCCTATGGTGGCCGCATACAACGCCGTAACCGCCCCCACTATGGCGATCACCATCATGGTCACAGGCGATAGAATAAACACCGCCGAAAGCCTGCAGACCATATAGACGCCGGCGGTAACCATCGTGGCCGCATGGATCAGGGCCGAAACCGGTGTGGGGCCTTCCATGGCATCGGGAAGCCAGACATATAACGGTATCTGCGCTGATTTGCCGGTCGCCCCCAGAAACAAAAGCAACGTAATTGCGGTGACAATTCCGCCACCCACCAGAATCTCCGGCGCCAGGCGGCTGATCTCCGAGAGGTTTATTGTGGGATGTCCTGCCGAAGCAAGAGTCCAGAAAAGCAGAAATATGCCCAGGGCAAAGCCGAAATCACCGATCCGGTTAACTATGAAAGCCTTCTTACCGGCATCGGCAGCCGATTTTTTATGGAACCAGA
This sequence comes from uncultured bacterium, assembly GCA_965555375.1. GTDB lineage: Bacteria > Zixibacteria > MSB-5A5 > UBA10806 > UBA10806 > CBDVBL01. The sequence goes on from CBEWDL010000034.1 coordinate 8,499, forward strand.
AGCCGATCAAAAGATAACTGCAGAGGCCGACTCCTTCCCACCCGAGATAAAGCAAAAGCAGATTGTCGGCCATGACCAGGGCAAGCATGGTAAACGTGAATAGATTCATGAATGAAAAGTAGCGGGAACATCCACCATCGCCGTGCATATACCCGATTGAATAGACATGTATCAAAAAACCGACGCCGGTAACAACAAGCATCATGACCGCCGAGAGAGGATCATAGAGGAACGAGAAACTACTTGAAAAAGAGCCGGAAACCACCCATTCAAACCAGGAGGAGCCGACGGATCTTGCATGCTCGGGCAGACTTGTCAGCAGAAAGAATGCCCAGGCGGAAAGTACAAGAGATATAAATACGCAGCCCGACCCGATGACCCCCGGCAATTTCCCCGTCAGCCTCTTATTGAATAAGCCGTTGATTAAAAAGCCGAGCAAGGGAAATACCGGCACCAGTCTCACTAACGTTTTAATCTGTTCTTCTACCATCCATCACCATTTCATGATGTTGACATCATCGACGTTTACCGAATCTTTCATACGGTGGATAGAAATTATTATTGCCAGCCCCACGGCGGCCTCGGCGGCGGCTACTGTCATAACAAGAATCACGTATACCTGGCCCGATGCTGTAGAAGTCCTGAGCAAATCGGATACCTGATCGACCGGCACAGTCTGGATAAAACGGGCCAGTATAGTCCTGACATTGCTGGCAAACGCCACCAGGGATAAATTTACCGCGTTCAGCATTAATTCTATAGCCATAAAGACGACGATGGCGTTTCGGGATTTCAAGACGCCCCAGACGCCTATGCAGAATAGGATCGCAGATAAAACAATAAAATATTCAAGCGACGGCATCAGTCTTCCTCTCCCCCGTCCTGCCCGGGTTGTTTCTTCCGGGCGATGACGACCGCTCCTATTATTGCGGCCAGCAATAGAATCGACGTGATCTCGAACGGATAAGCGAATCTGGTAAATAGAGTTTCGGCAACTGATTCTGCGGAGCTGTAATCGTCCGGCGGAACAGTTTCAGATGGGGTTGTGCCGGATTCGACCATACTTATGCCGCCAGCATCTGCCGAATAGTCTTTCATCGCCCAGCCCAGGATGAAAACGCCCTGAATGAGAATTAAAAGAGCGAATGCGAAACCGAGATATTTCTGGATAATCCGAGTGTCATGTCCGAATTCGTCCCGGCGCAGATTTAAGAGCATGATGACAAACAGGAATAAGACCATGATAGCGCCGGCGTAGACAATGACCTGGAAGGCTGCCAGGAATAACGCCCCCATGAGTGCAAACAGGCCGGCCAGCGAGCACATCACTAATATTAAATATATGGCGGATGCCACAGGGCTTTTCCGCGTCACCACCATCACGGCGCCAAAGACCGCGATAATTGCAAGAACGAAGAATATGATCATGCCGATACCTCACTCGTCTGTACGGCGTCTATCATATTCAATTCTCCTTTAACCACCCTCTGTCAATCCTTCCGCTAAAACGGCGGCCCTCAGTGTCCGATCGGTGCAGCCGGTATCTTGAATTCCTGTCTCTCCTTACGGATGAACGGCTTGATATTTTTGGCCACCCTGTCTTTTTCGACCTTATCGAAATTTGCCAGCAGCATCTCTTTAGTATAAATGAAATCATCGCGCTCGTAGGATGAAAACTCAAACTCATGGCCCAGAAAGATAGCCTCCTCCGGACAGGCTTCCTCGCACATGCCGCAGAAGATGCATCTCAGCTCGTTTAGCTCGTAGATTTTAGCGTATCTGATACCATCGTCGGTCTCCGCCGGCTCCATATATATGCAATCCACCGGACAGGCGGCTGCACACAGGCCGCAACAGACACACCGTTCGGTGCCATCATCATATCGGGTCAGATAATGCAGCCCCCGGTAACGATCCTCGAGTTTCGGTTTAGTTTTCGGGTACTGCTGGGTGATAGGCCTTCTGAAAAGATAGCGAAAGGTAATCGAAAGCCCCTTTGGTATCGCCAGAAAAACCGATTTTAAATTCTGCCACATAAAAAGCGCGACTCCTACAATGCCTGAAACAGACCTGTAATCATGATATTCAATATTCCTATGGGGAATAAAACCAGCCAGCCGAATCTCATAAGCTGGTCGTATCTGAACCTGGGCAGCGTTCCCCTCACCCAGACATATATGAACATAAATATTATAACCTTAATAACAAACCATATAACAGGCGGTAAAAGCGGGCCGTTCCAGCCTCCAAAAAACATACTGGCCGCAATGGCCGAGACGGTGATCATATTGGCGTATTCGGCCAGGAAGAATACGCCGAAACTCATGCCGGCATACTCCGTGTGATAACCGGCCACCAGCTCCGATTCCGCCTCCGGAAGATCGAACGGATTTCGGTTCGTTTCCGCCATGGCTGATATGAAATACACGAAAAAGGCCACCGGCTGCTTGAATATGTACCAATTGAAGATAGAACCGGACTGTTGTCTGACAATCTCGGCTATGGAGAATGTCTGGCTTAATAGCAATACTCCAATCAATCCCAACCCCAGGGATACTTCATAGCTGATCATCTGGGCTGTAGACCGTAATCCCCCCAGCAGAGAATACTTCGAATTGGAGGACCATCCCGCCAGCACAATCCCGTAGACACCCAGGGAGGTGACCGCCAGGATATACAGAATACCGATGTTCAGATCGGAAATAATGAGCTGTATCCGCTGGCCGCCGATATTGATCCAATCGCCTATCGGTATGACCGCAATGGCCATAGAGGCGGTTACAAAGGATAATACCGGCGCCGCCAGATAAATAAATCGGCTGGCAAGAGCGGGATTTATCTCTTCTTTCGTGAGCATTTTCACAGCGTCGGCTATCGGCTGTAAGAGACCAAAGGGGCCGGTTACATTGGGCCCGATTCTATGTTGAATACGGGCCACGACCTTGCGCTCAAAATACGTCGAATAGGCGATGGCGGTTAAAAGAGCAATATAGATTACCACTACTTTAAGTATGATTATTACCGCCTCTAACAACATCAATTTTTTCTCACCGAAACATACGTTATAGATTTATCTCTTTTTATAAGCCGGTTAACCGGATTCTCGGCAAAGGAATTAATAACCAGGATCTCTCCCTGATTCACGCGCTCAGTTACCCTCGCGTGCAGGTTGAGAGCCGTTTTTTCCGTTCCAATCCTGACTACCTGGTTATCGGATATTCCTTCTCTGTTTGCATCATCCGGATGCACCCAGACCTCCTGTTTTCCAGCGATCCTCATCAAGTTTTCGGATTTTTCCGTAAGCCAGCCGGGATGATGCACCGACGGCGTCCATTGAAACAGATACGGATTTTCAGGCCCCGGGCGAGGTGGAATTCGGGGATCGATTTCGCCTGGATCATAATCATTCCTGGCGGCGAAATTTACCAGCAAGCCGCCATCGGGTATATTAGTTAAATCTTCCATTCCTTTCATATTCGCGGCCATATCCTGTCTGATTTGACTATCGTGATACCAGACCGTGCCCATCTCCAGCAATCCGGATATTCCTCCAAGCAGAGACCAGACCGGTCTGAAATCGAAGCGGCGATTCTCCGTCATCGGCTCGAATCTCTGGATACGCCCTTCAATATTGACAAAAGTGCCGCCGTAATCGGGGAGCAAAGCTTGAGGGAAAACGATAGAGGCCAGAGAAGCTGTAGGAGTCATGAACGGTGTTGCCACCACCAGAAAATCGATTTTTTTTAAAATGTCATGGATATACTTTCTATCGGGATACTCGTCAAGGGGGTTGGCGCCGAATATAAACGCGGTGTTGATTACATCTGAACCGATACGGGACAAGATATCGTTCAACGAGTGATCCGCCCCTCCATATAGGCCGAAATAAGAGACGCCGAGGTAGTTACCCTGAGGCGGCAGGATCGATAATTTCGCCGCCGTGGATTTTTTCAATTTAATAATCGATGACAGAAGGGCTTTGCGGTCGGGATGAGAAAAGAAACCCCGGCCAGCTATTATATGCACATTTTTGGAGTTCTTTAACTCCCGGGCCAGTTCCACTACCCTATCGGTATCAATCTGGACATCGGGTAACGGCAGGTTTTTTGTTCCGCTCAAAATAGTTAATAGATAATTCAGTGCAAAGGCCTCAGTAGCATAGGGTATCCTGATATTCGTGACCGGGAAATATCCGAGCCTCTTTTCGTATGAACCGATAAAAACAGCTTTCGCTTTCTTCCGGGAGATGGCTTTTCTTATTCTCAATGACATAACCGGATGTTCGAGGGCCGGATCGCATCCCACAAAAAGGAAAACCGAATCGTTCTCGAGATCATTTAAGGCGCCGTCTGAGCCTATGAGGTCAAGCAGCTCCGGCTCTATCGGTTGATCTGTATCGGTCTGGAAATCTATGTTGGACGATTTGACCGTATCGCCGAAGAAGTGCCTGATCGCATATGCCTCTTCGTTAGATAACATGGGCGATCCAATAGCGGCCACCTCTGATCCTCTATTCTCCTTAATGATCCTGTCAAGATGTCTGGCTACCAGAGCCAGGGCCTCATCCCAGCCGCAAGGCTCGAGCGTATTACCTCGACGGATATGGGGTTGAGTAATCCTCTCGCTTGATCTGGAGATATCGAAGCTATAGCGGCCACGGTCGCAGAGCCAGCCGTCGTCGACATCGGGATTTCTCCGGGCCATGTGGCGGAAAACCTCGCCCCCGGACCATTCTATATCCATATTGCAGCCGTCAGAGCAGAGGTTGCAGACCGATGGCGCCTTCTTCAGAAGCCAGTCGCGGATTTTGTACCGGAATGAGCGAGAGGTCAGCGCTCCTACCGGGCAGTATTCCACAGTGTTGCCGGAGAATTCATCGGCGAAGGCGACTTCTTTTAAAACGTTAATATTGGCGGAAGCGCCCCTCTGGAATATGCCGAGATCCGCTTCTCCCGCCAGATCCCGGACGATGCGCACGCACTTATAACACATGATACAGCGGTTGCGACATAATAAAATCTCCGGGCCCAGAGAGATATCGTCGAATCTCTGCTTGATATCTTGTTCAATGAATCTGATCTTGTTTTCACTGTATCGTGAAACGGGAGGACCGTAAAGATATGTATTATCCTGCAGAGGACATTCCCCACCTTTGTCGCAGGTTGGACAATCGAGAGGGTGGTTTATGAGTAAGAACTCCAGAACGCCCTTGCGGGCTTTCACAACCCTCTCCGAATCGGTATGCACGACCATATCGGGGGCAACCGGCGTGGCGCACGAGGCGATCAGTTTCGGCATCTTCTCCACCTCTACCAGGCATATCCTGCAGGCGCCGACTGATTTTAGGCGCTCATCATAACAGAACGTCGGTATCTCGACGCCGATTTTTTTAGCCGCCTCGATTATGAGCGTACCGGGAGGCACATCCACCGCTTGTCCGTCTATTGTCACCGATATATCTTCAGGCATTTCTATTCGAACCTCGAACCCACCTTCGTCAAGCACTCCTTATGAGCAATATGATACTCATATTCTTCCCTGAAATTCTGCAGCGTCGATCTGACCGATGGAGTGGCGGCGTCACCGAGCGGGCAGATCGTGTTGCCGTCGATATTAGAGCAGATATCCAGGAGCAGATCAAGATCTTCCATTTTGCCATTGCCATGTTCGATACGATCCAGAATTCGCAGCATCCAGTATGTCCCCTGGCGGCAGGGCGTGCATTGTCCGCAGGATTCGTGTTGATAGAATCGGGTCATATTAAGCGCCGCTTTCACCATGCAAACAGTCTCATCCATGACGATCACGCCTGCCGAACCAAGCATCGTGCCAGCCTCCTCCAGAGACTCGAAATCCATACGCACGTCGACCTTATCGGATGTCAGCACCGGAACCGATGAACCTCCAGTGATAACCGCTTTGAGATTACGGCCGTCTTTGATCCCGCCGCCATATTCATATATCAATTCACGCAGAGGCACGCCCATCGGCAATTCATAATTCCCCGGCTTATTTACATGGCCGGATAAACAGAAAATTTTGGTGCCGGTCGATTTTGGAGTGCCTAAGGATGCGTACCACTCTCCCCCTCTATTGATGATATGGGGAATATTGCTCAGGGTCTCAACATTGTTAATGATAGTGGGACAACCATAGAGACCGGAGATTGCCGGAAATGGTGGTTTGAGACGCGGATACCCCTGGTTACCCTCGAGAGATGTCATCAGCGCTGTTTCCTCGCCGCAGATATAGGCTCCGCCGCCGCGATGGATTATTATCTCGATATCAACGCCTTTACCTAAAATATTATTGCCGATAAATCCCTTCTGTCTCGCTTCATCGATAGCCTTTTTCAACTGGCGAGCGGCATAAGCGAATTCGCCTCTTATATATATGAACGCCGTCTTGCATTTGATGGCATATGCGGTTATCAGAGTCCCCTCGATCACCATATGCGGCTCTTTTTCCATGAGTTCCCGATCCTTGAAGGTGCCCGGCTCGGATTCATCGGCGTTGACGCAAAGGTACACCGGCTTTTTGCGGTCCTTCGGAAGGAAAGACCATTTTCTGCCGGCAGGAAAACCAGCCCCTCCTCGCCCACGCAGGCCGGATTTTATGACCTCCTCAACCGCCTCTTCGGGGGTCATCGTATTCATGGCCTTCTCAAAAGCCGTATAACCGCCATTTTTAATATAGGTTTCGATATTATCTTGCCCGGGATAATCTATATATTTGAAAAGTATCTTTTCAAAATCAATCATTTTTGGCCTTATTTCTGAGGTCTTCGAGTATCTTTTCAACCCCGGCTCGTGTCAGATTCTCATAATACGTATCATTTATCTGCATCACGGGCGACGTTCCGCAGGATCCAAGACATTCAACCTCGGTGAGCGAAAAAAGCCCATCCTCGGTGACCCCGCCGATCTCGATATCAAGTTTTTCTTTTAAAAACTCAACCAACTCCTCGGAACCGCGAAGCATGCATGATATCGTTCGGCAAACCTGAATATGATACCTGCCGACTTTTTTGGGGGGAAACATCGTATAGAAGCTGGCTGGCTGTTCGAAATCCATAACGGGCAATTCCATAATCCCGGCAGCTTCCCTCACCGCCCTGGAATCTATATAGCCGTACTGATCGTAAACGACATGCAACACCATCAGAACTGCGGATTTCAGTTCGGGATAAAGATCTTTAAGACGTCTTATCTCTTTTATCGATCTTTCGCTGAGCAGAGCCTTAGATTTGCTCTCCAATTCAATCCTCTCGTTTACCTGTCGATTTCACCAAGCACGATATCAAGAGATCCGATACAGGCGATCACATCGGCCAGCATTCTGCCGATAACCAGCTTCGGCAACGCGGAAATATTGACAAACGACGGCGGCCTGAAATGAACCCGGTAGGGCTTCTTGGTGCCGTCGGATACGATATAACAGCCAATCTCGCCTTTGGGCGATTCGATAGCAAAATAAACATCGCCGGCCGGCGGCTGGAAACCATGGACCACGATCTTAAAATGATGGATCAGCTGTTCCATCCCTTTTAGCACCTCTTCCTTGGACGGCAGAGCGATCTTTCTGTCGGCGGTGATATGCGGGCCTTCCGGTATACCCTCGACCGCCTGCCCCACGATGCGCAGAGCCTGCCTTATTTCCTCCAGTCGAACCAGATACCGATCGTAAACATCGCCATTCTTGCCGGTGGGAATATCAAACTCGAATTTATCGTAATATGAATAAGGATTAGACTTCCTTATATCCCATGCAACTCCACTGCCCCTGAGATTTGGCCCCGATAGCCCGGCATCGATAGCGTCCTCAGCAGAGATCGATCCCACTCCTATGGTTCGGTTGCGCCAGATCTTGTTGTTTGTCAAAAGCCCTTCGTATTCGTTTATCTTGGCCGGGAAGGTATCGAGAATATCTTTTACGCGCTCATCAAATCCGGCAGGGATATCTTTTGCCAGACCGCCGACCCGGAAATACGACGACATCATCCTGACGCCGGAGACAAATTCGTACATCTGGAGGATCTTCTCCCGCTCCCTGAAGCAATACAACAGCATCGACATGGCGCCCAGGTCGATGGCGTGTGTGCCGAGCCAGACGAGGTGAGAGGCAACACGGGTTAATTCGGTCATTATCACGCGGACATATTCGGCTCTCGGCGGAACCTCCACCTCCATAAGCTTTTCGATGGCGCCGACGTAAACCAGGTTATTGGACATGGGAGCGAGATAATCCATTCTATCGGTCATGGTCAGAGCCTGGGTGTAGGTCTTGGCCTCCATATTCTTTTCGATACCGGTATGAAGATAGCCGATTAAGGGGCGGGCATCGACAACCGTCTCGCCGTCAAGCTCCAGCTCGATCCTCAGCACTCCATGCGTGGCAGGATGCTGCGGGCCCATATTCATAACCATGGTTTCCCGCTTAGCCATCGCTATCCCCTCTCCATGGTGCGTTGTGCCTGGTATCTATCTCGCCTTTATTATAGGTGAAGTGAGGCACCTCGTAGGTAAGAGGGAAATCCTTTCTCTGCGGATGGCCAACCCAGTCGTCGTCCATGAGAATTCGCTTCAGATTCGGATGACCTGTAAACGTAATCCCGAACATGTCATAGATTTCCCTTTCATGCCAATCGGCCGTGCTCCAGAGAGATGTTAATGTCGGTATTTCCTCATTTTCATTTACTCTGGTTTTCAAGATAATTCTATGGTGGTCAGGAATGGAGAAAAGCAAATAGACTACCTCGAATCGAATCTCACGCTGGTCGAGATAATCGCAGGCGGTAATGCATGAGAGAAAGTTGAACTTCATATCCGGATCGGTTTTCAGATAACGGCAGACTTCCGGGATATCCTCAGGTTTCAAAACGACATTCAGATCGCCTCTGAAGGTATATACTTCAATGAGCCTATCGGAATACCCCTTTCGGAGTCTTTCTTCGATAATGGATACCATCAGACGTTGCTTTTCAGTTTCTCCTTTTCGATTTTAGCCCGCAGCTTCATGATACCGTCGATAAGCTGTTCCGGCCTCGGAGGACATCCCGGGATATAAACATCGACAGGGATCACCCGATCAACCCCCTGTACAATCGCGTAGTTGTTGAAAATCCCGCCGCACGATGCACAGGCGCCCATGGAGATGACATATTTAGGGTTGGGCATCTGGTCGTAAAGCTGCCTTATAACCGGCGCCATCCTGACCGACAACCGTCCGGAGACAATCATCAGATCGGCCTGCCTCGGCGACGGCCTCATGACCTCCATACCAAAACGGGCCAGATCGAACCTGGCGGCAAAGGTCGACATCATCTCGATAGCACAACAGGCCAGGCCGAATCCCAGAGGCCACAACGATGATTTGCGGGACCAGTTAACGGCTTTCTCGACAGTAGTTAGAATTATCCCATCGGGGATATATTTCTCTAATCCCATTTTAAGGCGCCCTTCTTTATGATGTAAAGATAGCCTATCAGAAGGATTCCGATGAAGACTACCATCTCAATGAATGCGAACATTTTTAGTTTCTTGAGTATGATAGCCCAGGGATACAAAAACACCATTTCAAGATCGAATATGATGAAAAGAAGAGCGATCATATAATATTTGATCGGGAACCGACCTCTGGCATCCGTTTCCGGAAGGATACCGCACTCGTAAGGAGTAAGTTTATGCCTGCTTTCGGTTTTCCGCGCCACCAGCAGAGGCAGGCCAAGCATTATGAAAACGACAGCGGTCGCCAGAATGAAAAGAACCAGGATCGGGAAGAAGATCTCAAACATCTATTTTTATCATCTGCGTGATTTTTTTCACAATATCTCCGTAATAAAATAGTGGAAAGAGGATGCTATTTCCTATCTCAAAAGGAGTTATCCTCGACCACCAACTGCGGCTATTATATAGTTTGTCATCAAGTCTTGTCAACTATTTTTTAATAGTTATGGGTTGGGCCTGGATACTCGCCAGAAGCGTTTCGCCTTCGACTTTGAAAGGCTTAACTTCGACAATTCTCCCCTTCAACATCTCGCTCCCCTCCGAACGAATCCTGAGGTAATTCTCTGTAAGTCCGGTAAGACAACGCCTTGGGGATGATTTTCTTTTTTCAAAGAGGACACTCAGCTTATGCCCAACAAAGCTTCTCAGGTGAGCGTCTTTGATTTCCCGCCCGAGTTTTCGCAAGACCTCGGCTCGTCTGTTTTTCTCCTGAGAATCTACTTCGTCAGGCATAGTGGCGGCTATCGTGCCGGGTCTCGGCGAGAACGGGAAGACATGGAGATGATGTATTCCAGTCCGCTCCACGAGGTCAAAACTGTTTTGAAAATTCCGACCGGTCTCCCCGGGAAACCCGACGATCATATCGGCGCCGATAGTCATCCTGGGGACAGCGGATTTCAGTTTCTCGATAAGGCCAACCAGTTCACGGCGGGCGTATTTCCTTCCCATCAGCTTCAGAACGGCGTCATCGCCAGATTGAATCGAAAGGTGGGCATGAGGGCAAATCCTCGGGTTGGACGATATCAGGTCAATAAGAGCATCGTCTACTTCCGATGGATATAGCGATGACAACCGAATCCGGGGCATATCCGTCTCTTTAAGAAGGCATTGAAGCAAACCGGTTAGATTCATATTATTATATGAGTATCTACCTATGTGGACTCCCGTTAAGATAATCTCCTTATAGCCATTTTCATAGAAGCTGTTAACCTCTCTGATTACAAACTCCGGACGTCGAGATCTTACAGGCCCGCGAGAGATCCAGATAGTGCAGTAAGTGCAGCCCCGGTCGCAACCCTCCTGAATTTTCACGAAAGCCCGGGTGAGATCTCCCATGTTAGAAAGGGCCCGGGAGCCGAATTCACCATTCGATGGATCATCCGGTAAAGCTTGCGGTCTATCGAAGAGGTCGATGATTCTGGTCGGAATCCTCTCCTTTTCCAGATTGGAAACGACCAGATCGGCGCCAATCTTTTCGATTTCGTCGGGCCGCAATTGGGCGTAACATCCGGTGACAACCAGTTTCGAATCGGGAGCCGTTCTCCTGGCCCGGCGGATCAACTGGCGCGAGGAAACGTCGGCGCCGTTGGTGACGCTGCAGGTGTTGATCACATAGCAATCGGCTTTTTCCTTGAAGGGCACGATCTCGAAGCCTCCCGCTTCAAGGGATTCGGAGATGGCCTGGATCTCGTATCGGTTGAGCTTACAGCCGGTATATGCGACGGCGACCCTAAGCATCGGCGTTCGCCTCCACCGGTTTCGGGTTTTTCGATCTCCACCAGGCGTCAACCCTCGGCGCAAATATAAATGCCAGAATGCCCAGCGCGCATCCGGCGATCAGATCGACAACATAATGATGCCGCAGATATACCGTTGACAATATCAGGCCGGTGCAGAACGGCAACATTATCCAGAACAACCGCCGAACATATTTGAAGGCGAACAGCAGAGAAAGAAGCGTAACGGCCGTATGCAACGAAGGGAAAGCATCGCGGGCGTCAGATGCCGCCAGGTTGACGATTCTTAGCGCAGTATCCGCTATAGGCGTGCCATCAAATTGAAGCGTATACATATCTTTAAATATTATCCTCGGGGATGCCGCCGGAAATAGGATATACAGAAAATATCCAGCGTAAAAACAAAGGATAACCGAAACAAGAGTTTCCCTGAATTCCGGTTTTTTGTTCCCAAAATATAGAGTAAGCGCGACAAGCGGCGCGAAAAGAAAGAAAATCATATAACAGAAGGAGAGTATCTCGGTCAAAACAGGGTGAATAAACTGTTCCGCCCAGACCGCCGGCTGGACGCCGAACATCCACTGGTCGATGGCGATCAGCCTGTCATGGATATCGTTGGGATTGACGAAATGTATGGTGTCATGGAGATTGGTGTATATGGCGATGCAATATGCGAATGGGAGCGAATCGCGCAGAAATGTCCAGCTGGGACGATATCTTACAATCAGAAGGGCAATGGCCACGGCAATAACCACGGCGAAAACCCGCTGGACATCGCCGATGAACACGTCCGGCACGTGGCCCTGAGATTTGAAGAAGAAATAGGCCTTTGTAGTAAAATAGACCATCGGCCCGAAAAATACCAGCGCCAGAAACTCCTCGATTCTAAGCCGAAATACCGCCGTATACCAGCCGAGAGCCGACCTCGCTCCGATAGCGGATTCCGCGGGAGGGATCTCTCCTTTTTCTGTAATCACTTTGCTCACCAACGCATATATAGGATATTTATCTCGATGGGACAAAGGGAATTTGAACGCGGTCGCCGCCGATTGCCTTGACAAATCGGCAAAAGAACCTAAATTTAAGAGGACATCAATCGCGGAGATATCTGAGATGAAAGCTTTCCAAGCGTGCTTGATCTGTATTGCTGCTCGAATAGCATTTTCAACGGCCATTGCTCATTCTGGCTGGTCCGAGGATGTGCGGTTGACGGATGTTTTTATCGCATATGAGCCGCAGGTTTTAGCAAGGAACGACACCATACATGTCACCTGGGAGAATCTGAATTTCATATCCTATATGCGGAGTGTTGATGGCGGTGAGACGTGGGATAGCCTTATGGTGCTAACCGAGCCTGACCACCGTTCTGTTTATGCGGATTTGTCCATGGGAGACAACGGCTTATTAGTATCGTGGCAAGACGATAATGAAATAACCCATGAGGAGACCATAGCTATAAGGACTTCCCGGGATGGAACTATATGGAACGATCCGTTATACATATTCACAGATAATATGCATCATTTTGGAATCCCGGCATCAGCTACAAAAGGAGATTCGATATTTCTTGCCTATAATGCGTATCGTCCCGACTCAACAGGCTGGTTTCCTATAAGGTCTTATTATTCTTACGATTATGGGATTACCTGGAGTGAGGAGGTGACTCTTGGGCATACACTGCTATCATCTGCGCAGGATCTCCTAATGAATTATTGCAACGGTTTCTTAATGGCAATATGGGCTGGGGACGTTGATACTGTAAGTACTGGCTATCACGTAATAGGCTACCGCAGTACTGATGCCGGTCAGAGCTGGTCGGATTCCATCTGGATATCGCCAAACATACCCTATTCAGCTCAAAATCCTTGCATTGCTTGCAATGAGGAAACCGGGGAAATAGCAGTGGGGTACATGGATTACAGATACCAGGAGTACGCGTTTCACGGAGATATATTCATCGCCATCTCCGATGACGGTGGCTTGACTTGGCCTGGCGAGGTGATGGCTACAGAGAATCATGCCGCCTGGGACCCAAGTATTGGCTTTAAGGCGGACACTCTTGTGGTAGTCTGGTCCGACAGACAATTTTATGACAATGGGCAACATGAGATCATGTTTAACCGCAGCGATAATGGGGGCATGATCTGGCAGGGAGAATACAGGCTTACTAATGCCATGGGCCAATCTCTAGCGCCTTGGATCTCCATGGATAGCAGCAAGTTGCATGTCGTCTGGAACGAAGATGAAAGGGAGCCAAACTCAAACCGTGAAATATATTATAAGCGATATACTCCCGATCCAACGACAGTTGATGATAATAAGCGCATTTTACCGGCAGTTTTTTCGATGAGGGCCTATCCCAATCCTTTCAACTCTAATTTGAGGATATTTGTTGAATCGCAGGAGCCCGGCTCTATTGTCATTTATAACATTCTCGGCCGGGTTATCGCGGAATTTGAATATGAATCAGGATCAAGTCTGATTCAATGGGACGCTACCGGTAAAAGCGGCCAACATGTATCGACGGGCATTTATATAATAGGAAAAAGAGGGGGTGATGTAACAGGTTACAAGAAGGTCCTTTATTTAAAATAACGACTTAATCTTCGAAGGAGGGAGTTGTGAAAAGGCAATTTATTGCTATAGGGCTGTTGATTCTAATGCCCTCCGTTTTATCGGCCCAGCAGTGGGAATCCATGGACGGGCCGTATTTTATATACAATGTGACGGGCTTATCGATAGGCTGGACCGATTTCGGCGGTCCAAATCAGACGGCATATGCCTATGCCGCCGGCTCCGATCTGAGTGACAATTTCATTAGAGTTTGGCTTCCACCAGGTAGAAAATGTCAAATGGAAAGCGAGGCTAAAGCTGCGGTTGGCGCGTCTCATAGAGCGGCTATGCCATGTGCATATCCTTTGTG
>CBEWDL010000035.1:0-22352 GCA_965555375.1 uncultured bacterium
AATAAGATCATTTTATTAGTCCGGACATAGTTGCCCGCTCTTATTCTATAAAAATAAATCCCTGACGATAGATCGCCGGTATCCCAGACGATTTGATGATAGCCCGCTGGCTGTTCTCCTTCAATCAGTGTTTCTACTTTGCGTCCCAGGATATCGAAGATCTCGATTTTGACTTCCGCCGGTTCGGGCAGGGCGTAGCGGATGACGGTGGCGGCGTTGAAGGGGTTGGGGTAGTTCTGGGATAAAGAAAACATTTGCGGGATCGGGATATCATGCTGATCGATTCCCACGGTGACCGAATCGCCGCCGCCGTAGGCGCCCATATCGCTTCTCAGTTCGCCAAGACCCCAGTCGCAGCTCAGCAGGCTGTCGAGAATATCGGGATGGCCGGCGTCGATGCAGGGGGAATCGTACGGGTCGCCGCAAGCGGTGGACATGAGATGGTAATCGCCGTTCTCGGGATCGCGGAAGAGAGGATCAACGTCAATGTTGCCTTCGCCTTCCCAGCCGCCCTGGATGTCTGAATATGAAATGTCGGATGATCCACCTTGAGAATATATTTGGGAACCTTCCGGAGCGACGTTGCCCCAGAAAATGGAATTTTTGATAATAGCAAGACCCACACCCCAGATCCCCCCGCCTCCCCGATCAGCTAAATTTCGGGCGATCGTGTTGTTGATAATAACCGGGCCAGAGATCATAAAGCAACCTATTCCGCCGCCGCCAGCGCCAGCATGATTATCGACTATCAAGTTGTTCGCTATTACAGGATTTGCATTCCAACAATGAATCCCGCAACCGTTGCCGCCTGCAGTATTTCTGACTATAACATTATTCATGATTATGGGATTACAGCCTGAGCAGCTAATTCCGCCTCCATGCGATAATGCATAATTTTCTTTTATAATATTTCTGACTATTCTTGGGTTGGAGAATCGACATTCTATTCCACCACCCATCGAATTGATATATCCATTTTGTATAGTGAATCCGGTAATAGCGGTCGTGCTATCCTCATGATTTTCAATTCTCACTACCGAACCCGACGAATCACCATCAATAATCGTCTGCGATATATAGCTCGTATCCCCCGTGGTTAAAAACAGCGAGCCCAGCACAATATTATGCCCGTTGAAATTGATGTTCTCCACATAGGTCCCGGGCTGGACCAGCACCGTGTCGCCGTCGGTGGAGGCATCTATCCCCTCCTGTATGGTCTCGTAATCATCTGGGATGTTGATGATCGTCGCGGATGCAGGAAAACGGGCAAAAACAACCAATCCCAAAACGAAAATGTATGCTCTTTTCATTGTTCCTCCCGTTCAATGGAACCAATAAAATTATAAGGCTTTTGTGGGGTTTGGCAAGGGAATTCTGTACGTTTTCCCCCCTCTGAAGAAATAGATTCAGATTAGAAAAAAATCCATTAAAATCAAAAAAATATCTTGACAGCTGCACGGATGTTCAGTATATTGGGGTCGGAAATTGAGGTAGAGGGAGGCTGGAATCTCTCAGGTTGGGGTTAACCTGTTATGATGCAAGGTATTATGATTATCGGCAAAACAGATATGAAGGGAGGCGATATGACCAGGAAGATGGAATATGACCTTTTCGCCGCTCAAAAGCGATGTAATTGCGGCGGCGGCCTGGTTTACGACGGCCAGTTGATGGTCTGTGTCGGGTGCTACGATGTTTTCTGCCCGAGCTGCTTCAACAGGGCCGTAACCGAGGGTGGGTGTTTCGCCTGTGCGCTCTGCGGCTGGAGCACCTGCATATAGGCAACCATGAAGATCGAGGCGCTCGAACGGTTCGGCATTCCGGGGCAGGTCATCAAGCGCTGGTCGGCGGACGGCATAAGGTTCTTGCTGCCGCTACAGGCGGAATCGGTGAATCGGTATGCTCTTCTTGATGGCGAAAGCCTGATCATCTGCGGGCCGGGGACATCCGGCAAGACGTTCTGCGGTGAGATGGCCGCTCTGCATCAGGCCTCATCGAGAAGGAAAGCTGTTTTTCTCGTGCCTTTGAAGGCCATCGCGGAGGAAAAGTATCGGCTGTTTGTGAAAAGATATTCGCCCCTGGGGCTCAAGATAAGACTGTCTACGAGAGACCATCCGGAACACGACCGCGAAATATTCAGGGCCGACTACGATATCCTGACCACGATCTATGAAAAATTCAACTCGCTGACCGCCGCCGACGTCTCGATCATCAAAAGCGCCGGCTGTTTCGTTCTCGATGAATTTCAGTTGATATCCGATCCCGGCAGAGGGCCGGAGATCGAGATCCTGATGGCCAAGATAAGGGCTTTCAATCCTGATTCTCAGCTCGCCATACTGATGGGCGGAGGGTCATCGCCTGAGAAGATTTCTCGATGGTTGGGACTGCCGGCATTGGAGGAAACGCGCCGTCCGGTGGATCTTCGCCTGGGAGTTCTGCATAGAGGCACCTTTCATTTTCGCGCCTTTAATGACCTGACCGAGGGCGATGAGCGCTGGCTGGAGGAGAGGAAGATCGATTACGACGGCCCCCTCGATGATCAGAGCGCGGCGGCCATCGAGATTCTGGCGGGGCGAAAAGAGCAAATAATCATTTTCACGTCGGCCAGAAAAAAGGCTACCCGACTGGCATCGCATCTTGCCGAGCGTCTGGATCTTCCCGCGGCGCAGGAATCCCTGAAAGTTATGTCGGATCTGGCCCCATCCGTGCAGAACGAGCTTCTGGCGAAATGTCTTCGCCACGGCATAGCGTTTCATCATGCCGAACTCGATAGCGACCAAAGGGAACTGGTTGAGGACGGGTTTCGCCGGGGAGAGATAAGGATTCTATCATCGACATCGACCCTGGCCTGGGGCGTGAATCTTCCGGCGAAGAATGTTTTTGTGGAGACGATGAGATACGATGGGGTCAGATCATCGAACTGCAGGGAAACGCTGGTTCCGCTTTCGGCGACCGATTTTCAGCAGGCGGCTGGGCGGGCCGGGCGGTTGGGCGTGGGGGATAAGTTTGGCCGGGCGGTGATGATTGCCGCTACTCCCTACGAGCAGGAAATCCTCTGGAATCAATATGTATATGCGCAAAACGAGGACCCTGAATCGAACCTCGGGAAAAGACAGATACCCGATCTGGCGATGCGCCTTATTGCCTGCGGTATCGCTCTTTCTCCGGATGAGATCGTTCGTGCCGTGGGCAGCCTATTCGGGGCTTTCTCCCTGAATGGAAAACGCGACATCTCCGATCCGGTGGAATCGGCGGTATCCTATCTCGAAAAAGGGGGGCTTATTCATTTCGAGAAACCAGGCAATATTGTGCCGACCTCGCTGGGGACTATCGCTTGCGTTACAGGATTCTCGGTGCAATCAATCGCCAGGATCAATGAGGCGCTCGATCGAGGGGAAATAAAAGAGCCGTTGGAGTGGCTCTATTTTGCTTTTGGCCTGAGGGAATGGTTGGAAGCGGGCGGGTTCTACCGTTCAGGAGGAGCCTTAGCTTCTGCGTTGCTTCAGAGGATCGATGAGCTTTCCGACGGGTTGTCGGATCGGTCGGAGTATATCTCATCGGCGGTGAGGTTCGAGAAAGACCCGTCGGTTGTGCGTTCGTTATCGGTCTTTTTGTTCGCGCTGGAGTGGATCGCCGGCAGGCCGACCCGTGAAATCGAGATCGCCTTCGACAGGGGCGGCGGAGGCCTCAAACGCGATGCGCAAACGTTGTCGTGGATTCTGACCGTAATCGAGAAGGTTTTGCGATGCGAAGGATCGGCGTCCGATTCATATAATATCATTGCCGACGACATAAACCAGTTGGCCGCAAGGATGAGATACGGCGTCACCGATGCCATGTTGCCGCTGGCGAAAGCCCTCGATATCGACAGGGAGTTTATACGGCGGCTATATAACATGGGGATTAGAGCGGTCGATGATTTTTACGATATCGATTATTCCGTTCTAAAAGAGATGCTGCCGCCGAATGTCATTGAGAAAATACAGAATCGTCTCAAGAATTATGGTCAGAAGAGATTATCCCCGGCTGAAATAACACCATCACCGGAAAAATCTGAAATCGTATTCTCCGGCAAATCTAAAAAGCTCCTAAGAGAGGCAATAATCGAGGGCAAATCGATATTTCTTCAGCCGAAATTGCATTCTTATCTGCAAAAACTCTGGTGGGGGAATCTGTCGGGAAATCCGTGGATACACAAAGAGAGCCTTGAGGCGGGTATCAACCAGCCAAAATATATAAGCAAGCTCAGAAGAATATTGAAGGAGGGCGGCGCTAAGGTCGCGATAATTTCCAATGGCCGCGGATATTATCGTCTGCTTCTACCTGAAAGCGTAGACGGTGCCGATGTCGCTGGCGATGATGAGCATGTCGGCGTAGATCAGGGGCGATGATGTGATGCTATGGCCGAGGTTATGCTTCCAGATCAATTCACCGGATTTCGTCTTGAGGGCGTATATGTAGCCGTCATACGATCCGAAAAACACCCTGCCTCTGCCAGCCGCCGGGGAAGAATATATGATACCGTCAGTTCTAAAAGACCAGGTCTCACCGCCGGTGGACATATCGAGGCAGTATAGCGTAGAATCAGTGGAGCCGCAAAACAATCGACCGTCATAGACGGCGGGCGAACTGAACATAGCTCCGTTGGTATCGAACTCCCAGATCTTTTCTCCGCTTTTCTTTTCCAGGCAGAGAATCTTCATATTATTACAGCCCAGGAAGATCTTATCCCCGGCTATTGCGGGAGTGCCGCTTATATCTCCGCCGGCGTCGAAGCTCCAGATTTCCCGGCCGTTTTCGGCATCGATCGCATAGAAAATCGAATCCCGGCTGCCGAAATACAACGTATTGCCATCGAAGGCGGGTGAGGAAACGATCCAGTTGCCAGTCGGGAATCCCCACTTGACCGAGCCATCATCGATATCGACAGCGTACAACATCCCCCAGAAATTTCCGGCATATACAGCCTCTTCAGTTACAACCGGAGAGCAATCTATAGCCGCCGCCGTCTTGAATTGCCAGATCCGTCTTCCAGTCTGGCCGTTTAGGCGGTAGAGCCTTCTATCCCAGCTGCCGAAATAGACGTCGCCGTGGTGATATGTTGGGGTTGAGAAAACCTTCTTGACGGTCTCGAATTCCCAGAGCAACTCGCCGGTATAGGCGTTAGCACAGACGACCCCTTTTGAATGACCGATAAACAGTAGGCCGTCGGTGGCTATGGGGGATGACGATGATTTCGATCCGAGATCCAGTTTCCACAATACGTCAGGGTTGCCTGACGGCCCGGGATCGTCGCTGACGCCGGTTCGCAAGTAGCCGCCTCTGAACGTCGACCAATCGCCGCCGATCTTCGGCTCGGCACAGCAGAAGATGAGGATGGTAAATATAAAGATTGAGAGGTTTGGGCTATCGCCGCCGCGGTTGGGCATGCGGCATCTTAAGCGATGTTAAAGGGGAATGCAAGGAAATGATTTTATGTAGTAACGCGCCGAACGATGTTCAGCCCCTCAGCTATAATCGTCATTACTAATCCCGATAGGAGTCGGGATGAATCAATCTCTATTTCAACAACACGATCTTAATAGTCTTATTTTGTCCTGCCGCTTCCAGCCGGGCGAAGTAGATACCGGAGGGAGAATCCAAAGCATCCCAGGTGATAGTATGTTCACCGGCCTCTTGATTGCCTTCATATAGGGCCGCCACTCGCTGGCCGAGGAGGTTATAAATGGAAACCGTAGCAAAACCGGCTTCAGGCAAGCTGTATCTTATGACGGTTGTGGCATTGAAGGGATTGGGATAGTTTTGGTGGAGTAAGAAGCTTGAAGGGATAAAGGGATTATTCTCGTCAAGAATGGCCGTGGGGATGCCCTCTCCGCCATAGGCACCCATATCGCTTATCTCCGTGCCCAAGCCCCAGTTGCAGTCAAGTATGCTATCGAAAATTGAGGGGTCTCCGGCGTCGATACAGGGAGAATTATGACGGTCTCCGCATTCGGTAGACATCAGGTGAAAATCGCCGTTATCAGCGTCCCTGAAAAGTGGATCGACATCTATATTTCCTTCTCCGGCCCAGCCCCCCTCGATATCGCAATACCGGAAACTCGGCGAACCGTCTTCGACATAGATTTCATCTCCCTCGTTCCCCCATAATATTGTGTTAGTTATAGTGGGCGAACCATTTAGAATATAAATCCCGATTGAATTACCTGCTATGACATTATTATATATTTCTGATTCGGTGTAGAGGCCATAGTGGATACCGTCGCCAGAGTTTCCACTTATGACATTATGGATAATGGTGGGGTGGGTCATTTCCGTCCAGATCCCATGCTGGGAATTTCCTGTTATGATATTGAAGCTTATTAGCGGCACCGTATTATGGAAGCAATCAACGCCGAGCTCTCCATTCTGTATAGTGAAACCGATGATAGCATCGCGAAAAAAATACCATTCTGCACCGAAACTTACGCACCCCCATGGCAATCCTTCTCCATCGATTATTGTGGAATCGATATATGAATACTCACCTGTAAGAATAAACATCGACGCCACAGTTATTCCGTACCCTTCGAGGACGACGCTCTCATTATAGGTTCCCGGTTGCACCAGCACGGTGTCGCCGTGGGAGGCCGCGTTTATCCCGGCTTGAATTGTCGGATAATCACCCGGCACGTTGATTATGGTCGCTGGGGCCGAGTGCCAGGCCACGGCAGCCACTATCAATGAACACAGGATAACTCGTTTCATAATGCCCTCCCGCAATCACGCAATATCCATGACTTCAAAAAGCATGGAGCATAAAACCATATAAGAGACAACCCCGGATGCATCATCTTTTCACTTATAGTAAATATAATCGGCAATCCGGATATGTAAAGGGATTTTTGCACCGGAAAAGGCCTTTCGGGCTGAACGATGTTCAGCCCCTACAAATATGACCGTCATTGCGAATCCCGACCCAGGTCGGGATGAAGCAATCTCTATCATGGTGGCGCGTTATAGTCTGCCATGACTACTAAACCTGTCCACTCTGCATTTGTTTTTCTTAAGTCTTTTCCATTGGATAATTGAAATCAGCCAGAGTGCCGCGCAAAGGAGCTCCGATGTTCGGATTGCCGTTTTTTAAGAAGAATAAGAATAAGGTGATTAATCATAAGTCGGGTCAGGCGACCCGATGTCACATAGACAATGGGTCGGATTCCGGGGAACTGGCCCAGCGTGTGAAGGTTATAAAGCCTCGCCATCCACGGCAGAAGGCCGGAGCATCGCTAAAGAGCGACTATGCCCGGATAAGTTTCCCGGCCGATTACGGCTATTATGAGAGAATCACCCTGTATCGTTTTTTGCGGGAACAGATTCCGGTAGTCAATGGCGCCATCTGGACCTGGGTGCGCCTTTGTTCCAGCCCGATGGTATTTCACCCGTCCGGCAGCGACCGCGAGGCCGATATATCAAAACTGAATTCGGCCATAAATGATCTCAACCTGCGCCTTGTGCCGAATCCCTATTACAAATCTGGTGGTTTGGAGCGGCTCTCCGATCTTTTCTTCAGCTCGCTCTTCGTCGACGGGGCGTTCGCCGGCAATATCGAGGTTGGCGGCGACGGCCAGTTGATCGGCTTTTTGCCGGTCGACGTTCGAAAATTGACGTTTGAATATGACGATGGCTGGAAAATTTATCATGAATCGGCCGAGGGGAAGAGGCTTTTAGATCCGGCCAATTTCATCTATATACCGCTCGATGATGACTCCATCGATCCGCGCGGCAAAAGCGTCCTCCAGTCCATAGGTTTCGTCAGCCGCCTGGAGCAGAAGCTTTTAGATGATATGCAGAAATCGCAGGAGAAAGCGGGATATAATCGGCTCCATGTCCTGATAAAGAAACCGGAACGTCGGATGGGAGAATCGGAGAATGATTTTCACGACCGCGCCAACAGCTATTTCGATGATACGGTCGGCCTCTTCTCCGGCATAAAGCCCTCGGACTCGGTAGTCACCTGGGACGATATCGAGATCAAGACGGTGGGGCCATCGGGAGGGGCAACAACGGCGACCCACTCGTGGTACCTGTCGCACCGGGCGGTAGTGGAGGATGTCTGCGCCGGCGTTCATCTCGATCCCTTCATGCTGGGATACTCATACGGCAATACCAGAAGCTGGGCGCAGTTCAAATTTGAACTGGTTTTAAGGCAGGTTATCTCCGTCCAGAAGCCGGCGGTTCGATTCTTCGAGTGGCTCGTTAACACGCATCTCGCTTTATCGGGTGTTAACCTGAAAACCTCCGTTCGTTTTAATAACGATCGGATCAATGGCGCTCTCGAGAGATACCAATCGGATCATGAGGAAGCTCGCCGGGTGCTGGAACTATACGAGGCCGGATTGTTTTCTAAAGAAGAGGCGCGTGCCCGCGTATTCCGTATCGAGGGAGATAATTGATATGGCCGATCCCGCCTGCGCCATCTGCGAATCGACTTTGCGATCAGAGATCGAGAAGAAAGATGCCGCCTGGAAGGCCGATAGAACCATTCAATGGGCGAGAAAACACGGCCTGAGAATCAGCAGGTTTTCCCTGGCCATACATCGCACCAACCATATATCTCTGGCAAAAAATACTGAAAAAAAGAAGCCGCCGGACAAAATCATCGAGCCTCCCGCAAAGACGAAGCCTGCGGGAGAAAATACCTCTGTTGGCCCGAATTCCGTATCCGACCTGGAATTTCTGGATACGATAAGGGACAGGGTCTATGAAAAGCTGAAAAAAGGTGAATTCGATTTGAAAATTGAATCGGCGTTTAAGGCTATCGAGATCAAAAATAAGATATCCGACGAGTCTCAAAACGAAAAGCTTCTTCTGGAAATACTGGCGGAGATCCGGACCGACGAACTCAAGCGCTCCAGACAGAGCCGGAGAGCCATAATCTGATTCGATTCCACCTACCGGGAATTGATCGTATCGAAATCATATTTTCTTTATAACAGAGCCTTATGGCCTTATGAAAAAAGGAGATCCGCTTGATTCCGAGCGGAGTTGGCGGAAGGCGGTAACGGACCCGGTTTATTATGCCCGCGCTTTTCTGAATCTGAATCCCCATCAGGGACAGGTCAGGTGGCTAAAAAATTCGACCGGCTCGGAAAATGCGCTGGTCACCGGGAATCGCTGGGGTAAATCGCAAATACAGGCCGTTAAGTTGCTGCATCGTGCCGTCTTTCAGATCAGGCCGATAGAACGCGATATCGATGACTACTATCGTTGCGCCAACGTTTCCATCACGCAGGATCAGGCGGGCATAATCTTTGCAAAGATGGTGGGTCTGATAAACAGATCCGGGCCGCTAACGGTTCTTTTGAAAAATATCAGGCAGACCCCCTTTCCTCATATCATTTTCAAAAACGGCTCGGAGATCTGGGCGCGATCGACTCAAAACAGGGGAGAGTACATCCTGGGGCATGATTTCGATTATATCAATTTCGATGAAGCAGCCTATGAGCCGTTCGGGGATTGGGTGGTGGACGGCGTTATCAAGCTGCGCCTGGCCGACCGGGACGGAGCTTTAGATTTTTCATCCACACCCAACGGTTTAAACTGGTTTTATAAACGATGCGAACTCATCAAGAAGGAGAAGCGCGGATTTGTCATGCACGGCTCGACATTTGAGAATCCTCACCTGGCGAAAAATTACCTGCAAGACCTAAAGAAAGGATTATCGCAGTCGAAGGTGGCTCAGCACCTTCATGGCCGTTTTACATCGTTCGAGGGTCGTCTCTTCCCGGATGACGTTATCAATCGCTGTCTGATAGAAAGGGATGCCTCGTCATGCGTGGGGCCGAATAAAAACGGCTTCTATATTCATGGCTGGGATCTGGCACGCAAGGTAACACATACCGTCGGCATAACAATCGACGCCGGTTCGAGGCCATTTCGGGTGCTCGAAATAGCTCGGATGCAGAGGGAATGGCCGGTGACGATCAATGCCATAAGGGAAAGGCACCTGAAATACGGTGGCGTGACGATTGTCGATTCGACCGGCCTCGGCGATGTTGTCCTGGCGGAGTTGAACGATATCGGTGCAGTCGGTTTCAATTTCGGGGGCGGCAACCGTGATTTGCTTCTGGCCAATCTCGAGCGGGCCATTTTCGCCGGCGAGCTCGTCTGGCCCCATATCGAACTGCCGGATGATGGAGGCTCGGCCTGGAGTCTGACGGATGAGATCAGGGCGATGGATAAATCCTATAAGAATGTCGGTGACGGCGTCTGCGCTCTGGCGCTGGCATTATGGCAAATCAGAGGACGCTCAGTCGAATCGCCGTTTTTGAAATCATCGGTGGGACGGTTTTGATGGACGAAATATATGATTGTTGTCTAAACGCATGATCTGATGCGGCAAATTTAGATTGTGAGAACCTCTCTTATAGCTTTTCCCAGAATCTGCATGTTATAGGGCTTTCTGATATATTTCCCGACGCCGAGTTCTTCAGCCTCTTTGACGCGATCGGTTTCCGAAAACCCGCTGGCAATAATGGCCTTCTGGCCGGGACGGCGTTTGATAATTTCCCTGTATGTGTCCAGGCCGTCGAAATCGTCTTCCATGATCATATCCAGTACCACAACGTCGGCAGAGTTGTCCTTAAGATGTTCCACCGCCGTTCTGCCATCGCCGGCCACATCAACATGGTAACCGAGGCTCGATAATATGGTGGCCGCCAGTTCCCTTTGCTCTTCAACATCGTCTACAACGAGAATCTTCTCGCTGCCCCGGATGTCGACCACCGCCTTTTCCTCTTCGGATGAACCGATTCCCACAACCGGCAGATAAACTATAAAATCGCTTCCCCGATCTATCTCGCTTCTGACATCAACATAACCATTATGGTCTTTTATAACGCCATATACTATGGCCAATCCCAAGCCGCTGCCGCTTCTGCCCATCTTCTTTTTTGTATAAAATGGCTCGAATAGTCGCCTGTAATCGTTCTTGTCTATTCCGATACCGGTATCACTTATCGTCAATAATACATACTTTCCTTTTTCAATGTTGTCGTAGCCGCCGGTTAGCTTTTCAACATATTTGCATTCAGTCCTGATGGTCAGTTCTCCCCCGTGCGGCATGGCGTCGAAGGCGTTGATAACCAGATTCATAACCACCTTGGACAGGTGGGAGGCCGATCCGTAGATTGTGGGAATGGTTCGGTTGATTTCAGCTCTTATCTTTATATCGGGAGAACTCGATTTCAAGTTCGAAAAATCTGTAGATTGCATATATGAATCTATGACCTTGTTGAGATCGACCGGCGACATTTCATAACGTCCCCTCCTGGCCATGGTCAGAAGATCCTGAACCACCTCGGCGGCTCTCTGGGCAGACTTCTCGATTCTTGAAATCTGCGGGACGATTGGGCTCTCCGGAGGAAGCTGGTCTTTGATCAACTCCGGGTAAGCGACCAGTGGGCCCAGAATGTTGTTGAGATCGTGAGCCACACCGCCGGCCAGGACGCCGATGGATTCCATGCGCTGGGCGCGGATGAGTTTTTCTCTTAGCTGTTGCTTTTCCCTTTCGGCTTTCTTAAGCTCCGATATATCCGAGAATATGCCAACGGTTCCTCTTACGATTTCGTCATTATCGAGAAAGGGTGTCGCCGAAACGATAATCTGTCGGATTTCTCCGTCTTGTCTCCGTATCGTTGTTTCGTATCTGCTGTGTTCTTTGTTTTTTCTTTTTGCGGTTTCTCTATATATTTTTTCCATTTCCTCTTCAACAACGATGTTTTTGAAGTTCATCCCGATCAGCTCGTCAAGGGCATAACCGAATATGTCACAGGCCGCCTGGTTGGCGAAGATTATATTTTCGTCGAGATCGGAGATCCCAATGCCCTCGTGCATGGCTTCAACCAGGTTACGGTATTTCTGCTCAGACTGCCGGAGCAATTCCTCCGCCTGTTTGCGTTCAGTGATGTCCTCGTAGGTGGCCAGGACGCCCACAACGTTGTCGTCGAGATCCCGTAGCGGAATCTTGCTGGTTCGAAGCCATAATTCTCGACCGTCCCGCGTCGCATATGGTTCCTCGTAATTCAGCTTGGGCTTTCCGGTCTTTATGACATATTGATCATCGGCTTGATAGAGCTCTGCCTGACTTTTCTTGCCCAGTTCAAAATCGTTTTTGCCGACTATTTCCTTCGGTGAACTAAGGCTTGAATCCGAGGCGAAAAGCTTGTTGCATCCTAAATAAACCGAGTTTCTGTCTTTCCAGAAGACACGTACCGGTATCGTATCCAGTACAATCTGGAGCATCTGCCGCGACTCCCGCAGCGCCTCTTCCGCCCGTTTACGCTCGGTGATGTCGGATATTACCATCAAGGCCGAGCAGACCCTGTTGTTCTCATCAAAGAGAGGATAGATGGAGAGCAAGCCGGTGAAAGTCTCGCCATTCTTCCTGACTATATCCATCTCGGCCTTTGCAGGTTTTGCATTGTCGCGGACTAGGGACAGAAATTTGGCCCATTTTATACATGATTCGGATTGCTGGATTGTCTTCAGGGGCCGACCAATCACATCTTGACTTTTGCATCCAAACATGGCCTCGGAACCCGGGCTGAAAGAGATAATTCGACGATCGTTACTCTGCAATTCGCATGATATAAACGATATATCTTGAGCCGCATTATATATGTTCTGGATAAAAGAAGATTGTTTTTCGAGCGTAGCCCTTGTATTGCAAAGCTCTCTGTAATTCCGGTTGGAGGCCACGGCGGCATAGACCATGATAACTAAAAAGGCAGAGGAGGTTAAGGCAATGGCGGTAGCGTAATCGCCTCCTTGAATGAACAGGTTAACGATTATGGGACCCATAATTGATATTCCATAAGCGGTGTATAGCATCAAAGATGGATAGAGCACTGCCACTGCGCCCGCGGCAAATACGCCGGCGATGAGGATCAAGAAGACTTCATATTCTCTGGGAATTGAGCCTGATAGAAATACTATTCCGTTGCTCCAGATCAATGCCTGCGTTATCGCTAACCAGGAAAAAAGAGCCAGATAGACCTTGGGAGAAAAGAGACGTGGTATTCTTGAAATATGAAAAATCATGCGAGCGATACTTACGATTAATGTGAAACCCAGCCAGTATGCTAAAGTCTCATACGCAACAATATTCCTTAAAAGGAAAAAGGCGATGGCGATGAATCCCAGATGAACGAAAGGTGTGAGTTTGCCAAGGCTTATGATATCCGCGACAAACTTTTCATCAATCGGAGGTTTTATCTTTTTGGTGCTGAAAGTATTCATTTAATATATCCGCACAGCAGATAGGGCGATTTCTATCCTTTGACATTTATCGGTTGAATCGCAGGCGACATAAACGGAATGAATAATAATATTGTGAAGCCCGTAATTTTGTCTCTGCTAATGGCTTAGTTTATTTTGAATTCAGGAGTCCATGGTGGATGTAAGGTTAAAGATCTGTCGGGATCGTGGTATATCGAAGCGTCTGGCTGAACGGCGGCTTTTGAAATCCTTGACGAAGAGCCTCAAGCCGCATTCCTTCAATCTCGGAAACCACTATCGATTTCAGGGAAAAAAGAGGAAGGCCGGCCTCAAGGAGGGAGGGAAAGACCGGCCTTTTTCGGCTCGCCCTTGCGGGCTCGCCATTGGGACGAGTCGCCTCGCCCCGGTCGGATCACGAGGATCCTTCAGACTGGCGCGACATTCGCCGTCAGGAGGGAGCAATCAAGCTCAATCTATTGATAAGAACGCCCATGCATGCTATATATGGGGCAATAAGTATGCCGTTGGGGCCGAGTATATACCGCCTCTATAAGCACAAAGAAACCATTATCTTATAGAGTTTGTTCAGCATCTGAGCATCCGGCTCCATGTGAAATGCTCTGCAATGTTTCTTGTTTCCTGTAGTCTTCTGCACAGCCAGGGCCGGCTAACGTCTATACAAAATGCACTTGTTTTGTGATAATCCCAATAATTGAAAGAGGAGGAAACTTGGAAAGACTCAAAGAGATCCTGGTAGGCAATCTCTCGGTAAAACACCCCGACGAGCGGATTGACTTTCTGGTAAATCAGATCAATAAAAATATCAGACCGCCGCGAAAAGCCACGCTGGATAATGTCAATATCAGGGTCATGTATCTCTTAAACGATCTGGTTAATTCTCATGGCGGGCGATTCAGGCGTGCCGATCTGGTCAGCCTCAGCAATCTTATCATCGACACCCCGGTTTTGATCGGACACGATAGGTCATCGGCGCCTCTGGCGAGAAATTTCCATGCCGAACTGGAGCAAAAAGGGAAAATACTCTGGCTGAAAAGCTATTTTTATTGGCCCAGATCAAATGACGGTGAACCCGATCAGTTGCTCGAAAAAATCGACTCCGGGATTCTCAAGGAATGCTCCATATCATTCGTCTATACCACGCCCGAGTGTTCCGACTGCGGCCAGGATATCAGAAATTGTCCTCATGAAGCAGACGCTAAAAACGGAACGCACTTTATCTATAAAGGCATAACCCAGGTGCTGGAAACGTCGCTGGTTTCTAAGGGGTCCGTTAAAGGGACCTATGTAACGGATAAATTATCAGCCCATCCGGTCAATAGCGTAACAATCGGCAAAGGCCGGTATACAACAGAAGTGCCCGTCCATGAAAGAGTCGTTCCACGGTCGGGAGCAGCAGTAATATCCATAGAATCGGCCGGCCAACCGATGCCCGAAATTATAACTCATTCACCGAACATTGCCGCTGCCTTGGCCACGAAGAATGGTCGAATCTATCTTCTGGTCAAATCAGCCTGATTGGTATTAATTGCAATGAATCCCAAAGAATCGCTGATAAGATTCTTAATTACTTTTGCAATAACTATTGCGGCAGTCATATCAGGGTACTTCGCAGCCTACACCGGATTGAGGGTAGAGCTGGCCGGAAAAGCAGAAGAGCGTTACGTCGCCGAGATGGATATAAGGCTCTCACGCCTCGAAGCCACCATCAATGAGAGATTCGCCACCAAGGAGGATCTATCAGAATTCAAAAGGGAGGTTATCGGCAAGCTGATCGCCATTGAGGCCTTTCTCTCGAATCGGAAATGGCCGCACGATAAAGATATGTAAAAGCGGGAAACCCTGTGATCAGCGAGGAGGAAAATTGGAAATAGAAAGGACCATCGAAAAAATCAAAAGCCTGAACTCGGAAATCGACGCCGCCTTCGAGGAGGGGAGGATCGATCTGGATCGGATTTCAGCCGCGCTTGAATCTGTGGTTGCCGATCTGGAATCGATTAGCGGTCGGCAGAAGCAAAAAGATCAAAAACTTAAAATCGAGCAGGGAATCAGCTCCTCGATAAAATGCTCCGGGCGCAGGCCGTTTTTCCGGGTCGAGGATTACCGCTGAATACGAACATGAAATGGAAAAAGATTTGCAAATAAAAATCAAAAAGGAGAATTGATGAGCGTAAGAGATCAAAACCTGCAAACCGTCGGCTTTCTGACCGCTACTTTCAAAATTCATCAGACGGCCGGCGAGGATGATTTGAAAGACGCCGATATCGGCAAGGCGGTCACGATACTGGGCAATTACGAGGTCGGCCCGGGTTCCGATGGTGATGTGCTGATCGGCAAGTTGATACATCTATCATTGACCGATGCGGATGTTGGCAAGAGGGTAGCCACCGTTCAGTTTGGCGGCATCTGCACGCTGGCGGCGGCGGCCACAGTGCCCTCCGTGGGGGATCGGGTTGTCGTCGACGGTAACGGCGCGGTGAAACAGGCTCCGGCGCTGGCATCTGATGATCCGGCTGGTGGCAACGTTGCACGTGGGACTGTCATCGATGTCAACGGCACATCCGAAGTAACGCTAATACTTGGCTAAGAATCAAAAGGGAGAAAAGATGGAAATAGAAAAATTGCTATCATCAGATCTCGAAAGCTCTCTTGTCGATGTGATAAGGGACGGCAATGGCTCGGCTGGATCAGTCGATATCACCAAAGCCAGGAAGATCGACGTTGACCGTGATACATATCTCGAAGCACAGGCCAGGGGAATGTCTCTGACGGAATTGCTGGAGCAGCCCGAATACGACACCAGTCCTCCTGGTTCGCCGATGGATGCTTTCGAAAGGCAGTTGGCCTTGAGCGGTATACGCACGGGAGGCAAAAGCCCCGTAACGGTTGAGATGTTTTACCGGGGCGCGCCGGCCCTCATGCCGGAATTCATGCAAAGGGAGATCCAGCGGGGAATGAACATGCGACCCGAACTGGGCAAGCTGCTGGCCTCCAGCTCCAGTGTATCAACATCGCGCTATTCGCCCATACACATAGATCACTCGGCTACCGATCCGGCCATGTCGCTCCGGCCGGTAGGCGAGGGCGCCGAGATACCATCGGTCAACGTGACCGAACAAAACAACACCATAACGATTCCGGATTACGGTTTAACGCTGAAAGTAACTTACAAGGCGCTTCGGCACCGGAGCATGGCGCAGTTTAAGGTGTTGCTATGGTATATAGGATACCGGCTGCAATCGGACAAAGTCGCGCTGGTTGTCGATACGATCATCAACGGCGACGGCAATTCCAATCCGGCGACCGTGACCAACACCGATGTCACCGGCACCCTCGATTACGACGATCTCGTCAAGTTCTGGAACGAATTCTATCCCTATCAACCAAATGTTTTGATTTGCCATAAGGACAAGGTCAGGTCCATACTGACCCTGTCGGAATTCAAAGATCCTCTGATCGGCTTCAGTTTCCAGGCCAACGGCGAGATTACATCGCCCCTGGGCGCAACGTTGATCCGCTGCGACGAGGTCCCCGCCGATTACGTCATCGGTCTCGACAACCGCTTCGCGATTGAAGAGGTGATCGGCCAGCCCCTGATGGTGGAATACGATAAGATCATCGAACAGAAAATCGAAGAAGCAGTCATCTCCGAATCGGTAGCTTACGCCAAGGTGGTCAAGGAATCATCGCTGATACTCGATTCCGACTGGACCTAATCCTCAAGCAGTTGGATTTAAGATGCACAAACTGATAGCCACATCGGCGGCGACCCGGCCGACGGGGTCGCCGCCCCAGAGAAAGCTGTTTCGGGTGCCGGCTGGCACATTCAAAGGGCGGTTGGCGGCGCTTTACATGGATTCGGCCACCGGCATATCGCTTGTATATTCGGATTATCCCCATCAGTCCTGGTCATCGCCGCAGCAGATAATAAACGATTCGCTCGATTCGCCTTTCAGCGCCTGCATGGATGCATCCGGTGACATATACGTAGTCTATAGCGACAGCTCGAAGGATATAAAATTCGTCAAGTTGACATTTGCCGCAGGCGCATGGTCAGCCGGATCAGCCGTTACGGTTCTAAATGTGGATGATAATTATAATCCGTTTATTCTCAAGGACGGCGATGGCAAGCTCTGGTGCTTCATTGTAAACCATCGAACCTCGGTCGACTCGAAATACTACGTGCGATCCAAGTTTTCAGACGATGATGGGCAGACCTGGGGAACGGGGGGCGGCGATCTCGGGACCCAGCTTTCATCGGGATCGAACGATATCTGTTATGTCTCCGCCTGCCAGATCTCATCGAGGCTTTATACTGTTTACTCCGATGAGCG
Organism: uncultured bacterium; assembly: GCA_965555375.1. Taxonomy (GTDB): domain Bacteria; phylum Zixibacteria; class MSB-5A5; order UBA10806; family UBA10806; genus CBDVBL01. The sequence goes on from CBEWDL010000035.1 coordinate 17,610, forward strand.
GTCGAATCTCAAATACCGGGTGTATGACCTGAAACTGGAGTCCTGGGATAGCGAAAATACGATCCACACGGGAGACTATATCGATGACGATTTCGACATAGCCATAAGTTCCGAAAAGAAGCTGGGAGTTGCGTTTTCAGTGAGTTCCGACGCCAGGATCTACCTTAAAGAGTTCGATGGCAGTTCCTGGAGCGGATTACAGGAGGTCGAGGATATACAATCTCGATCGCCGCAGATCTCCTATTCGAATGAAATCCCGAATATGTTCTATGCTCAATTCCTGGGGAGCAATTACTATAAGCTTCGCCATGCGGTTAAATCGGGAGATTCGTTTTTGACGGCCGATTACGCTCCTTCCATAGGTACATTCGATAAAGTCCTGGTCTACGATGATTCGGCCAGCGCTAAATTCGAGGATAAGACATCCGCCGCGGCGGACGCTTCCTCCGGCGATGTATTTCATTCGGAATCATCGGCCATGCTCGATAGCATAGGGGATTGCCTCTATATCGGAAAAAAAGATAAATTTTACTGTCTCACTCTGATACTCTCTGTCGTGGGCGCAGGCGGTCAGGTGATCTGGGAGTATTTCGACGGCGCTTTCTGGATCGCTTTCACTCCAGATAGCGGCGCTTATCATTTCGATTCCGCCGACGAGCTGCTTTATCTGTGGGCCGACGGCGAATCAGTGCCATCGAACTGGCAGATTGGGGCCGTCAACAATTACAACGCCTACTGGATACGGGCCCGTGTTTCCGTCGGCTTCTCATCGAATCCGGTCGGCACGCAGGTTATGGCGGCGCCCCGGTGCGATGATCTGGCGCTGGTTCGGAACGGTTCCGAGGGATAAGGGAGAGATCATGAATGTAACTCTGGACTACCTGAAATCGAACCGCAAATGGCTTATCCGCGATTATCGTGTCTGGGGCGATGATGGCGCGTTCGAGGCCGACATGTTCATGACCGAAACCACCCCCTCAACGTCGAGAGTGGTCTTCCTGCATCAATTCGTCGGCGGCAACGGACAGGTTGTGAATTTTGCGGATCTTCTGGATCATCGCGGCAATCAACTGCCGTCGACCATAAGCAATGCAGAAGTTGTTATCATCCCGAAGAATGCGGTTGCCGCCTTCGTTCCCGGCTCGGTCGGCCAGACATCTTTTCGTATCGCCAAATCGAATCGGCAGCCTGCGGATGCGGTGGTTGATCTTTTGATAATGGAGATGAGCTAATGCCATATACAACGAAAGATATCGTTAAAAAGCATATCCTGGATCACTATCTCGGATCGACCCTCATAGAAAATGAGCCGGTCCGGCTGACCGGCAACGATACCGTGAACCTGCAAAAGAGGATGATCCTGAAAGACTCCGAAAAAGTAAAAGGCAAAGAACGGCTTGAGCCGGTTGAAGAAACCGTGATCTTCACAGGCTCCGATACGTTCGGCCTGTCTCATTCGGAATTGATACCCGATACCGTGGTCGTTGCAGGCGATAGCTCCCTGGGAACCATTTATCTGGAAAATATCGATTACCATATAGACTACGACGCCGGAGAAATCAGAAGGATTAACTCCGGATCGCTTGCTGCTGGCGCCAGCGTGGTGATCTGGTATCTCCATTATAGAATTTATCAGCGCGGGGTGGATTACGATATCGATTACCAGAAAGGCACTATACGCAGACGCTCATCCGGAGATATAGAATCCGGGCAGCGCGTTCTGGTGGATTATACGGCGGAGTTCGGAGGCCTCGACGATGAAGCGATTGAAAACGCTATCACGGAGGCTCATGAACAGGTGCTGTCTTATATCGATGAAACCTACCGCGATTCCGCCGACCGCTCGCTGGTATCCGCCGAGACTTACCTCACCGTTTCGATAGTATGCCGTATCCGGGCCATGGAAGCCGTATCTCCATCGAGGGGCAGGGCTAACAATGCCGCCGAGGCTAAATCCTGGTCGGCGTTGTCTGATACATATAAGAAGGAGGCGTATATCATCCTTTCGAGATTCACCGGCGTCATCAGTTCATTCAAATCACCGAGGAAAGCGTAATGGCACATCTCTTCTCTCCAGAGCGCTTTTTTTGCCTGAATAAGACCCGAATTCATACCGAATGCGTGGAGACTTAATGTATAAAGTCATTGTTACAATAATATTTTCATTGCTGATTTTTACAGGCGCAGAAAATTCGGTTGTGTGGGGAAAGGTCTGGCTGAAACCGGATAGACCTACGCAGGGGAGGGTATGCTACAATTTCAATCGCCATATGAAAATCGTGGCCGGCGATACGCTGAGCGATAGAATTCAGCCCTATTTCACGCTGGAAAAGTGGGGCGATCTTGATAGTCCGGCCACGCCTTCGGCGTGGTTGAGAATCAGGCAGTTCAATAGCGATCCCGATTCTGTCAGGATCGAGGGCGATTCCATTTTCATCTTTGATGGCTTTCAGGAACAGGCGATATATGCGCTCGATGATGGTCTGGAGTGGACAATTCTCTTACGACAAAAACCGCTCAGCAATGTATTAACTTATCAGCTCTTTTGCTCTAATCTTGTCTTTAGCTATCAAGGGGAATTGACGCCGGATGAAATAGCTCATTGCGCGAAACGTCCCGATAGTGTTGTTGGTTCCTGGGCCGTTTATCATAAAAACAGGGCTCACGGCGAATATAAAACCGGTAAGGTGTTCCATATCTATCGGCCCAAAGCCCGGGATGCCAGCGGAGATACGGTCTGGTGCCATCTTGATGTCGACACTATCAATGGAATTCTATCTTTAACTCTGCCAATAGATTTTTGGGAAAAGGCCAGTTATCCGGTTGTGATCGATCCTCATTTCGGCTACGACACGATGGGGGCATCGGAGATCGGTGTCGGCGCAAATTGGACTTATGCTGCTCTATTGGCATCAGATCATTATACGGCGTCCAGCGGTGACAACGTTGATTCCCTGTATTCAGCGTTGAGGTCTCCAGGCGCCAGCGGTTATAGCATGGCCATGGCCATTTACAGCGTGATTTCCGGTAGTCCCAGTACAAAGATTATGGAGAGCGACCGTTTTGACGTTTCAAATACGGCTGGTTGGTACGGCATTGCCGCTAATCAGGTTCTTACGGACGGCAAGGCTTATTGCGTGGCTGCCGGCGAATTTAACGGATTGGGAACGTGGTGGTTTAAATATGATTCCGGAACTAACGCCGTGAGCGAAAACGGAAGCAGCTTCCCGACCTCATGGAGCGGCGCTTCTTTGAATTATCGGTTTTCGATGTATGCCGTTTACAGCACGGGCGGCGGAGGTAGTGACGTTAGTCCAAGGCGCAGGAAAATACCAAGGAGTTCGGGGGCAAATAGATGAAAAAGCTATGGCGATCTAAATCAATAAAGGCGGGGCTGACGCTGTTTGTGACTATATCCTGTATTGCATCGGCTCTGTTCGCCACATCCATACGCCCGACTGATCAGATAAGCGTTGGCGTGAGGACGATCTATAATGACGGCAATCTGGCTCTGCCGGATTCGGTGTTGCTCAAAGTCTATTACAACGGCAATATTTACCACAGTTCGTGGTATGACAGCTCGGATGCTACAATAATCGCCGATGACGGCTGGCTCATCTTTACCGATCAGTTTCAAGACATCGATAGTTCAGGAGGCGATGGCCATTATTTAGTCATAGGTGGAGCCTACGATTCCGATTCGAGCCTTTATACGCCGTGGGTTTATAGCTTTGATGTGGGGCTATTTGGAACTGTAAGTGACATTGAAGACACAACCAATGCCATCCTGGACACATTACAGCTCTGGGATGATGAAATCGCTGACATCACGAATATCAGGGATACTGTCAGTGCCGCTCTGGATACGCTTCAGAATCAGGATGGCTGGGTGGCTCATCAGACGGTCTCAACCGAGATCCTGGATACCCTGAAGACCTATGATGATGTCGATCGATTCCAGAGGGAAATATCAGACATTCTCGATACCCTTCAGAACCACGATAACTGGGTCGCTAAAGAGGCCACCGTAAACGGCCTGAACGATTTCGACCCTCTTTCGGATTCGGTGATGGTTGATATGTCGGCTCTCGATTCGACGCTGAAGGGAAGTAAGGCAGGACGGGCGTTATTGTCCTTAACCCCCCATTTCGGCTGGGTGAGTTCGCAGATAAACACCAGTCAGTTCAAGATCGGCGGGCTAATGACCGCATACGGCGATGATTATTTCATTGATCTTCAATTGATTTTTATTGACGGGGGTCTGCTGGGCAGGGCTTCCAGAGTAACTGATTGGAGCAGTTCCGATTCGACCATAACGGTCAATCCGTTCTCTTCGCAGCCCGCACAATACGATACGTTTGTCGTCGCTCCCAATCTGGATATCTCCGCTTCTGCGGATATCCCCGATTCCGTCGCCGCGAGAATTGATTCGATTCTTGCCTCTGTCGGAATATTTTCAGATACCTCGATTACCGCAAAGTTGGGAAGTTACTCCGGCGCCGTCGGAGACAATAACAACATCAAGGACGATATAGCCGCCGTCTCAACGCAGGGCGGAGGCACCGAACCTGAGACGCTTTTCGTTTTCGATAGCGATACGACAGCCATCGAAGGCGCATCCGTCACGGTTCGCAACCTCGATCAGACGTCCACGAAAGTCCCCGGTAACCGCACCGATTCCTCCGGCAGAGTGTTCCTCGAGCTCGACCCCGATAGCTTCGTGGTGGCCCTTTATGCCAACAA
>CBEWDL010000036.1:0-21864 GCA_965555375.1 uncultured bacterium
GGTCGGCCTGGTGATCGAGGCGTCAGGGCCGGCAGCACAGGTGGGGGAACATCTAATCATCGAACGGAGTATCGCCTCCGGCGGGCCATTGATGGCCGAAGTTGTCGGTTTCAAAGATAGCAAAGTCCTGATCATGCCCCTGGGGGAAATGGGGGGAGTTTCTCCTGGGGCGAAAGTCTGGGCCTCAGGCCATCAGTTATCGGTGCCGGTCGGCGACGAGTTGCTGGGACGGGTCGTCGATGGATTCGCTCAGCCTTTGGATAACAAAGGCCCGATACTGGCAACATCCCAAAAGCCTCTCACCGGCCAGCCGCCCCATCCGCTCGAAAGACGAAGAATTACCGAACCGCTTTATACCGGTATCAGGGCTATCGATTGCTTCGCTACCAGCGGCAAGGGACAGAGGGTTGGAATCTTCTCGGGTTCCGGTGTTGGCAAATCGACCCTCATGGGCATGATCGCGCGATCCTCCAGGGCCGATGTCAACGTTATAGGATTGATAGGGGAAAGGGGCCGCGAAGTCCGCGACTTCATCGAAAAAGACCTCGGGCCCGATGGTCTCAAACGTTCCGTCATAATAGCGGTAACCTCTGATAAACCTCCTCTCCTGCGGGTCAAGGGAGCCCTGGCCGCAACCGCCATAGCAGAATATTTCCGGGATTGCGGCAAAGATGTCGTTTTGATGATGGATTCGCTAACAAGAATCGGGATGGCCCAGAGGGAAGTCGGGCTGGCCGCAGGCGAGCCGCCGACCACCAAAGGATATACACCCTCGGTATTCTCGTTTTTCCCAAAACTTCTGGAGAGGGCCGGCTTAAGCGGTAATGGCAGCATAACCGGATATTACACGGTGCTGGTGGAGGGCGATGATATAAACGATCCCATAGCCGATACCACCCGGGCTATACTCGATGGCCATATGGCCATGTCCAGGACTCTCGCCGCCAGGAACCATTATCCGGCAATCGACGTCTTGGGATCGATATCGCGTTTGATGGTTGATATTACCACTAAAGAACATCAGGAAATCGCCGCTGCCGCCAGACGATTATTGTCGGATTATACTCAATCGGAGGATCTGATAAATATCGGCGCCTATATAAAAGGATCGTCGCCCAAAATAGATTTCGCTTTAGAAAGAATAGAGCCGCTGAATAATTTCCTCATGCAGGCAATCGAGGAGTCGGCCGATTTCGACGAATCGCTTGAGAGGCTTAAAAATATAGTGGCTTAAGTGGTAATATGAAGCGGTTCAGATTCAGGCTCGAAAGAATCCTCCATTTCAAGGAACAGGTCGAACAGCAGAAAAAGCTAATTCTGTCAGACAGGAACGAGGGTCTCAGGCGGGAAAACAACCATCTATCGGATTTAACCACGAAAAGGGAAGAATATTCAAAAAAATACGGGCGGCTGTTCAAAGGTAGAATTGATGTTAATAGCTTGAAGACCACCCTGCGCTTTCTCAATAAGATAAAAGGCGACGTGGTCTTACAGACGAAAAAAGTGAATAATGCCGAGAAAGAGGTTGAAAGTGCCAAGCTCGACCTGCAGGATTCCATGCGTGATAGAAAGAAGTTCGCAAATCTACAGGACCGAAAACGAAAAGAATATGATTTCGAAGCCAACCGCGAAGATCGCAAGGAGCTCGATGAGTTCGCCTCCCAGGCGCGGTTGATGAAACTCTCTCACTCCGAAACCAGGTAGCAGAGGTTAGGCTGGTACGCCGATTGTTTGGCTAACGCCCCTAAATCCGCCTCCTATGTAGGGATCTTCATATAACTGTAGATATATCCTAAAAATTTCAGTCGACAAGAAGGCTCAGGAGGCAAGATTTCTATTGACAGATTACGGGACCCTATATAATCAATTCTAGGATGAAAAAATTCAGCGAAACTCTTAAATATTCCCGGCCTTACTTTTCTGACCTTTTGCTAATTGTGGGTATCGTGACTGCCTTAAGTGTAAGCGGGTATTTCATGTCGCGGGCGGATGTTAAATATGCTGTAAACCATATGAATACTTGGTACGATGCCGACAGTATACTCAGAGATTTTACAAAGCACGACCTGAAAACACTTTTAGACTTATACATCAATTTGAAGTCGCAGAGAGTTGTAGTTGGGAAACGTAAATACGAATTTAGCCGAGATAATCCAATTGATTTATCGAAACCTATACCAATTCGAGATATGGGACTCGGGGAACAGATATCGGAGCTTAAGGATGCTCTCAAGTACAAGTTTCGAGAAATTAGCGGTGATTACGATAAACCCGCACCTGCTTGGATTAACAATCGAGCGTTTTGGGAAACAACCTTCCCTGACACCCTCTCGGGCCTGTTTGACTCAGCAATCCTCGACTCGGTTAGTTTCTATAATGCAATTAAGATCATACTCGCCCATCGAGAGATTACAGTTATGCTCAGCGTCCGTAACGTTGGCAGTCTAATAGCTAAACACGTCAGGATATTGCTCAAGAGACCTTATCTGCTAAATCCGAGGTCATTAATGAGCATGAGTAAGGTCGACTTTCTCAGAATTGAACCTCATGCACATGAAACGGAAATGGGGGATGGTTACGTAAAGATAAAGATAGATTATTTGAAACCTGACAACGATGTTTTTTTCTGGATAACTACCTCGTTAACTAATATCACCATGAGAAATATCGTTGTAGATTATGATACTGACAAAACATTAAAGCTCGGTAGAATATTATGGACCTTCGCCATCGTTCTTGTAGCCTACTACCTTATCCCTATCATCATAAGTGTATTTAGAAAAATAGAGAGTTAGTGGTCGGCGGACGCTCTCGTCCGCCGACTCCAGACCACTTATCCGTAAGGGGCTGAACATCGTCCAGCCCGCATCGTTTATTGCGAAGAGGACGCTGCCTTTTTTACCGTCCTGGTCTTCAAACCCGGCATGATCGGCGGCCGATCTTCGCTTCCCTGACCCAGCCTCCGCAATCCCGGGCAATCCGCGCAGCCGGAAGCTGAATCGGTGCCTCTATATGCTGCAATCTCGGTGACCACATCGCCGAGCTCAAAGGCGATGCAGTTGCCATTCGGGTCGCCTTCGGGCGCGAAGTTATCGCCGTGAGGAGGGCAATCGCAGGTATATGCGGGATCGATGGTGCCTCTATACATGCCGATCATAGCGATAACGTCAGGAAGCTCCAGTGGCGTACCGTTGTGGTCGCAGTCGCCGGGTATGTAAACACATTCAGCTCCCTCACAGCTGAATTCCATAACGGACACGGCGTCAATACCAGCCTCCACAATAGACCCCGCATTGAGATCCGAGGCCTCGAAGCGAATCTTGATCTGGGCAGTGGGAGTCACAAAATCACCGACATTAAATGTATGTTCTATCCAGCCGCTTGCACTGCCGGGGCCGATAGTCTCAGTTAGAACCCAGTTCGCACCGTTGTTGCTGGAGACATAGGTTTTGAAAAGGTCGTTATTCGGATCACTACCGTAGTTGTTCGTGTACCATAAAGCGTAATGGACATAGGCTTCATCAACCTCGCTCAGGTCGACAGTTGGGGAAGTAAGGTAGGTGTATCCATCGTCAACGTCGGAATCGCCATCAGTGTTACCTGTCAGATAGCACTGGCCGGAACCATCGAAGTCCGTGGGCGGATCGCCCCGATCACCGCCGCCTACGGGCACGCCTCTTTCCCAGTGACCGGCGGCAGCGTCGCCGCTGACCGTCCAGCCCTGATCGGTTTCGAAATCATCTTCCATCACAATCGTTACTATACCGACGATAGCGGTATAAAGCGAATTCGGGGCATCGGGCGGGCTATAGGTGGTCGAGCCGCCATCGCCGTCGGCACCTATGTAGAATTCGGGGGTAGCTTCGCAATTCGCAGGGGGTAATGTGGCCTCATACAGGTTACCGCCTATGGGTTCTAAGTTCGATGTCAGAAACATTCCACCGTCATAACGATAGAAGAGCTTACCACTGCCTTCCAGATATGATTCCATATTATCCTCTATCTGGACTGTGAAAGTGGTCGGGATGCCGGGGGTGAGGTATTGGGGCAGACCGTCTGGGAAAAGGATGTTTAAAGCCAGTTCTGTGGTGGTCAGAGCCTTGATACAGAAATTGGCCGTTTCATTCCAGGGCGGGTCGTCATAATAGTATAGATCGAGCCAGTCCGGGCCGCTGCGATAATAGCTCTCGTCGGGGTTAGAGGCCGATTCGACAATAACCTTATACTGTGCACCCAGCAAGACCGGAACATCGGAAGTCCTGTCGTATGGTTGGCCGCCGGCCGAGAGCTGCAGATAAACGTAGAAAGCGTCACCCTCGATAAGCCCAATCGGCGTATCGAGGCCGATTGTGTGAAATCCGGTATATTCGATGGTACCTGATTTTACCGCAAGTTCATTTAAAAGCTCGCCATCTTCGAAGGTGTCGTAGATCTTCACCGTGTAGGCTACATTGTCTTCGGCAGTGAAAAAACTGACCGCCCTGAGCAACTCCATGTAATCGCCGGCGCCCGCGGCGGTGAAGGCGTTGAATGCCTCGGTGCAATCGACCATGGTATCGCGCCAGCCATGATAGTCATGATAATAAACCCTGTCATAAGCTAGCGGCTCGACGTCCTGAAATGAAATGGCGCCCATCTCCGGATGCTGGCAGCAGTGCTTGTCGTAATAGGAAATCCAGAAGTAGCCATCGAAACCCCATCCGCTCCCCCAGCTGTTCTTACAGAGCCAGGCGCCCGGATCGGGAGCCTGTGTAACCTTATTATTATCCCAGCCCACGATACCGATTGCGTGGTTTGGATCAAGCTCACTGCTGGGAGGCTGGTAGTGGATATAGTCGGATATGAATGCCCCATCGTAGCACATGCAGGTCCCGACGACGCCTTCTGCCATGATCTTTTCTTTGATTGTATTGATGTTGCTTAAATCGGGCTCCGCAACATACCATTCGATATCCGGCACATAATAGTAGTGATAGGCCGGCTCATACCTGGCTGGCGGCACATCATAGGATTGGCCGTCTATATCCCGTACCGCTCCCTCGCTTCTTGTCAGATAAGCCGAGGTTACCCGATAATCCCCGCCCTGGTGCACAATCAACCCGCCTCCCGATGGTGGGTCTGTATCGTCGTTGTTATGCTGGTTAAACCCGTTCCACCAATCCAGGTGGTATTCTGCCAGGTTAGGCTCGCCGATTTCACCGGCGGCTTCCCAGTTGCCCGTCATGAGTAAATTGCCTTCCAGAGATGCCATGGCGCCATGCGTCCAGCAGGTACCGCCCTGCTGGCTCTTGACCCCGGTCACATAATTGACGCCATCTACGTCGCGTAAATCAAACACCTCCGGGGGATCTGCAAAGGATATCCCGGCTGTCAGGGCGACGATGCATACCGACATAATTAATCCCGCATGTTTCATAGCTCCTCCAACTATATCAAGCTATCTTTTCCGACATTGAAAGCATCCGCGAAGTTACGATTTTTAAGCGAATTCCTTTTAACCGTTTCTATCTGGATAATATACACTATATTTACCGTTCGTCAAGTCCATAGAAAAATGAAATAATATCTGTTTTTTCAAATGAGACCGGGATGGTCTCAGAATAAGGCATCAAGACTCTCTGAGTCTTAACGCCAGGTTCTCAAATCCCGGAGGGATTCGAGTTACTTTTATCCCTCAAGATGGAAGCAGAGCGATATCCTGAGGGTGGAATTTTATCTGCGCGAGCCCGGGCAATCCACGCAGCCGGAGGCCTCTGTCGTTCCCCTGTAGGCCCCGATCTCGGTAACCACGTCGCCGAGCTCGAAGGCGATGCAATTGCCATTGGGATCGGCTTCCGGTGCAAAATCGCTACCGTGCGGCGGGCAATTACATGTATAATCCGGTTCGACACTGCCTCTATACATGCCGATCATGGCGATGACATCGCCAAGCTCGAGGGGGATGCCGTTGTGGTCGCAATCACCAGGGATATAATCGCAGCCGGACGGGCTGTATGGCCCAAAAGACCCGTCCGGATTGATATTCTGAAGGTAAATGTCACCGTTGGGATCAGTACGCTTATCATTCCAGGCGGCTATTACCTGGCCCGGTTCGTTAACATCGGCCACTACGCGCCCCTTTTCGCTGAGAGTCGGAACCATTATCACCGGCGATGTCTCCCATACCGGCGTTCCCGATCCATCGACCCTGATGGCTTTGATGATACTGTAAAGAACACCCTCGGGTATCTCCTTATAAAGGACAATCGCGCCGTTTTCCTGCTGTAACGCCAGAACGTTGTAGCGATCCTGATCGCTCAAGGTCACAAGGGTAACGCCTCCATCACCCCATTGAGGCTGCCCCTCTGAGTTGAGTCTCTGTCCACCGATTCCCGCAAGGTTCTGATTGGGATCGGTAATTCTATAGAATACGAGTATATCTTCTGTAGAAGGTAAGCGAACGAACTGTGGGTACATCTGCATCTCGCCTGCAGTCGTGGATAGCAAAACTCCGTTAATAGTCCAGGAGACGGAACCATCAGCCTGCACATGCTGGGCATAAGCGTGATGAACCATATTCCGGGTATCATACCAGTATGAATAAACCCCGCCGACACCGTCTTCGGATATATCCGATTCCATATAAGGAGCGATTCCACCGGTGGTCATAACCTCGACTCCATCGGGCCCCCATCGAGCTTCTCCGGAATCATCAAACTTATGCATATAAAGATAGGATGGATCCCAGTAATTGGGTCCGGTTGCCATCTGAATCTGCAGGATAACGCCGTCGTCCTCTGCCGGTACGACTCTGGCACTCCACATAGAGTAATCCGAAGTGATCGTTATGATCGATGGGTCCTGCCAGTAATCATTCCCTTCAGGTGTTACCTTGCGCAGATGAGCCATATTATCCTCCGGCCAGGCGAAAACGATATTGCCCGCCGTGGTAATTGTTACCTGTGGATCCGGCTCGAATCCGTCATTATCCGAAATGGTCAAACCATCGGGACCCCACACAAAATCGCCTGCGGGATTTATCCTGTAGGCGTAAATGTCGCGGTCAGATCCATTTCTAATGTCATTGAATACCAGTATGGCGCAATCATCAAGATCGGCCGCCAGGTCATAATCGGTTATCCAGGACTCCTGCGGATGGTCGCTGATAAGCAGCCCGTTTTCTGCCCATTGTATCTCGCCATTTCCATTCAACCGCTGCAGGTAAACATCGTAATTGCCGGAGCTGTGATCATACCAGCTGATATAACATCCTCCGTCGGAGGTTGCGGCAACCTTGGCCAGAGTCTGCTCGCCCGCCCGGTCACATATTATCAAATTCAACGCCGGATCTGTTGGCCATTGGCCCCGGGCACTCCCGGCTGTAATCAAAATCAGCGTCATCTGAATTATTCCCATAGAGCGCAGTAAGAATGCCACGATGATCTCCTTTCTTAGTTCCCTTGTCACAAGCTCGAAAGGTCGATTAATAGCAACGAAGTTTGCATGCTGCTATTCAGCGACCTTTGCCACCCCCCTAAATACTTGACGAGGTTTGAAGCACAGGCGGCCAACCTTTGCCCTTAAACATTTACAACTTAGTCTACGAAATATTCCCCCGGATGTTTTCTTTTTTTGGATATCACATTGGCTTTTTTAGCCGCCCTCGAATTCCGATTTCAGGGACGATGTTATGAGGGTTTTGTCTTAGCGGCCCAATGTTATTCTCAAAAAGCCGGGGCAGTCTCCACACCCGGCTACCGTCTGCGTTCCTCTATAGGCGGCGATCTCGCGAACAATATCGTCCAACTCAGCCGCAACGCAGTTGCCATTGGGATCGGCCCCTGGAGCGAAAATGCCCCAGGGGGGGCAATTGCAGTTGTAATAAGGTGCCTCCGTGCCTCTGTAAATACCAATCATGGCGATGACGTCGCCAAGCTCCAACGGCGTACCATTGTGGTTAACGTCACCTGGAATGTAAACGCAGTCGGTTCCTTCACAATCGAATGATATCACAGATACAGCGTCTATACCCGCCTCCACAACTGATCCATCGTTAAGATCGGAGGCTTCAAACCTGACCTTTACCTGGCTGGATTGAGTTATATGGTCACTGACCAGAAAAGAATGTTCAGTCCATCCGGACTGCGTCACAGGCCCGAACGTCTCTACATGTATCCAGCTCGCACCGTCATTGCTGGAGGCCCAGACTTTAAAGAGGTCATTGTTGGGGTCGTTGCCGTAGGTGTTCGTGTACCAGAGAGCATACTGAAATATATGTTCACCCTCGCTCAGGTCAAAGGTGGGCGAGATTAGATAAGTGTACCCATCGTCGACATCCGAGTCTCCATCCGCATTATCCGTCACATAGCAATAGCCGGAGCCATCATAATCAGTCGGAGGGTCCCCTCTGTCGCCACCTCCCGCGGGTATGGCGCGTTCCCAGGCGCCGTCGGTCAGCCCACCTGCGTTCTGAACGGTCCAGCCCTGAACGGTCTCGAAGTCATCCTCGAATAAAACTATGATTTCATCGGCGCTGACCGCCGAATAGGTCTCGTCGGGCGCATTGCTAGGATCATTTGCGATAGAGCCCCCGATCTCCTCGGCACTGAAATAATACGAAACCTCGATTCCGCACTCGATAGGGGGGAAGACCGCATCGTAAACGTTCGGGGCCACGACGTCCAAATATATGTCTATCCACTCCGAACCGGCATTGTAATACATCATCCCTGTCCCCGGTTGAGGTGTCCCTGCCAGGCTGCCCACTTCAACCCGAACTGTAGTAGCGCCGGCTGGATCGACAAAATCCGGCAATCCGTCGGGGTATATGAATGTCAGATACGCGACGCCTCCGAAAAGAGGACGCTGCGTATATCTGCCGATTCCGCTTGAACCGTACGGCATATAAAAATAACCGTCGTCGCCCCAATCTGTGCCCCAACTATTCTTTATGATCCAGGCGCCCTGCCCACCGCACATGTCGTCATCCCAGCCGACGATCAACACTGCGTGGTTTAGATCGCCGGTATCCTCATGCCAGTAACAATCCCAGTGAAAATCCGAATAGACCATGAAGGTTGTCGATACCGGCCCAATTGTAACAGCATTTTTGATGGAATTGATATTATTGGAGATATCCTCATAGCCGACCATCCAGGCCAGAGGGTCGCAGTCTTCCTGCGTGCACGGAATATTATCGTTTGCCTCATACGGCATGCAGGATTCATCCACTGCGCCGTAACTCATGAAGAGGTTATAGGCGTCTTCCATCCAGCCGCCTCCGCAGTCCGAGCCGCCTGTATTGCATGAGAGAACCTGCTGCTCGGATAGGTCCAGTTCGATACCGCCTTCGATTAAAACTGCAGATTCAAATGCTCCGGTGGCCGCGAAATCCCAGCAGGAACCGCACTGCCCCTGGGCTTTGACCGGCGTAACGCCTCCCATAATGCGCCAGTCGAAATAGTCCTCGGTGTTGAGCAGCGCCGGCGGGGGCTGTCTATCAAGTTCTTCAAAACGTTTCTTGACATCTTCGGGAATAATCAGACCGAGGTATTTCATTCTTTCCTTGAGTGTGTCATCTGTCGATTGCGATCCGGTGGCCTTGCCCGAATCCTGCCCGATGGCCATCCCGCTGAAGCCCATCGCCAAAAGCGCAATCATGATCAACAAAATCAGGGAACGCCGTTTCATAACGCCTCCACAATTAAGAATTTTTTATCCATGTTCAATTTAGTATATATCGTGTTAATGTCAACTATTTTCCATATGCTGCCAGCTCTATTCACCTAAGATTTATCCTTATCGATTATTCGGTTGACTCATAGTAGGGAGGACTCCACCTTAAATCGGCAAAGCGCTTTCCTATATAGATCGTGATAGAAAAAGAATTGCCGCAAACTCTCGGTTTGCGGCAATTTTCCGGGCATTCATGATACCCGTTACAGTTTAACCTGAACGCGTCTCCAGGCAACTTATCGAACCCGTGGCTATCAGTATTGTCCCCTGTTGAATACTATATTGCGCCTGCGAACTATTGCCGCTGAACCGATGGCTAACAATAATAGCGTTAGAATAATCATCCCCCATTCCGAGAGCGTGGGAACTTCCTCCGGATCGCAGGCGTCTCCTATTCCATCACCGTCGGAGTCTTCTTGGCCGGGGTTGTAGACATCGGGACAATTGTCGCAGATATCACCAACCAAATCGTCGTCTATATCCTCCTGGCCTGGATTATAATGATCAGGGCAATTATCGCAGAGATTCCCGACACCATCGTCGTCGGTATCATCCTGCGCGGGATTGTAAACTTCGGGACAGTTGTCGCAGGCCCCATCGATTCCATCGGCGTCAACGTCACCTTGACATACGGTGCCGTTGCCTTTGAAAACACCGCCGCTTGCCTGACAATCTGCCTCGCTCAATTCGGCACAAGATCCATCCACTGGATCGCAGCATGCACCATCATTGCTTATGGCAAGCATGACTGCCTCGTAGGCATCGACGATACCCATGCCGTAGGCGTTATCCTCACCTTGCTGGCCGAGATCCGAAGCCGTCTCCAGCATAATCTCGCCTATCTGGTCAGTAGTAAGATTGGGGTTGGTTTCTCTCATCAGAGCCACAACGCCAGCCACGTGCGGGCAGGCCATGGATGTCCCGCTCCAACCGTCCTGATACCCGCCGCCCGGGACGGAGCTTCTAACGCTTACGCCGGGAGCTGATACCTCAGGTTTAATGGTATCGTTTCCACCGGGCGTGCATTCCGAAGGCCCACGAGATGAGAAATCCGCAATCGGCAAGTTCGGGTCGTTTCCGTCGACAGCGCCGACAGCAAAGCTTTGAATATCGGTCGTCGCCCTGGTAGCCGGATTTCTTATGGTGCGCGGTCCATAATAGCCCTCGTTGCCTGCCGCGAAAACCACAAAAACCCCGGCCGCCTCGCAACCGTCCAGAACACTCCAGAACATCGGATCGCAATAATCATAGCCATGATAGATCTCGGAAACACCCCATGAATTTGAGCAGACATCCGGAACATCCCAGACCGTGGAAGGATTATCGTCCGGGTCGGCAATCCATTGAAACGACAGGATCGCATCCGATATGGTTTGAGGAATACTCACTCTATCTATGACGCCGGCGGAGATCCACTCTGCGCCGAACGCGACACCGATGGTATCACCGGTGCCCACACCGAGACCACAGATAGTACCCATGGTATGTGTTCCATGACTGCCAGCATCGAACGGAAACTGAGTATTGGTTACGGGATCAAACCAGGCCCAGCCAGGATTGCCTGCATACCGGGGATCGTAGCCTCTCCACCGCGCATTCAACGCCGGATGATTGCCGTCGACACCGGTATCGAGATGGCTGACCAACCGTCCCGCGCCGGTAATACCCATGGCCCAGACCTCGTCGGCCCTAATCGCCCTGAGGCCAGCCTCGACGCCGGCTATCAAAGGCGGGCTATCATCGCCTTTGCTTACCGGTTCGATGTTTTCAATCTCATAGTCGAGAGTAATCTGCGATACGTCATCCCGCTGAACCAGGATATCAAAAGCCTCGCCAGTGGCGGTAACCAGAACAACATTACCGATCCATATGCCCCGATAATCTCTAACCAGCCCTTGGTCGGCCAGACGCGCCAACTGGACGATAATTTCTGTTTGTGAAACTGTCGCTTTATCCTGTAGTGCTAAGACCACAGCTTCATGCCATTCGCGGCGATCGGCGCGCCTGGCATAAAGCTCCTGCTTCAAGGCATCCAAGTCCACCATATCGGCCATTATTATGATGGCGCCGAAAAATTCACCCGCGTTGGCCTCGGCGATCATCTCATCCAGAGGTGGCTGAATGGTTCCTGCTTCAACCGGAGCAGCTATCAAAAGGACGCTTGCCAGAATTCCAACAACGGGCTTTAACATTTCATCTCCTTACATCTGAGTACGGGAATACTCATGTGTAAAATTGCCTAATAATCTGTTCCTTCGATTACCATATTACGCCTGCGAACAACAGCCACCGTTCCTATCGCCAGCAACAACAATGCCATTATGATCATGCCCCATTCCGAGAGCGTGGGGATGGGCTCGAATGGCAACGGCTCCATCTCTACATCGAGCAGAGTATTCCCGCCGTCGGTTACAACCACGTCCGTAACGATCGCATCGTAATAGTCGGCATGCGTGAATGATACGGTATAAGTGCTTGGGGGGAGAAATATGGAGTAAGTGCCGTCCCCGGAGGTTACATCCGAGCCGGTATTCCCGGCGCCGTCGTCGGCATGAAGCTGGGCGCCGCCTACAGGATCACTTGTGTCCATATCCGTCACCGTGCCATAGATCGTTCCGCCGGTGCCCTCGCCGACAATGAAAGTGGCCGGGATATCAATATTGGGGGTATCGGGATCGTCCGAATCGAGATTTATCCTGCCTGTATATGTGCCTTCGGCAAGATCGGTGGCGTCGAATGTAACGGTCGCAGCATACGATCCGCCGGAGCCCGGAACCGTCCCGCTGGATGGTGAAACGGTCAGCCATTTACCGGCGGAAATATGGATGCTTAAATTGCTGTGCATATAAGGGGCGTTGTAGACAATCTGTAAGCCGTCGCTGGCGTTGATGTTCTCTATGCCTATGGTTCCGGACGATAGGCTATGGCTGCCGGCGTTCATTGTAGCGTAGTTCAGTTCGATGTCGCCGTCTGGATACAGAACGGCCTCAAACGTAGTAGAACCGGTTCCGCCGAACCAATAGTAGAACGGAACACCCACGAAGCTGACGATGAAACGGTTGTTTGCCGTATCGCGATAATAATAGATATTGCCGCCGCTGCCCGGGTTCAGGTCATCCCAGTACATGGCGATAAAGTTGTTTGGCGAGCTGGGGTTAGGAATATTGGTATTGTTAACTGTCGTATTGCCGCTGCCGAAGGTGAGTACGCCGTTGGAGCCGATATAAAGCGATGAGTAATTATTCTCATAGAACGGGAAAGAAAATCCGATACTGATCGGCCCGGCATAATCGTCATCATTGAGATATACTGGTGTGCCATCGCCCGATATATCGATCCAGTTAACCGGAGGGCCACCGGGTTCATCGGAGTCGATCCATTCGTGCCCGAAATCGTCAGGCCCGCCCTGGCCGGTTATCACGGGTGGATACAAAGGTTCTTCAAGATCGGGATCTTTGCTGTATTCCAGAGCACGATATTCGATAGGCTCCTGTACTTCGGTAGCATCCGGCGCGTTTCTGTCGATTTTTAGCAGACGGCCGTCGAACGTTTCGGTACCCAGTGAGAAAAGAAGACCGCCGACACCGTCGTTATATATGTTAAGGTCCCGCTCTACTATTTGATCCGGAAGAGCGGAGACGCTGTAGCTCGAGGGGTCATGGCTGATATTCGGCGGGCCGAGGAAAAAGTCCTGAGAAATGGTCTGGTCGGGATTGACGTAAACGGAATGCTCATCGGTAATGTACTCATGATAGCTTGCCCTGATGGTATAATTCTCTTCGGCGGGAACGGTCAGGATGTAATACCCTGAGCTGTTGGCGGTAACTGATATGCCCGTGCCTACGATCTCCACGGTGGCCTCGACAGGGAAGTTGTTGTCGGTTTCATAAACATAACCCTCAACATATCCGAAACCGCCGCTGGCCAGAAGCACAGCCTGATATAAATCGATATATCCGTGGCCATAAGTGTTGTCTTCGCCTCCAGGTCCGAGGTCAACGCAGGTTTGAAGCAGAATATCTTTGATCGTATCGACATCGAGATTCGGATCGACCTGCCTTAAAATCGCTACCGAGCCGGTTATATGCGGAGAGGCCATCGACGTTCCGCTCCAGTCTCCCGCGTATCCACCGCCGGGAACCGAGCTTCGGACGTTCACCCCGGGGGCGACACATTCCGGCTTGATATTCATTGGATAGCTGGCGCAATCGCACGGGCCGAGAGAAGAAAAACTAGCTATCGGATATCCGGGCGTGTGACCATCGATAGCGCCGACTGAAAAGGCGTTAAAATACGAATCCGCGCGATCGGCGGGCGTGCGCAGAGAATTTGATCCGTAGCTGCCCTCGTTACCGGCGGAAAATATGACGGCCACACCGGCGTTCTCGCATCCATCCATGACAACCCAGAAGGTCTCGTCGCAGGGGTCAACGCCGTGAAAAAATGGCGAATATCCCCAGGAGTTGCCGACGGCATCAGGCACATCGTCGGTGGTGCCGGGGTTGCCGTCGGGATCGGCTATCCACTGAAATGAGGCTATAATATCTGCAGTGGTGCCTCCATAATCGACCGAGCCGGCTGCGATCCATTGGGCATCAATAGCAACGCCCACCGTATCGGGCGTGGTGTGACTCCGGCCGCAGATCGTGCCCATGGTGTGAGTTCCATGCGAACCGTGGTCGGTAGGGAAGGAATATCCGTAAACAGGATCGAACCAGCACTCACCGCTGGGATTAGAATTACCTCTCCAGCGAGCTGAAAAGGCAGGATGGTTGCCGTCAACGCCGGTATCGATATTGGAGACCAGCCGTCCGGCACCGGTGTATCCCATAGCCCAGACCGCAGGAGCGTTAATCACGTCAAGACCCTGAGAACGGGTGGTGATTAAGGGAGGCTCCATATCTACCTTGACCGGTTTGATCAATTCAACGGGAAAATCAAAGACAACCTTCTCGACACCATCGGCGGAGGCTATTTCCTCTATGGCTTCCCGGCTGCCCTCGAAAGCCATCATGTTAGAAATCCAGAAGGCTCGAATCTCTCTTACCTTCCCTTCGGCCTCCAGTTGATTCAGAACGGCAAGAACAGGCCCCTGCGTATCGGTGGCCTTTTTCATCAGGGTCGTCACGACCTCGTAATGTCTTTCGGCCAGAGTTGCTCTTCTCGTTTTCAGTTCCAGATTCAATTTCTGGTTGTCCACCTTATCGGCCATCACTATAATGGCGCCGATGAATTCACTGGCATCGGCTTCGGCGATCATCTCGTCTAAGGGCGGCTGAATCGTACCTGCACCAGCCAGAGCCGCCACGAAAAAGACGCACACCATCATTCCAACAATGGTCTTTAACATTACATCTCCTTACATTTGAGCATAAAAACGCTTATGTATAAAATCACTTGTTATCCGACTCCTTCGGTTGCCGTGCTTCGCCTGCGAATAACAGCGGTAGTGCCGACCGCAATCAATAGCAGCGCCAGAATAATCATGCCCCATTCTGACAATGTCGGTATCTCCGGATTCTCGACCGGCTCCATCTCAACATTGACCAGGGTATTTTCGCCGTCAGTTACGACCACGTCCGGTACGGTTGCTTCGTAGTAATCCGCGTGCGTAAATGATACGGTATAGGTGCTTGGAGGAAGGAATATCGAATAGGAACCATCGCTCAAGGTGACATCCGAGCCGGTGTTCCCGGCGCCGTCATCAGCTAAAATCTGGACGCCGCTTATAGGGTTGCTTGTGTTCATATCCGTAACCGCGCCGTAGATCGTGCCGCCGGGGATCGGCTCGCACTCTATAGATACGATAGATACCGCGTCGATCCCCGCCTCCACAACTGATCCATCGTTGAGGTCGGAGGCTTCAAATCTAACCTTTACCTGGTTGGATGGAGTTATATAGTCGCCGACCAGAAAAGAATGTTCAGTCCATCCGGACTGCGTCACAGGCCCGAACGTCTCTACATGTATCCAGCTCGTACCGTTATTGCTGGAGGCCCAGACTTTAAAGAGATCATTGTTGGGATCGTTGCCGAAGTTGTTCGTATACCAGAGAGCGTATTGGAATATCTGATCGCCCTCGCTCAGATCGAAGGTGGGCGAGATTAGATAAGTGTACCCATCGTCGACGTCTGAGTTTCCATAAACATTGTCCGTCACATAGCAATAGCCGGAGCCGTCATAATCGGTTGGAGGATCTCCTCTATCGCCGCCTCCCGCGGGAATACCGCGTTCCCAGGCGCCGTCGGTCAGCCCCCCGGCGTTCTGAACGGTCCAGCCTCGATCTGTATTGAAATCGTCTTCGAATATCGTCACGAGACCTGTCGCGCTGTAAGCGGAAAAAGTTGTCGAAGGAGCTTCGCCGGGATCGGTCACGACAAAACCTTCGTTCGTTTCCGCGCTGAAATAGTAAAGCACCTCGATTCCGCATTCGAAGACGGGGAACACGGCATCATATACGTTCGGTGATACCACCTGCATGGCCTGGTTTATCCAGCCGGAACCGCCGTTGTAATATATCATCCCCGTACCCGGCTCTGGAACACCTGTAACGCCGGACACCTCCACACGGACGGTGGTGCCGCCGGCAGGATCGAAAAACTCAGGCAGCCCGTTCGGGTAAGTGAATCCCAGAAGTTCCAGCGGGGGACAGTCCATATTATGAGCCCCGAATCCCGAACAGATCTCATTGTAGTGAGGCGTGCCGTTGCCGATATCTCCGTCGTCGTCATCAATCGTTAAGTAGTCGATCGTAATCTGCGGAGTAATTTCACTGGTACCTGTATGTATCAACATGGCATTGATGGCCAGGCCGGAAATAATATCCCGGTAGGTAAACGGATTGGTAATGGCCAGAGCGTTGCGCGTATCCCAGACGCAGCCGGAGAGAAGCTGGCCGCAATAATGTATCTCATCGTAGCATGGATATTGCAGATCGTTGTCGGCCGATCTCATAGGCTCATTGCAGTTGCCGTAAAAGCCGTAAGCCAGCCCGGGGTCGTCAAAGATCAATACGCCCATCACGTCGGCCATACCCTCGCCATAAGCCCCCTGCTGGCTATCGGCAAGATATACCAGATGATGGCCATACTCGTGATGAACGACTGTCGAGAAGGCGGTGTTAGGGCATCCTCCACCGGAGGTGAAGAAGTTTATGGAGCTATAGTCGTAGTAAGCGTTGCAGTTATCGTTCCAGTTGACATTTACAGGAAATTCCGTCTGCTGCAACCCCGGATAAGTCGGATTGTAGGTAAGAGTGAAATCGCGGACGACGTTGGCATGGTAATAACCATTGACCTCGGCCCGGTTATACTCGCTGGTGTTGCTCTGGTTGTGGATGAAATTGGCCGGCCCCGGGGGAGTCACGACCTGGGAAAGCTCAGCGTCGTCGCCGGCCTGGTTATACACCCTGAACCACTCGCCCCGAATATTCGAAATCACCGTCACCGGAGAACTGCCGGCATGTGGAATGACGAAATCGCCGTTCTCGTCGGCATAAGCGGTGTTGCCGCCGCTGATATCTACCCGGGCATAAGGCATAGGCGTGATTACCTCCGGACCGCAGATGTCCGCCCCGCTACCCTCAGTGGCCATCCCGCTGACATTGCCGACGACATCGACTTCGATAATCATGTTTTCAGAATAGAGAACCTCGCCGGTTTGAGCATCGACCAATAACAGCCATTTCTCGTATTCCGGCGTGGCCTGCAGGCCGTTGTCGGCGATGATCTCCATGGCCAGCGCAGCTTCCGTCTTCATGTCATTTATTCCGGCCCAGATGACCAGCCGCGGCTCGGTGAAGTTGACCAGGCTGGAGGAAAATGACCTGGCCGCATTTTCGGCCAGACCTGGATTAACCGTCACCCCTGACGGGATGGTGAAACCCCCCAGATCCCGCAGGGCCGAGGCGGCCAGAACCAGAGGGAAACCGGGCTTGTTGCCAACTAAAAGCCTTAAGTCCGCCCGATAGACCGGTATCCCATCCTCAAATTGCGAGTAGTAAACTAAGGTGAACTTGTATTCCCCCGTCTCACGATTATACATCAACGGCTGGGTGTGGCGTCCGTCAAAGAGCATGCTCACGGGACGCAGATCGTCCGGTTTAACGCCGAGGGCCGGCGAGTATCTGATCCTGAACTGTTCGGCGGCATCCTCGATGCTCCCGCCGGAGCCAAACGGCTGGCCGTAGATGCGGCTGATGCGGCCTGCCTCCTGGTAAAACCTTACCTGAGGATATTCGGCTTTCAGCTGACTCAGGGCCGCATTCAATTCTTCGTTGTTTGCTGCGCCTGCGGGTAATGCTAATCCCAGCACAAGCAAACACGAAAGCATCACCAAAAGATACCTGGTCATGGCTACTCCCTTGATTGTTTTGATTGTTTCATCGCTTTATCGTCTTTTACCAGCGTTCGTGACGCAGGCTGTCGCGCAAGAGTACGAAGTTTAATAGACCATTAACATTATATTAGATTTATGTCAAAAATCAAGCGTCAATCCGGAAAAAAATACCCGGCACCATGAAAAATTTGCCCTTATGATTTCCGGCAATCCTGAAAAATCGTGTCGTCTGCATATACATAACATATGACAGTGTAAAGAATTATAAATGAATTCTAAGCTTGAGCCGGATAGGCATGCATATTGCTTTAAGCTCTGCGGGAAATTATGAAAGGTGCAGTTAAAATGGCCGTTCTGGCGGTCATCGCCCTGGCAAGCTTTTTCGGATATTTGGTGCTGTTCGGGATGGTCTTGGGAGTCAGCACCAGCGATGCCGTCTCGGTCTTGACCACCGGCACCGTCAAAGGTGCTCCAAAAGCAATCGAAATGGCAAGTGAGACTGATTCCACCGGCGTGGAACAATCGCATACGACCGAGGCCGAGATTCAGTCAAGATCCGACTCCCTGGCTCAGCAATTGGAAGCCATAAGAACGGAAAAAGCAGAGCTTGAAAAGTTGAAAGTTGAAGTTCAGGAGCTTCTGGCGGCCAAAGATAAGGCCAACGAGGAAAAGCTGTACAATCTGGCCAAGATATACGATGGAATGGATCCCGTTCAACTGGCCAGCGTTATGTCAGGAATCAATGATTCTATTGTAGTAGCGATACTTCCGAGAATGAAAAGCCAGAAAGCCAGCAAGATCCTGGAGTCGATGCCGGCCGATAGGGCGGCAAGAATCTCGACCAAGCTATTAGGCAGGAACTGATGGGATATCTCTTTCAAAACATCACGGATCTGGCAGACTTTCTTTTAAGCCGGCCTGAAACCTCCAGAACCGGCCGGAACGCATCTTCGCCTGTAGAGAGCGGGTTCTTTGATTTCGAATCGGCCTTGAAAGCGATGTCTTTCCGGTTCGGGAATGATATTGCTGGAATTGAAAATACTCCGGAGCATTCCGTCACGCCTGGCGCCGGTGAAACCAGGGCCGGCGAAAAAATGGGCTATGAAACCGCCGAGCCAGCCGTCCTGAGTTACCGAACAGTTGAGTTGCTGTTAAGCAAAAGCGATGATAGAGTATCGATGGAGATATCGCCTGATGATCTTGCACTCCTGCTGAATAAAAAAGCGATATCGGCACTGGCCGGAGGGATCCATCGCACTGAAACGTCCAACGATGCTGGGCTGCCCCGATTTTTAGAACCTCTCAACTCACTTAAATATCAGGCAAAGCATCGTATCACCTTCGCGCCGGTAAACTTATCGGATAACATCTATCCCGTTGACGGCCAGAAGATCCCCGTCAATGTGGAAACTCCCGGCCTTTCATCGCAGCCGGAATATGTGAGTATCTCTGAATTGGTATCTCTTATAAAAGGCTATCCTGATCCTGTAAAAATGGAAGTGTCAATTCCTCTGGAAAATGATCCGAGCCCGGATCTCAAGGCTTCCATGCAAGATTCAAATATGAAACTCAAAGCCGCATTTGCCTTCGATCTCCGCCAGCTTTTCCAGATGGAAAACACAAGCGATAATGCAATTCGCGGGCTGCTTATGTTTTCCGGCAAACAGAATATGGCAAATGTCATTCACGATACCATAAATGGTTCGTTGCTTCCGGAATCGGCAGTTGCTGACAATGCCCATGGGATTAGTCACAATTCTACACTAACAGACAACTTCAACGGATCAATCGCTCCGCCGTGGCATGACCCCATGGATCTTCTAAGGTATCCCTTGATTTCGCATAGATCATATTTATTCGGTTTCGGTGCCGTCCTTGGTAGGATATCAAATCCAATCGGGCGTCAAACCCTGAATGATCCGGCAAAAGGGATGACTTATATCCCGTCAGAGTTTGATAATCCAAATAACCCTGAAAACCCCGGGCGCCTCGATAGCAGAACTCTCAATACTAAGCTGTCCGACGTGCCGTCCGGTTCGAAAAACATTTTCAACAGCGCCGTCCAGGGGAAAGGTGCAGATATCATCGGCGAATCGATTCTCTCATACGCAAGGGGAGAGACCAGCGTTTCAAAAACGCCCGCAATCGAAATGACTGAACCGCGTCTCCGTCCGGTCCTGAATTTGAACGAACTCGGATCCGGAATCTTATACGCCGCCAGGAGAAACTTAACTCAAGTTACGTTGAAACTCTACCCGGAAAAATTGGGAACGGTAAGTGTCAGGCTTTTCTGGAGGGGAGATTTGCTCTCGGCTGATATGAAGGCGGCCAATGTGGAAGCGGCGAAAATCTTAAGCGCCGGCTTAACAGAGCTTAAATCCGGCCTCGAAAGGGCCAGCCTCAAGGTGGAAAATCTCAATGTGATATTGGACAATGGCAAAGATGCTGGAGCGTTTGGTTCAAGCATCGACGCTCGCTCGCATAAACCCGGCGCTGAGCTGGAAGATGATTACCATAATGGAAACCGACAGTTTTCAAGCCGGTCTACAGCTGGCAACCATCGCAAAAACCTAAACAGAATCATGCATGTTTCCACCCATAGGGGGTGGATCGACCTGCATGCATAGGGGGAGGATATAATGGCAGAAATTCCTACCATAGGGGGCGCTCCGGTTTATGACCCATCGGCAACCAGAGCATTCGGCAGCTCCAGATTGGGAAAAGATGATTTCTTAAATCTTCTGGTAACCCAGTTGCGCTACCAGAATCCACTGGAACCGCTTAAGGATTCGGATTTCGTCGCTCAACTGGCACAGTTTTCTTCGTTGGAACAGCTGGAGAACATAAATTCCACCCTCGGATATTCAGCCGAGCTCGACTACATCTTAAGCCAGACCATCGCCAATACCATGGCGACCACGATTATCGGTAAAGAGGTGGTTGCCGGCGGCAATACCGTATACCATACTTATGATTCAAACGATTATCTGCATTTCAGGCTTGATGCTGACGCCGCAGATATCGAGATCAGTATCTATAACGACAGCGGGACACTGATTAGAACGCTTACACTCGAAGACTTAGAGGAAGGGATGAATTCCTGCGACTGGGATGGCAAGGATGACTCCGGGACGAATGTTGCGGGCGGCGAGTACACCTTTTCTGTTTCCGCCACCGATAATGCCGGAAATGTCGTGGGCACTCAAACCCGTATCGTTGGCATAGTGGAATCCGTTCGCTACGAAAACAACCAGGGGTATCTGATAATCGGCGGGCAGAGAATCTCCATGTCCGACATCATACAGATCAATCTACCGGACGATTCAGGCGGCGATTCTGATGAAGAAGACGATTATTCGTAGGTAATTGCGTTAAGGTGCTCAGAAGAAGGAGGTGATATGAGGAATATACCTATCGGGGGCGTAGGTCCCGGTCATATTAAACCGGCGGGTGAAGATACTAGACCCCTCCATCAATCGGAACTGCAAAGGCCTGATTTTCAAAAACAATTCCAAAGCTCATTAAGGCGGCTTGAGAGCCTCCGGTTTTCCAATCATGCGGTTAAGAAATTGATGGATAGCGGCGTCGAACTTACGCCGGATAAGGCTCAAAGACTTGTTGACGCTGTTGAAACCGCCAGGGAAAAAGGAGCGCGGGATTCTTTAGTCCTTTTAGACGAATTGGCTTTCGTGGTTTCCGTGGGTAACAAAACGGTCATCACAGCTTGCGACATGAATGGTCTTAAAGAGGGAATTTTTACTAAAATTGATAGTACAGTTTTTGGATAATTCAACCGGCTGGACCCCGAAAGGG
>CBEWDL010000037.1:0-21629 GCA_965555375.1 uncultured bacterium
CTATTATACTCATGGTAGCCATTCGAGGTTCGCAATTTTAACAGCCGTCACCGCAACCGACAGCACGAGAAGACCGGCAGATAGCAAAAAAATCAACAATGCCGGATTAATTATACCGGGCAGAAATTTCGCAGTCAGAACGATGATGCCATACAATACTGAACCGGTAACCATGGCGGCCAGCGCGTAAAGAAATCCTCCGCCGGCTCTTAACATTCTTTTAGGATTATCCCAATTGAACTCTGCATAGTGCGCGCCCAGCGGCAATCCGACAGCGAAACCAGACCAGCAGAAACCAATCAAAAGCAATATATATGTTATACTAAAAGCTCTTCGGGTAGCCAGATGAATCATTCCAACCAACACTACAAGCATGGTTGTAAGTATTAGGCCGGCCAGGACTTTGCCCAGCAAAGCCAGCCGCGTCCCCCGCGGGGTAACCAGGTTCCACCAGAAGCCCAGCCTCTCGAGCGGTATCAAACGGCTGGATATCTGCCCGCCAAAGAATACGGCGAAGATAGCCCCTACAGGTGAGATAGAAATTGAGACTAAATTCTTCCAATCATCATGGCTCGAGATAAACGGTAACAACAGCAGAAACAAAAGCATAATGATACCCTGCATTATCACGTTCGGTTCTCTTAAAAGCAGCAAGGTATCTCGTTTTAGATGGGCAATAAGGGGGGATTTCCCGATTCGCGTATTCACCATAGCCACGGTCGACGACGGTGAAAACTCTCCGGCTATCCCATCAGCATAGTGTCTCGCCGTGGCTTTGAATGCAAGATAAACGAGCACCGCCGAGCTCGCCATAAGGATCAGCACAAATTCAAGACTTGTAATCCAGCTACCTGCAGCCGCGCCCATGACGGCCCTGGATGCCCATCCCGATGGCAGGTATGAAAAAAACGGCGATGATATAAAGCCCCCCTTCGAAATGGATTCGATTCCCTGAGACGAGGACTGTGATGGCATCATGCGGGTTATAGCGTGGAAACCGGCCCAGATCGCCAGACCGAGCAAGCTCCCGGCTATTCCTATCACCGCTCTCAATCTCCCCCTCGAAGTTTTTCTTGAGATGAAAGATGCAAGGATTATCCCGAGCGAGCCCGGAATCGAGGCTATAAATATTGTGATAAGTATTGCAATTATGTAATAAATGATCGAGGAGCTATGATATATGCCGAGCATAACCAATAACGGTATCAAAAACAGAAATGAAAATCTCGCATTTAATACCAGGGCCTCGGCGATTTTGTAGATAAAGATTGCCGACCGCCTGATCGGGAGCGATAGTAAAAGCTCCAGGTCTTTTCCGAAAAACACCGTGAAAACGGCCAGCGACAAACCGGTGAAACATAGCAGTGCGAAAATACCGTGGAACATCATCGAGATCAATTGTTCCAGAAGATGCCCGCCGGTTTCAGGATTCGTTTTAATGTTCGCGTAGATACCGAAGGAAAAAACGGCCAGGCTCAGAGTCACAACAAGAAAGGCGATTATTACGGCTATAGCCCGACCCGGTTTGCCTCCTCCTTTCAACATCGAAAGAAGCATTTTGAAGCGATACTTGAATAATGGAAATAGCATATCAATCGCTCAGGTACCGCAGGACTTCTTGATATTCCGAGCCGCCCGTAAGCTCGATGAAGAGTTCCTCGAGCGAGGAACCGGCCTTGATCGAATCCTTTAGCTCTGCAACCTTACCTTGGGCCACAATCTTTCCCTTGTCGATGATATAAAGCCTGCTGCACATGCTTTCTGCTATCTCGAGAATATGGGTGGAGAAAAGAACGGCGCATCCATTGCGGGCGAGCTCTAAGATAACATCCTTGACCTTGCGGGTGGCCCGGGGATCCAGTCCGCCGGTAGGCTCGTCGAGCAGCAATATCTCGGGCCGGTGCAGCACTGCAGCGGCAAGCGAGACCTTCTGCTTGGTTCCATGAGAAAGAGATCCAATGAGTTTCCTGCTGTAATCTTGCAGACCGAAGAGCCCCACGAGATCGGATATTCTCTTATTGGCAACATCGGCAGGCATCCTGAATACCTCGGCGGTGAAGTTGAAGAACTCAATCGGAGTCAGTTTGTCATACAGATGGGGGGCGTCCGGGACGTATCCGATTTTCATCTTCGCCGATGTCGGCTCATTCGCAAGATCATGACCGCAAATGGTTATATTCCCTTTGTCGGGCTTCAATAGACCCACAAGCATTTTTAGGGTGGTGGTCTTGCCGGCTCCGTTGGGTCCCAGAAATCCCACAATCTCTCCCGATTTCACCCGCAACGATAACCCATCGACTGCCACTGTCTTGCCGTAACTCTTGATGAGATTTTCGCCCAGAAGCTTAGTGGTCATATCGTATTTGGATTCAGGTATAACTATTTTTCCTGCTTGTCCGAATCGCCCGAGGCGGGTTTCTCGTCCTTTGCCTCCGATGAAGCCTGAGGTTCTTCTTCTTTTTTATCCGGACCTTTCTTTACCTCTTCGAGATAATTCATGCGAAGTTCATAGAGGACGTGCTTGAGATATTTCGATTCGTCCTCGGTGAGATTCCCCTTTGTTTTCTCCTCCAGCATGGCCAGCATGTCTATGGAGTGTTTGGCCATCACCAGATTCCGTTCGATCTTGCCGGTCATGATGCTTTGCACTTTCCCCATCTGCTGCCACGCCGCAGCCTGAAAGGAGAGAACAAGTTGGGTGAATAGAGCTTCGCTGCCGCCCAGACCGGTCTGGTTGCTATCCTCTTTCTCGTCATTTTCATTCATAATCATTCCCTGTTCGCCGAAAGCTTTACCGCCATCGACAGCTTATGTTGAATATCCATCAAATCGGCATCGATCTGCTTGAGCAGTCTCACAAGATCGAGATCCTTAGCATCCGGTATCATACTGCTAAGCATGGCCCCCAGTTCTTTCGCCTTAATAAGAGCCTGTTCCGCCTTATTCGTCATATACCCTCCCGGTTATCGCTGGCCCGAAGCCTCACGGCCTCAGCCAATCTTCGCATAACGAATCCTGCCGCCCATTCTTCGTTTCAAAACCGCTTTTATCCGGCCATTTTCCTCCGATTTCAAACCCGGGTCATCCTCGATCATCTCGAACGCCAGATGCCTGGCCAGCGAGACCAGGTTTGTATCGGTCAAGCGGGCTACCCTGAGCTCCGGTAGCCCGTGCTGTCTGGTGCCGAAAATCTCCCCCGGGCCTCTGATTTCGAGATCGATCTCCGCTATTTTAAAACCATCGCCGGTGGTGGTCAAGGCTTCAATGCGGCGCTTAGCGTCCTCCCCGACCTTTTCCCCGGTCAAAAGAAAACAAAAAGATTTCATGCTGGATCTTCCCACCCTGCCTCGCAACTGATGCAACTGGGAAAGCCCGAATCTCTCTGCATGCTCAACAACCATTATGGTCGCCGATGGGACATCCAATCCCACCTCCACCACGGTGGTGGCCGCCAGGACATCTATCTCCTTATTCCTGAATTTACTCATAACGTTAGCCTTCTCGTCGGCCTTCAGGCGACCATGCAGCAGTCCCAATCTAAGATCGGGAAATATTTCGGTTTTCAGCTTCTCGTAGGCCTCGGTCGCCGCTTTCATGTCCGATTTTTCGGTCTCTTCGACAAGAGGATAAACTATGAAGGCGGATTCTCTCTGCCCGGCTTTCCCCCTGATGAAATCATACATCCCCCGCCGTTTTTCCTCCGGCACGAATTTAGTCGAAATCGGAATCCTGCCCGGCGGCATCTCATCGATTATGGAAACATCGAGATCGCCATAGATAGTCATGGCCAGGGTTCTGGGGATCGGCGTGGCAGTCATCACCAGAATATCCGGTTTTCTCCCCTTGGCCTGAAGGCTACCTCGCTGGACCACCCCGAAACGGTGCTGTTCGTCGATAACAACCAGCCCCAACCTTGCAAAATCGACTTTCTTCTGAATCAGCGCGTGAGTGCCGACTATTACAGACGCATCGCCGGAAGAGATCGCCGCAATCGTCTTCACCCGGGCGCCACCCTTAATTGAACTTGTCAAGAGGACAGTCTTGATACCGAGCGGTTCCAAAAGCTCCATAACCGAATAATAGTGCTGTTCGGCGAGAATCTCGGTGGGGGCCATGATGGCAGTTTGATAACCCGATTCGATAGCGCCGAGCATGGCCAGGACGGCCACAATGGTTTTGCCGCTGCCGACATCACCCTGGATGAGGCGGTTCATTTGATAATTCGCCTTCATATCCGCGTAGATTTCGTTTAAAGTCTTGACCTGGGCGGAGGTGAGTTTGAAGCCGAGGTTATCGAGCAGCTTTCGACCGTTGATCTTCGGCGGACTGAGACTTATGCCGTCGGTTTTGAGACGGCGATTCTTGTGACGGCCGGCCATGATCAGCTCCAGATAGAAAAGCTCCTCGAAAGCCAGGCGCTGCCGCCCGGAATCGGCCATCTCCAGCGATTCGGGGAAATGAACCTGACGGATGGCACGGGTCAGGTCATATAATGCGTATTTTTCGCGCCACTTATCCGGGATCGTTTCATAGGGGCTTTCCGCCAGCCTGTCGAGGGCCGGTTTGATTATTCTCCTCAGACCCCGGGAATGAAGACCGATATTTTTCAATGACGAATTTTCCGGATAGATGGGAATCAAGCGGCCGGTGTGGATTGTCTCTTCATCCGCAGAGCCGACTATCTCGAAATCCGGGTGGGGGAGATACAATCGACCGTAGAGTCGGGCGGTTCCGGAGGCACAGACGACATCCCCAACAGCGAATGCCTTCTCCAGATAGCGGTATCCGGAGAACCAGACCAGTTCAAGCTGATCTCGCTCGCTTTCCAGAATCACGATGAAGCGGTTTTTTCGACCATGCGTAATCCCGGCCGCCGCCACAGTACCCAGAACGGTTACGGCCATACCCTCCGCGATAGCGTCAAGTGGAGTGATATGGGAACGGTCAAGATACTTCCTCGGCACATAATAAAACAGATCGAATACGGTTTTAATACCGTTTTTCTTTAAGATATCGCCTTTTTTAGGGCCGACGCCTTTCAGATACTGTATATCGGAGAATAGAAATTCGAACCCACCCGGGTGTTTTGATGATTTGGAATAGTCTTTTGTGGCCACGGAGGTTATCTTAAAGACGCGCTATACCAATGTCAAGCCGCATTGCCGCTAAAGGCGTATGAAGCCGGAATAAAAATAGTTGGCTAAAGATCTTGCTATCCTGCCGAAAATATATATATTGCGGCAAGTTTGGAGGATTTGATGGCTCAACGATGTGAAATATGCGGGAAAAAACCGGGCTTCGGCAATACGGTCAGCCACGCGCACAATATCAGCAAACGCCGTTTCAACGTAAATTTAAAGACCGTCAATGCCAGAGTCAGCGGTCGGCCGAAGAGGATTAAGGTCTGCACCAGTTGCCTGAAAGCCGGCAAGGTAATGAAGTAGTTTTCCGCGAAAAGGAAATGCCCGCCGACCCGTCGATGATTCGGCGGGTTTCTTGGTTGCCGATGGTCGATCACGATAGAAACCGACAGCAGCGCTGGCAAGATTCTATAGCGGCTTTAGTAAAAGTAAGTGCGGCGCTTCCTCCCCCCGCTCTTCTGGACCGACGAAGATTATAATCGCCCTATGGATAACCTACCTTGAAGCCATGCCTTAATCTCGTGAACAATATCGATTCCAAGGATATTGATTCGCCGATTTTTAGTTTTGTTAGATCTTCTAAAGACCATCTATTTGTTTCCCCATTGTAATTTGGCGTCTCCATAATGAAATCAATATCCCTGGCCTTGACATAGCCTACATGGTCATAATTTCCATGCGGATCGATAAAATCCAACAACATAGCATCTGTGCGTCCATCCAGAGAACGTATCATAAATCTCTCATCCAGCCGGTAACGGATCTGGACTTCCTGATAGGCAAGAGAAACCGGCAGATTCGAAGGTCTGCCCAGCTCATCGAACATCCGGTCGCTAAATTCCTTTCGCACCTCGGGCGCTTTCATCGCTCTCCATAGTTCGCCGGCCGGGTAGTTGCTGCCGGATTTGCACCTTAGGTATATTTCTCCGGCGAACAGTACACCCAGAAGAATCATGGAAGCGGCAAAAACAACTGTTTTGGTTTTCCGGCCCGAATGTAAGTTTTCTGATACCGATTTCGCTCCCAATCCCGAAAACATTGCCATGACCGGCAGTAAAAATATTATATATCTGGAAAGATGGTGTGCCCCCAATATACTACTGTAGAGAATGAAAAAAACTATTACGGTTGCACCGGGATAGGCATAATAAATTACTGGAACGTTACCTGAGCGCCTTTTTGAGAACATGACCCAAAAACCCAGGATCATGCTGATAGTTAAAGGAAAATAGTATATCAGGTATTTGACAAACTTGAGATTCACCGGCAGAGAACCGATTTGAAATGATTCCCGGCCGCCGATTCCCATCCGGGATACGCCCGATGTCGGCAGGAACTGTCCGGTTTCAGAATAGAGAAAACCGAAATATAATGCGCTGGAAAGCAGAATCGGCATTATAGCCGTTAGCATGTGTTTCAGGGAGATGAGCACGGACGTTTTCGAGGCAACACGAGACCACACTGATTGCCATGCCTTAAATGCAAAAGCGAGTGCGGCGAGGACGAAGCCCTCCGGTCTGATCCAGCATAATATCCCCAGCAATAATCCCAGGAGAATTTCTTCCTTCGCTCCAGATTTATTTTTGGCCAGCCAATCCCATTTAATTACAAGATACAGCCAGAACAGAAACAAAGCCCCGAAGATTCCATTTTCCATCCCGGTGGTGGCGTTATATACGGCGCCCGGCATAAGCGAGACGATCAACGTCACCATCCAGGCCCAGAATTCATTGTCAATCAGCCTCCTGGAGAGAATGAAAATTAGATATAACAACATATACCAGCAGAAGATATTGAGAAGTTTGACGGCCAGCGGAACAATCGACTCAGGCAATATCTTGAAGAACGATGTCAGAATAAGCATATATCCCGGACTTGTAACGCCAGCCGATTTTTCGCCAAAATTAAATTCGAAGAAATGTCCCTTTGCAGCATTTTCCGCATATACCAGATGAATCTCGGCATCTCCCGAATACATGGAAAAATAGAAAATGGGATGTATAAGGATTATTAAGATCAGAAGTAATTTGACCAGACCTATTCGCTTTTCCTCCGGTCTACTCATTTTCGTCAACCTTATTTTTAGCCTTTTGAGCATTTAAGGATGAAACTGATGAATAAACGACGGAAAGCCCAAGGAGCATAACCAGATGAAACGTTGGTCTATCGCCGAGAAAAAGATCTTGAAACATCAATCCCACCAGGGAAGCGAATATTCCGATCATCACCGCCTGCCGCGGTGAAGGTTTGGCGGCTCGGATGGCGCGGCCGAGCCTTATGAGAACGGAAACGAAAAATATTCCAAGGGCGCCAAAACCAAGAATCCCGAAATCGGCCAATGCCGCCCAGAGAACACCATGAGCGCTATGGAGCATATCCGAACCTGTCACTGCGGGCGCCGCCAGCGCAAAATTCCCCGCGCCTAAACCCAGAACCGGGTGCTGAGTGAAACTTTCCCATAGCACCTCAAAATACAGCATCCTCGGATCTGTGATGATATTGTGGATATTGAGCCTGCCAGCTATTATCGACCAGAGCGTATCGGTTGATTCGCTGAAGAAACCTACCTCCGCAAACAGTGCAGCCACAGCTGCTACAATGGCAAAAACGACCGGTACGTGGAAAAATATGATGCGAGGAGACAGCCACAGAGCGAGCACGATAAGGCTGATGGCGAAGGCTACCCATCCCGATCTAGACATCGTAAAAAACAGAGTTGTGACGCCCAGAACGGCCATTATGGGTGATGCCATAATGCCAAATTTTTTGCGAATTTCTTTTGAGCCAAAAGCCCAGAGAGCGATCGCTAAAGGCACGATGGAAATGAGATAATTCGCAAAATGCAGTGATTCGCCGAAGGTCGCACGGGTAGAGAAATTAGTGACTCCGGCGCCGTACAATCGCACCTCACCGTAATTAAGCGTGGCCGAATCGGCCAGATTCAGCGACCATGTATAATCCTGAAGGGGTAACTGAAACGCAAAAGCAACTACCTGAAATAAACCCAGGATCATTACCAGAAGCCCGGTGCGCAGATGAATTTTCAAAATCCTATCAGCGTCGCCTTCGCTTTTGAGGGTATTTACTACGACGAAGAATAGGCCGAGATGGAAAACTAAAAGAGCGAACTGCAGCGGACTTCGTAACGGCCCCGCTCTGGCGCTCATTCTCTGGTCAAAACTTATGGCTTCAGGAGGAGCTCCCCAGACCGCTATCAATGTTGCCAGAATAGCAAGCACCCAGAAAACGATGATCGGCTTACATCCTGGATAGCCTGCCGACGGTAACTCGCCCTTTATCAGAAGGCTAAGTATGATGATTACGAGGATTATATAATACGGCGGAATTGTGAAGCCGGCCTCGATAGCTCCGAACGCCTGGAGCGGTAAGACGACGGCCAGTAGTTTTAGATTATCAAATGTTGATCTGAAGGCGATGGCCATTGCAAGAACTGCCAGCAGCGGCAATAATGATATGGCCAGTATCACTGGAGGCGACATTTTCAGGTCTCAGATTTTTGGCTAGCCTTGAAAGGAGCTTTTATTCTGTTTATAACAATTCCAAGATCTTCCCCTATGGTGCTGTATGAGTCCGCCAGCTCTTTTTTGGTTGTCTGGGGGAAATACCACTCATATGCGACCCTGACGGCCACAATGCCGACGCTAAATAGGGCCGCTCCGATTGTCATTAATATCAATAGCGCCGCTCGATTCGGGCCGGATTTTTTCAACGGCGGTTCCGCCCACTCGATAACGGTCAAACGAGGCGTTGATTTCTCCCTTTCCATGTCGGAGTTGGCCTTATACTGCATCAAGGTCAAGAGCAACTGCCGGTGAAAGAACACCTCCCTCGCCAGCCTCTCCATTTCCAGCTTCAACTGGGGATCATCCCCTTTGATATAATTGCGGTTGTTGGCCAGAAATTCAGTCTCTTTCTCCTCCGCTTCCTTTAGTTTGATCTTCTCCTCATCCAGTCTTTCCTGAAGATACTGTCCGACGCGATCCGCCATCGTTCTATCGAGTTCCTGTTTATTAAGATCCAATTGTCTGACGAAGGTATTGGCTATTTGCGAACTCAGTTTCGGGGCCTTCGATTCCACCTTTACTGTAAGCACGCCCGTCTTCATGGCGAGGTTAAAGGACGCCATCGATCTGAGCTTGTTTCTAACCGTGTGAAGATCATCGGTTCGGAAAATCTCAAAGAGATTTCCCTTTACTCCTCTCTCAAGATCAAGATACTGATGCGCCAGCACGCTATCCATTATCCGGTGCCCCTCCAGAAGATCTTTATAAAGCATACTCTCCATCGTCATCCAGGTATTAACTTTGGCGGCGAGGGCAAATTCCTGAGCAAAGGGATTTATGGAGGCGGCTTGCCTGTCGGCAGGACTGCCAAAGATAGGTATCACTTTGGCAGAAGCTGTGTATCTATCGGGAGTTAAAACCAATACCGCGGTCGAAGCTATCGAAACAATAATTGTAAAAAGGTAGACCGACTTCCTTCGCTTTCTCAGTCTGTCCAGGACGTTATTTAGAAAACCAAAGTCGTTCTCTTCGCTCTTTCGCAAATACCTCATCTTAGACATACATCTATATCCTCTATATCCTCCCGAATATTTACTCCAATCAAAAACTCTGCCACCTTGCGGCTTCGCTAACTTATTGGCCCATAACGAGGTCTGCTGTGCAGCCGCAACGCTGACAGGAAAGCTTTTCCCCCATTATGGAAATATCTTGCCTGAGCCCGAATCGGAGATACCGGGAGAGGCCGATCTCGAGATTCGGCATCCACCTGTGTCAGCGCTGCCGCACCGAGCGGCCCGATGACACACTTCAGGCCTTATCGAATTCTTATAACCTATTGTATTATACGGCATTAACCGAATGGCACGGCCTTTGTTTTAATGATCGACGAGATTTGAAAACCAAATAACCAAACAAGGGAGGAATCGTGAGAAATCAAGGATCAATTGTGGCCATCATTGTCGTCTGCATGATAGGTCTGGTGGTCGTCCTGGTGGGCAGTCTCGCTAAAAAGCCGACAATCGTCGAAAGTCAAGCCATCGCCGACGATTTAGCCGCAACCGAGGCTTTAGTAGAATCCCAAGCCGAATATCATCCCGTGGTCAGCACCGTTCTGGTGGACGAGGGAAGGCTTGTAATCGGCGCCGGTGATGGTATCTATATCAAGCCCGGCCTGGATGATGAATTCGAGCCGGAGAAAAGGGAGCCCGGAGTCGAGTTCAAACATCTGAACGCTGTCCTGCCCATGGGCGACCACCGCTACGTTGCTGGCGACGGTCTCTATCTGCTCGACGATAACTACTCCATGTTGCTCGATGCTTTCGATTTCGGACAGCGAGTGTATGCCCTGATGGAATTCGGCGAGGGGATTCTGATCGGCACCGAGCAGGGGCTCTGGTATCACAGCGATCTTCCGCTCGATGAAGGCGGCGCGCCCGATACGCTTCTCAAAGGTAGTATCATCGTTACCGCGTTGGTCGAGGATCGGGGCGGTTTATGGGTCGGCACCCACGGCGACGGCCTCTACCGTTTCGACGGCCGCAGCTGGCAGGAGAGGTTCTTAAAGCGCGATACGCTGATCTTTTCCTTCGTCAACGCCCTGGAGTATACCTACCCGTCCCTCTGGGTCGGCACCGACGAGGCCATCTTTCGTTATGACGGCGGCGGGTGGGCGCAGATGTTCGTCAGCGACTCATCCGAGACCCACGATGTAACCTGTATCATGACCACACCGGCGGCCACCTATATCGGCACCGGCGCAGGCCTGCTGCGATATGCCGGGGACGAGCTGACCGAGGATGAGTTCTTCGAGGGTTCGGAGATCGTCGGCCTCTGCAGAAGCGAAAAAGGTGTGATCGTGGCCACGAGAGAGGATGGAATTTTCACCTACCAGGGAAAGGAGGAGATAGTTTCGCCGGAACAGCTGACTCCGCACATTTTTGCTGCGGATGAACAAAATGAGATCATAGCCGAGACACTGCCCGAGGCAATCGCCGAGGGAACCGATTATTGAACCACTATTAAGCAGGCGGTCGGGTCACCTAACCTAACCGCCAACTCGTGGCCACATCTATAGGGGCGAAGACAATTCGCCCCTTGATTTTTTATTGGCGAAAATTGCGAATTATATTGACAACATATTATGGCATATCTATATTTTTATATGGTTAGGTGACATCTCTGCTGTGATGACATCAGCGGTCTATAGGAGGAGAGTATGAGAACCTTAAGATTAATACCCATTGCGGTATTATTGTGGCTAAATTCGGCTTTTCCCCAGTCCAACAAGATCGTTTTCGGCCCGCTGGAGGGGGATAATCCGGGGGTGTTGACAGTGCGCAACGGTGAGGATATCCAGATCGAGATGTGGGTGCGGACTGATCCCGAGAATCCGACCCCTGTTGTCGCAGTATGCCATGGTTTGATATCTGAAAATATGATTATAGTGGAGCGAAATGGAATAGACCCTGAGCCCTATTATGATTCACCACCCTGGGAGCAGGTTTGGGTGGATGGCCCGTACACACACGATTCTGCCGACAACTATCCAATACCGCAAGGGTACACATGCGAAATGCAGGTCGCTTTATGGTGCATATTTTTTCCTTGTTTCAATCCCCTGGACACTCAGGGAGAATGGGATTACTACGGGGCCTTCTTGATGACCTGCAATACGGATGTTCCGATTGATGATACGTATTATCCCCTTTCGATAGGCTGGTATCCCCACAGCGGCCAGGGAACCTTCTGGGCTTTTGCAACGCCTCCCGGTGGCGGGGTCGTGCCCGAGCAATCATACTGCGGGCTGTATGTGGAGTCAAATGTTTGCTCTTACATTCCCGGAGACTGCGACCACAACGGCACGCCGCTGGAGCTCAATGATGTCCTGGCCATCATCGGGTTTTACAGGGGCACAATCGAGCCATATTTATGTGAATGCGGTACCGATCCTGTAATATATAACTTCGCGGCCACTGCCGATCCGAATGGCAACTGTATACCCAATGAACTCAACGATGTCGTCACCGAGATCGGAGCCTATCGCGGTTCTGATACTGTCTCCGGCTGCCCCGACTGCCCGGGCTCGGGCCCATTGGTCATCGGTGAAAACAAAAATAGATAAGGGGGATAATATGAAAAAGCTGCTGTTGATAATATTTATAATCTCATTTGTGGCATCATCGGCTTTCGCCCAATCCAACAAAATAGTCTTCGGCCCGCTGGTGGGGGATGACGCGGGGGTATTGACCGTGCATAACGGTGAGGCTATCGGTATTGAGATGTGGGTGCGAACGGATCCCGATAATCCCAGCGGTGTTGTTGGCATGGCGCACTTCTTGCTCTCTGAGGATTTCATTATAGCGGACCGACATGGTATGGATATTGAATATCCTTATGATTCATGGTGGCAGGTTTGGGTGGACGGACCTTTTGTCCACGATCCAGACGATGCTTATCCCATTCCAGAAGGCTGGACCTGTGAAATTCAAGCGGCTTTTGGATGCGTGGATTTTCGACCAGATGATTGCGATTCTCTCAATACTCAGGGAGAGTGGGATCTTTACGGGACTTGGCTGATGGTTATCAATACCGGAATTCCGAGAGGCGAAACATATTATCCATTTGATACGGGTTGGTACCCCCATAGCGGACAGGGAACGAGCTGGTCTTTTAATGCGCCACCTGGTGGCCATATCATACCTGAGCAAGATTACTGCGGGCTGTACTTTGAACCGGATACCTGCATATATATTCCGGGCGATGTCAACCGCAACGGAGCCTCTTTAGAGCTTGCCGATGTCCTGGCCATGATCGCCAGCTACAGAGGTATAGTGGAGCCTTATTATCTGTGTCAATGCAGCGAAGATCCTCCCATCTTCGATTTCGCCGCCACCGCTGACCCTAACGGCAACTGCATACCGAACGAGCTCAACGATGTCGTCACCGAGATCGGAGCTTATCGCGGTTCTAATACGGTCTCCGGCTGCCCCGATTGCCCCGGGTCGGGGCCATTGTTGAATGAAGAAAAGGGCAAACATGGACAATAAATTGATACGTAACGAGGCGGAAATATGAAAAAGCTACTCTGGATAATACTGGTAATCTCGCTTATGGCACCATCAGCCTTCCCCCAATCCAACAAAATCGTCTTCGGCCCGCGGGTGGGAGATGATGCGGGGGTTTTGAGAGTGCACAACGGGGAGAATATCGGAATTGAACTGTGGGTGCGGACAGATCCGGATAATCCGGCTTATATTGCAGCAGTAATTCATCCGCTGATGTCAGAAGACTATATAATCGCAATTCGGAATGGTGTTGAGATGGATCCGGATTATGCCTGGCGAGCATGGGACGTTTGGCTCGAAGGCCCATATATACATAACCCGGATGACAATTTCCCTATTCCAGAAGATCATACGGTTGAAATACACTGTGGCATGGTTACTCCCTTTGACCCCTTCCCGTGGGATTTTCTCAATACAGAGGGGGAATGGGATTGTTACGGTTGTTTCTTAATGACTTGCAATATCGACATCCCGACCGAGCATCAATTCTACCCATTTGCCGAAGGATGGTACCCACACGACGGACAGGGAACCCTCTGGGCATTTAATTGGCCCCCCGGAGGCTCTATTGTCCCTGAACAATCTTACTGCGGGCTGTATGTGGAGTCAAATGTTTGTTCTTACGTCCCCGGCGACTGCGACCATAACGGCACACCGCTGGAACTCAACGATGTCTTGGCCATGATCGGGTTTTACAGGGGCACAATCGAGCCATATTTATGTGAGTGCGGTGAAGATCCGCCCGTCTACAACTTCGCGGCCACCGCAGATCCCAACGGCAATTGCATACCTAATGAGCTTAACGATGCTGTAACCGAAATCGCCGCCTACCGGGGAACCATGACCGCCTCCGGCTGCCCCGACTGCCCCGGCTCGGGGCCGTTGCTCATCGGAGAAAACAAAGCTAGATAGGGGGAAATTATGAAAAGGCTTTTTTTCGCAACATTAATCTTGACTTTTAGCATCGCAATAGCCTCCGCCCAATCCAACAGGATCGTCTTTGGCCCGCTGGAGGGTGATGATGCTGGAATCTTGACGGTGCATAACGGCGAGGACATAGAGATTGAGATGTGGGTGCGGACAGATCCGGATAATCCGGCTTACATTGCAGGAGTAATTCATCCGTTGATGTCAGAAGACTATATAATCGCGATTCGGAATGGCGTTGAGATGGATCCGGATTATGCCTGGCGAGGCTGGGAGGTTTGGCTAGATGGCCCATATACACATAACCCGGATGACAATTTCCCTATTCCAGAAGATCATACGGTTGAAATACACTTAGCCATTGTTACTCCCTTTGACCCGTTCCCATGGGATTTTCTCAATACAGAGGGAGAATGGGATCGCTACGGTTGTTTCTTAATGACATGCAATACCGACATCCCGACCGAAAATCAATTCTACCCATTTTCGGAAGGATGGTACCCACACGACGGACAGGGAACCCTCTGGGCATTTGATTGGCCTCCCGGAGGTACTATTGTCCCGGAGCAGTCTTACGGTGGGCTGTATTTTGAATCGGATACCTGTATTTACATCCCGGGTGACGTCAACCGCAACGGAGCCTCTTTAGAGCTTGCCGATGTCCTGGCCATGATCGCCAGCTACAGAGGTATAGTGGAGCCTTATTATCTGTGTCAATGCAGCGAAGATCCTCCCATCTTCGATTTCGCCGCCACCGCTGACCCTAACGGCAACTGCATACCGAACGAGCTCAACGATGTCGTCACCGAGATCGGAGCTTATCGCGGTTCTGATACGGTCTCAGGCTGCCCCGACTGCCCCGGCTCGGGGCCGTTGCTCATTGGACAAGACAAAGAGAGATAAGGGGGAAATATGAAAAAGCTACTCTGGATAATAGTGATAATCTCATCTATGGCATCATCAGCCTTTGCGCAGTCCAACAAGATCGTCTTCGGCCCGCTGGAGGGAGATGATGCGGGAGTATTGACCGTTCATAATGGCGAGGATATAGAGATTGAGATGTGGGTGCGGACAGACCCGGCGAATCCCGCCCGCATCGTAGGCTTTACTACCGGCCTGATGTCAGAAGATGAAATTATTGCTGAGAGGAACTGTGCCGTGTTTGACCCTGATTTTTATCAGTTATGGGATACTATCAGCTGCGACGGCCCTTTTGGTCACGATCCGGATGATTACTTTCCTATACCTGAGGGTTATACGTGTGACTGGATAAGTGCCTTGTGTTGGTCTGTTGACTGCACAGGCCTTGATACCAACGGAGAATGGGACTACGCCGCCTCGTTCATGATGACATGTAATACAGATGTCCCAACCGACGAAACCTATTATCCGTTCACAGATGGTTGGTGGCCTCACAGTGGCCAGGGAACCGCCTGGTCATTTGACGTACCACCTGGTGGTAGCGTGATACCGGAACTGGACCATTGCGGGCTC
Source organism: uncultured bacterium (assembly GCA_965555375.1). Lineage (GTDB taxonomy): Bacteria > Zixibacteria > MSB-5A5 > UBA10806 > UBA10806 > CBDVBL01. The sequence goes on from CBEWDL010000037.1 coordinate 15,652, forward strand.
TATTTTGAGCCGGATACCTGCATATATATTCCGGGCGATGTCAATCGCAACGGGGCGCCCTTAGAGCTTGCCGACGTCCTGGCCATGGTCTCCAGCTATAGAGGTTTAGTGGAACCCTATTATTTGTGTCAATGCAGTGAGGATCCTCCCATTTTCGATTTTGCGGCAACGGCCGACCCCAACGGTAATTGTATCCCCAATGAACTCAACGATGTCGTCACCGAGATCGGTGCTTATCGCGGTTCTGATACGGTCTCCGGCTGCCCCGATTGCCCCGGCTCCGGGCCATTGCTCATCGGACAAAACAAAGATAGATAAGGGGGAGAATATGAAAAAGCTACTCTGGATAATGCTGGCAATCTGTTTCTTACCGGCTTTCGCCCTTTCGCAGGACTTAAACAAGATCGTTTTCGGGCCGCTGGAGGGGGATGAGGCGGGGGTATTGACCGTTCATAATGGTGAGGATATAGAGATAGAGGTCTGGGTCAGAACCGACCCGTCCAATCCCGGTTCCATCACAGCTTTTTCCATCGGATTGATGACAGATGACAGCATCATAGCCGAAAGGAATTGCGCTGTATTGAGTCCTGAATATCACTGGGATTATTTTTATTGCGACGGTCCTTTTGACCATAATCCCGATGATCCTTTTCCTATCCCTGAAAATCATACAGTTGAATTCATATGGGCTTACTGTTCGATTTTTCATCCTGAGGGCTGTGATACTCTCGATACAGGAGGCGAGTGGGATTATTTCGCGTCATTTCTAATGGTATGCAACACTGCCGTGCCGATAGACAGCATATACTATCCGTTCTCAGACGGCTGGTACCCGCACAGCGGCCAGGGAACCAGCTGGTCTTTTGACGCGCCGCCCGGCGGAAGTGTAGAACCGGAACAAGATTACTGCGGGCTCTTTTTCGAACCCGAAACCATCGGTGTCGACCAGAATCAAAGTCTGCCCGACAAATTTTTCCTTGCTCAAAACCATCCCAATCCCTTCAACGCCGCGACCAGAATAGAATACAGCCTGCCGGAGGAAAGCCAGGTCATACTCGAAATTTTCGATATCCTGGGGCGGAAGATTGAGACGCTGGTATCGGGGATTCAGCCAGCCGGACAGCATTCGGTGGTCTGGGATGCTGAAAATCTACCCTCGGGAGTCTATTTATACCGGATAAAGGCCGGGGAGCATGTGGAATCGAGAAGTTGCTTGCTGCTTAAATAAGGTCAGATCTATGCAAGCAGGTTTACATATTGTGCAGGGAAAACGCAATGGACAGGTTCTTCGAAACAGGGGATGAAAAGTCCAGCGGCTTTGTCGTTGATTCTCAAGATCTTGCGCTGTCTTCGACCGGGCAAGCAAGAATCAACCATTGGGTGGACAAAGAGCTACCGGTTTTGGCTGCTCAAAAATAAGGCAAAAATGCCCCACGATTTTTGGAAAAAAGTCTTGACATGTGTGGAAAATGCAATATATTGCTACCATCAGGAACGGTCCGGATTTTGGCCTTTATGGTTATTCTGCCTGTTGAGGTTAAGGCCGGACGATTGAAGAGGTTGCCGAGCAAAAGCGTTAACAATAAACAGTTTTACCTAATTAAAAGGAGTAAAACATGAGGAAGTTTTTGTTGTTGGGTCTGGTCGTTGTTTTCGCCTTCAGTCTGGCATCGGCCCAGTCAAACCGGTTGGTCTATGGACCGTTGGTCGGCGACGACGCGGGAGATATCCTGGTCGATAACGCCGGCGATGCCATTGAGGTCGAAATGTGGGTTCGCACCGATCCGGGGAATCCGGCTATCTTCGTGGGTGTTAACCATTCTCTAATGACCGAGGATGCGGCTATCGCCGTCCGTGATGGTGTAACTCGCGATGCCGCTTACGAAGAGCCGAACTGGGAGAACACCTGGCTCGACGGCCCGTTCATCCACGATGCTAGTGATGCTTTCCCTATACCGGAGGGTTACACGAGCGAGTCGGCCGTTGCTTTATACGTCGTATTCGACCCTCCTGTAGGCGATCCGCTCGACACCCAGGGTGAATGGGATCTCTACGGATTCTTCAGCATGGTCACCAATGAAGATGCTGAGGACGGCGACTACAATCCTTTCGCCTCAGGCTATTATCCGCACAGCGGGCAGGGCACCAGCTGGTCTTATGAGGCGCCCCCGGGCGGCAGCGAACAACCGGAAGAGGATTACGCCACTGTGTGGATCAACCCTCTGGCCGCTGACGATGAAGACAATTTGCCCGTCGAATTCTCTCTGGCACAGAATTACCCGAACCCATTCAACGCCTCCACCACGATCGAATTCAGCCTGCCGGAGGCCGGCGATGTTTCGATCCAGATCTATGATATTCTCGGCCGCAGCATCGAGACCCTGATTTCCGGTACTCAGCCTGCCGGTACGCATTCCATTATCTGGCATGCTGATAACCAGCCATCGGGCGTCTATTTCTACAGAATCCAGGCGGGGAATTACAGCGATCAGAAGAGTTGCCTTCTTCTGAAATAACAGCAAGCTAACCAAGCTTGAATATCGGCGGCCCGTATGGGCCGCCTTTTTATTTGTGCGATATCGTTGTTTCGAATCAGCAGCGAAAATAACACAATCATCGATCATTACTATAAATAATGTCTAAAATGTCGCCTTCTTCAGAAGCAGCATTTTTCGCAACAAGTAGAAACTTTTCCAGATATGCTGGAGTATTCTAAATGTGCCTTATTTCGGCACAATTAAAGTGGTTTTAATTGGGCAGTTAGTGAGGAGAGACAGATGAGAAAATTCGGGCTTTCGGTTTCGATGACCATGATTTTAACAGCGCTATTGTTTATCGGCAGCGCGATTCCCTCTTATGGAGAGGTTAAGAAGATCCCCCAGAGATCGGAAATCGATAATAAATACAAATGGAAACTCGAGCATATATATCCCGATACCCTGGCCTGGCTGGCCGATTATGATTTGTTTAAATCGCGGATGGGGGAGCTTGAAAAATATAAAGGCAAGCTGGGCGATTCCGCCGAGAGTCTCTACGGTTGTCTTTCGTTACAGGATAGCCTGAATATTATTCTGTGGAAGTTGTACGTATTTGCCTTTATGAAACAGGATGAGGATACCCGCATTCCCGAATACCAGCAACTGGGTGGTAAGGTAGCCTCCATCAACGCCCAGTTCGGGGCCATGGAATCGTTTATCGATCCCGAAATGCTGGAGATACCGGACGATAAACTGAAGGATTTCCTTGAATCCCACGACAGTTTAAAAACATATAAATTTTATCTCGAAAATCTGATTCGTTCCAAAGAACATATTCTTTCGCCGGAAGAGGAGAATATTCTGGCCCTGGCCGGAAACGCCACCGGCGGCACGAAAGATATTTTCCGTATGCTCTATTATGCCGACGTTAAATTCCCCACGGTTACGGATGAGAACGGCGATGAAATAGAATTAACGCGGGAACGATACCGTGAAATCCTCGAATCAACGAATCGCGACGTTCGCAGAGACGCCAGCAAAGCTTACAACGAGGCTTATACTAAATATTTCAATACGCTCGGCGCCGCCCTTGCGACAACCGCAAAGAATAACTGGTTTTACGCGCAGGCCAGGAATTACAACAGTTGTCTCGAACATTCCCTCGATAATGACAACATACCGACATCGGTGGTAACAGGCCTGGTAGAGGCCGTTAATGCCAACCTCGAGCCGCTCCATAAGTGGATGTCGATCCGCAAGAGGGCGTTGGGAGTCGATGAGCTACACGGCTACGACACGTCCGTTCCACTTGTTCCCGAGGCCAAGGAGAAGATCCCATACGATAAGGCCAATGAGATTCTGATCGAGGGGCTTAAGCCCATGGGCAAGTCCTATATGTCGGATTTTAAAAAGGGACTTACAGCCGGCTGGATCGACGTTTATGAAACCGAGGGTAAAAGAGGCGGCGGCTACCACTGGGGATCCTATGCCACCCATCCCTATATTCTAATGAACTACAATGATAATATCGATGGTTTGTTTACGCTGGCTCACGAGATGGGCCACGCCATGCACAGCTTTTACTCCAAAAAAAATCAGCCATACAGGGACGCGCATTACGCCATATTCGTCGCCGAGGTAGCCTCCACAACCAACGAGGCCATCCTGATCAAAGACCTGCTCAAAAACGCTAAAGATAAAAAGAAAAAAATGTATCTTCTGAATCACTTTATCGAAGAGATTATCGGAGTATTTTACGTGCAGACGATGTTTACCGAGTTCGAGCTGGCCGTGCACGAAACCGTGGAGAAAGGGGAAGCCCTTTCCGCGGAAGGTTTAAAGCAGATGTATACCGATCTATCCCGGAAGTACTGGGGCCCCGAATATGTTATTGATGAATGGGGTGGCTGGGGAGGCATGCGCATGCCGCACTACTTCACCCACAGGCCATACTATGTATTTCAGTATGCTACGAGCTATGCCGCCGCTCTGGCCATTTCTCAAAAAATCCTCGATGGTGATAAGAAAGCCAGAGACCGATATCTCGAATTTTTAACCTGGGGCGGCAACGGTTATCCCGTAAATCAGCTTCAGAAAATCGGAATCGATATGACCACGCCAGGGCCTGTCAATGATGCTATCGCGCTGTTCTCGGAGTTGGTGGATGAGATGGAACAACTTCTCGACGAAGGATAACTTAAGATAATTCTCTCCCCTCAGGCGAGGCTGATGGCTGGATTTCTCGGCTATCGCCTCGCCCTCTATATTACAGGATTTTCCATGCAGGAACTATTGTAGATTCATCCAAGTTAATCCACACTATATGGAAAAACTAACGAGAGCAACCGATCCCGTATGCGGTATGACGGTCGAACCCGAAACCGCTAAATACAAGACCGCATACGAGGGCACGGATTACTATTTCTGCGCCGCGCCCTGTCTGAAGAGTTTCGAAAAAGATCCGAAAAGATATCTCAATGAAAAGAAATCCGCAGTCGTGATGGCCGAATCTCCACATCAAGCTCACCGCGAGCCCGCTGCAGAAGCCGAAATCACCATGTCCGTGGTCGGGATGCATTGCGCTTCCTGCGTAGGAAGGGTCGAGAAATCGATCCGTGATCTTGACGGCGTGGCTGAAGTATCGGTCAATCTCGCCACCGAAAAAGTAAGCGTGAAATATGATTCAACGAAAACCGATCCGGCGATATTCATCGATGCTGTTAAAGCGATAGGGTACGATATACCCTTACAGACAACAGAGCTTGCGATCTCCGGCATGAGCTGCGCCTCCTGCGTGGTTAAGATAGAGGATGGGCTCCGCCGAACCAGGGGAGTGCTGGAGGCTTCCATCAACCTGGGGACTGAGAGAGCTTTCATCACCCACATCCCGGGGATTGGATACGGCGATCTAAAGAGAGCTATTGAATCAACCGGCTATGAAGTCCTGGATATTCCAACCGAGGCTGCCGAGGATATCGAGCAAAAACTGCGGGAGAGGGAGTACCATGATTTAAAGACTAGATTCACGGTTTCGGCGGTGCTTACGGCTCTGGTGTTATTCCTGGCCATGTCTAATCTATTTTCTACCTCTGCAAATCATCTTGCCCAGCTTCTTATTACGATACCTGTTATTTTCTGGTCTGGATCGAGATTTTATATTGGATTCTGGAAATCCCTCAGGCACAAGACAGCCGATATGAACACGCTGGTAGCGGTCGGCACGGCCGCCGCATTCATCTACAGCCTAATCGCAACCGTAAATCCCGGGATATTCGCATCGGCGGGTCGCCAGGCGGATGTTTATTTCGATACGGCGGCGGTGATCATCACCTTGATTCTCTTGGGGAGATTGCTCGAATCGCGAGCAAAGGGGAAAACATCGGAGGCTATCAAAAAGCTTATCGGCTTGCAGGCCAAAACCGCCAGGGTGCAGCGAAACGGCCGCGAGATCGATATCGATATCAATGAAGTAACCACCGGAGATACGGTAATCGTTCGCCC
>CBEWDL010000038.1:0-21452 GCA_965555375.1 uncultured bacterium
CTAAAGAATGAAGAATTGACCGAGATGATTTATTGTCAAGATCGGAGAGATAATTATACAAGAATATTTGGGGAGATTTGAACCACCGGGGAGAATTCCCCCAATGCTATAATATTTTAGTCGCGGATTATTTCTTGTTTTTAAGTTTCTCTCTCAATGTCTTTCGATCGATTCCAAGTATCTCTGCAGCACGGCTTTTGTTGCCGTTGACGCTTGTTAGAACATTGCGGATATATTCGGCTTCTATTTCCGCCAGGGTTCGGGTAAACCCGGTTTCCCTGAGGGCGGAGAAACGCATAAGCGACGGTAGATCCGGAACCTCTATCAATTCGTTATTGCTCATGACTACGAGCCGCTGTATAACGTTTTCAAGCTCCCTTACATTACCGGGCCAATTGTAATTCTTAATGACTTCTAAAGCCTTATCGCTGAACCTTGGCGTAGTTTTACCCAGTTCCTCAGCGTATTTTTTGGCGAAGTGATGAGCCAGGAATAGAATATCATCCCCTCTCTCCCGCAACGGAGGGACGGCTATGGTGATGACATTAAGGCGGAAAAATAGATCTTCGCGAAACGCTCCCTTTTTCACCAGGCCGAGCAAATCTTTGTTGGTCGCCGCCAGAATTCTCACATCTACTTTTCGAGTCCTGTTTGCGCCGACCATACAGACCTCTTTGTCTTGAAGAACACGGAGCAGCTTTACCTGCATGGATAGGCTGGTTTCGCTGACTTCGTCGAGGAATATCGTCCCGCCATCGGCCGTCTGAAAGAAGCCGGCACGGGATTCGGTAGCCCCGGTGAAAGCGCCTTTGACATAGCCAAAAAGCTCGCTTTCGAGAAGCCCTTCGGGAATTCCTCCGCAGTTAACAGGGATAAATGGAGCCGAAGCTCGCTGGCTGTTATAGTGAATAGCCCTGGCCACAAGCTCCTTGCCCGTTCCGCTTTCTCCTGTTATCAGCACGGTGGCTGTCGTGGACGCAATCTTGGGTATGGCCTTAAAAACCTTTTGCATCGCTTCCGATTCGCCGAGAAGGCCGTAAGCAACCGGAGTTTTCTCGCTTGGTCTGGCATTTCCGGCCTTGCGGATATGCAATTTATCGAGCGCCCGCTTTACGGCAGAAAAAAGTTCCTCGTCTGTAAATGGCTTTGCAAGATATTCCTCGGCTCCCGTTTTCACCGCCTCAACCGCCCCATCGATAGAAGCATAGCCGGTGATCATCATCACTTCGGTATCCTTGAGGTTTTCTCTGACATGCTTTATCAAATCAAGCCCGCTGACTTCGGGCATCTTGAGATCGGTTATTACCAGGTCTATGTGAGTGGCCTCAAGCACCTTTATAGCCCCCGATACTCCCGGCGACGTGAATACTTTGTAACCCTGTGAAACCAGATTCCTTCTCAGCACTTCAAGCGTGTCCGGAGCATCATCCACGACCAGAATGCTATCTTTATTCTTTGACCCCGACATATTATCCCATCACCTTTTCATTGTTAGCGGCTTCAACCGGTAATTGAATCTCAAAGCGCGAGCCCCGGCCAACCTCGCTATCAACCTCGATCGAACCGCCATGAGACGTTACGATACCATGAACAACGGATAGGCCGATACCGGTGCCTTCGCTGATTTCCTTTGTCGTAAAAAACGGCAGGAAGATTTTCTTTTTTACCTCCTCGCTCATACCGACTCCCGTATCCTCCACGATCAGGGATACGTGCTTTTCATACGAGAGAGTCTTGATAGTTAATTTACCCCCGTCGGGCATCGCCTGCACCGCATTGACTGCGAGATTAACAAGCACCTGGTAAAGCTGGGATTGATCGGCGGTGATTTCCGGTAATTCCGGATCCAGCGAAAGGGCGATTTCCGTCCCCGCCTTTTCACATCGTGACTTCAAAAAATAAATCCCCTCCTCGACCATCTTATTCAAGCTGATCCTTGTTTTCCGGGGAGGCATCTGACGTCCAAACAACATGAGTTTCTTCACAACCTCACGGGCGTGCAATGACGCATCCTCTATCCTGGCGACGTCTTTCCGTGCCTGTTCAGGAAGCTCGGGAGCCTTCTTGATCAATTGAGCGAAACCCAGAATGTTACCCAGAGGTTCGTTTAATTCATGCGCGACACCGGCGGCAAGCTGACCCAAAGTGGCCAACCGGTCGGCGTGCCTGAGTTGTTCTTGAAGTATAGATCTGTCCTCCTCGGCTTCCATACGCTCGACTATAAGACCCACCTGCCTCGCTATGGCATTGATCAATTTTCTTTCTTCCCTGAGAAAAGGCCCTTCATCAAGTTCTGGTTTCTGTTCTAAATAAACAACCTCGATAACACCCCGTCGTTCATCTTTCACAATAATATCAGAAATCTGTTTTTGCCCGTATAGCTGAAACTTTGGCGTTGTATAGGAATTTCCATCCAGAACGATCCTGCCGGTTGTAATCTCGGGATATTGCCAGGCAGCGGGAAGAAGTTCGGCTATAGCCTGTAAGATCTCGTCGAGTGATAAACCACGGCGTCTAATCTGGGCGATGCTATACAGGCAGGCAAGTTCTTTCACACGCTCTTGCAGGGCCGCCTGCGCCTTTTGATTAACCAGCGATATCCCAAGGGTTCGAGCGATCCCCTCGTAATTTTCAATCTCATTTTTGGTGAAATAGTTGCGGTGAATGCTCATCAATTGCAGAAGACCCATGCATTCATCCCCGACAAGGAGTGGGATCAGGGTCAACGATCTATAACGCCCATCTATACCATGGCTTTGATGATGTTTTTTCTCCTCCGGTTTCAGCACGCGCGCCAAACTTCCTTCGGTATCGTCTAACCATAAACTGCCGTTAGACGTGAAAAAGGGTAGAGACTTATCGAATCGGCGCGATATGACATCAATTCGCAACCGGTTAATGGTCGAGTTGTTCCTCAGGAGAGGGACTAATCGCTTATCCTCATCCTCTATTGTGCGTATAACCTCATACTGAAAAAAATCGTCTTCTTGTCGATTGATCTCGCAATGAACATATTTATTGCTCTCCCTGAACCACAACTCCAGGGTATCGCATCGAGAAAACTTTATCAACTTCTTTGAGATTTTGCGAAGGAAATCGATCCTGGGAATACCGCGATTCGCATAATCGAGGATTTTATGAGATAAGGCGGAGAAATCTTCGGCCGATCTGCGCCCGAGTTTTGTGTCAACCTTCGCTGAGTGTTTTCCATTTGTCTCTGTCATGATTTCATCGACTCTGGCTTAAATTATCCATTATTGTAATTGATGTCAAGAAAATGCAAGAAAATCCATGCCCGGCTACAAGAGCCTGGCTGAATTTGAAAACTCAAAGGATCTTCTGGAAAAACCAACAGTATCCTGATCAACCGTTCGCCTTTTCGGAGGGACGTCAAAAGATTTCGGTAAATGAGCACATTGATTTTCGGCACCTGGAATGATTTCGCCAGTGGCCTCCATAAGAATCAGCTGATGACGCTTTAGGATCTTGACTGGGCCAGGGCTACTTAGTATCATACCGGGGGATTTGTATTATGCTTCGCGACTCCGACTATCTTGGTTCAACAGGAGAAAATGTCGTGGCTCAAAAGAGGATGATGCCTCAAGAGAAATTAATAAGGATTTTTCTCGACGGCAACCTGTTCTCTTATTTGTTGTGCACGCCTGTGGATATGAAGGAACTGGTTATCGGCTGGCTATTTACGCAGGGGTGTATAGGCGCTCTGGACGAGATCAATTCGCTCAGCGTTTGTGATACTGAAACCGACATCAACGTATGGCTCATATCTGACCTGGCCTCACCCCCTTCCAAATATCGATTCGTCACTTCCTCAGGATGCTCGGGTGGGCAGGTAAATTCACTGCAGTATTTCAAGGAAATAGAAAAGCTTAGATCGTCTCTAAGTGTTTCTGGAAAGGATCTTGTCGATATCATGTCGCGGATGTTTGATAAACTAGCCTCGATTATCGACAATTCGGGTTTGCATTGTGCCTCCCTGACCAGAAGCGATAACTTTTCGGATATACTGATCGGGTATGATATAGGACGGCACAACGCAGTTGACAAAGTCATCGGAGCCGGGTTACTGAAGGATATCGATTTCGCTTCGACTATTCTAACGACGAGTGGCAGGATCTCATCAGACATGGTGCTGAAGGCCGCCGCCGCAGGCGTGCCGATCGTTGTTTCTCCAAAATCGATAACCACCCTGGCGGTCGATATAGCTTCTTCAGCCGGGATCGCTGCGGTGGGGCGGCTCGGCAGGCAGGACAGGATTGTTGCAGGGCAAGTTAGCAGGATTGCTGATTGAGGTAGCGAATGCCCCGAATTCTCAATGTTGTCGGTTGTAAGAACTCCGGCAAAACTCGCTCCATCGAGCTTATTGTTCCGATTCTCAAAAGGCTGGGCCTGAAGGTTGGAACCTTGAAGCATACCCATCACGATGGTTTCGACTGGGACATCGAAGGGAAGGACACATATCGACATTTTAAATCCGGAAGCGACGTAACCGGTATTTTTGGAAGTCGTTCATTCGCCTTTAATTTCAATGGCATCGATGTTCAACCCTGCAGCGTGGACGATCTGGCAGGTGTTTTTTACCGAGAAATGGATCTGGTGATAATAGAAGGTCTGGAAACTGACAGCGCCCTTAAGATCGAGGTGTGCCGGCCCGGATATAGCGATAGAAAGGTAACACCCTGCGATAAGCTGCTGGCGACTTACGGAACGAATCTTTTCAATCATGGAATACCTCATTTCGACTACGGAAGTGAATCGGAACTCGGGGAATTCATCGTAAGCAACATCCATAGATTGAGACAGACAGTCTCGAGCTAAGAGCTATTGGATATCGATAATATGACGAGCGCAGTCATATTGGCCGGGGGTCTAAGCCACCGTTTTGGCCAGGACAAGGCTTTTTTTGAGATTCAGGGAAAACCGATGATTAGAATAGTCGCTGACGCGCTCAAGGTAGTTTTCGATAAAGTGATCGTCGCCGGGGGTGATGTTGAAAAGCTCGGAGAGCAAGGGCTGATCTGCTATCCTGACCCGGTACCCGGTAAAGGGGCGCTTGGAGGCATCTATAACGGATTGGTTAACTCGGATTCAGAATCGGTCTTCTTCTGTGGATGCGATATGCCGCTGATCAAACCAGACGTTATCCGCATCATTTCAGACAACATCGGTGACGAGGATATTCTCATGCCAGTAATCAAGGGTACACGGCAACCGCTCCATGCGGTATACAAAAAAACAATACTGCCAGCGGTGAAGCAGTTAGTAAATTCAAATGATCTGTTCTTGCCAGACCTGTTTGAAAAGGTTGAAGTGCGCCACCTTGATGAATATATTTTTTCGGAGATCCCCGACCATCACCTTTCCTTTGTGAACCTCAATAATCCTGATGCCATTAGTCAATACGGGCCTCAGCTTCAGGGGCTCTAGTATCTGGCTTCAAAGCCGAACATGACACATCGTCCCGGCATCGGGAAGTACCGTTCCTCTTCATAATTCTTATCGAGTAGATTCCTCGCATTAACGAACAGCGTGAGGTAAGGCTTCACGACGTATGAGATCTTCAGGTGCGCCAGATAGTAATCGGGCATGCGCGCTAAATCCGGGTCCAGTCTATCGGAAATATACTGGCCGGTATGATAAAATGTCAGGCCAAATCCTGTTCTATATGAAATGGCATAATCGGTTTTGTTTCGGGGACTGTGGTAGCGCCTGATCCCGCTCTCCTTTTCGTATGCATCCAGATAAGTATGGCTCCCGGATAATCGTAATTGCTCGCCCCAGGCGTAATCTATGCCGGTTTCAACGCCTTTGAGGATCACCTTATCGATATTTTCGTAAATGTCATTGCGGCTCCTGCGATCAATAAGATCGTCAACATCATTCCAGAAATAATCCTGTTTGAAACTCAGCGCGGGCGACAAATCGATTTTGCAGCCCGTTTCCAGCTTGATGGCCTTCTCGGGTCGAAGATCGGGATTGCCCGATACCGTCGAGAAGAAATGGTTCAGAGTGGGAAAGCGGGTTGCCTTAGATGCAGCCAGATGGACATTCAGCCAGCGCAGGGGAACGATGCTCATACCGATATAGGGATCCAACGATGATATCGAAGCACTGATAACGTCGGGCTCCATGCGATTCCAGGCGGCCCCTGCTTCTATGGAAAGAACATCCACGGGGCTGTACTCGAACTGGCTGAAAAGGGAACCCGAGGCAGTCTGGTTGTATATCCATGGTTCTCCGGCATCCTCCTGTCGATCGATGCCGTCGACCCTGAAGATTATTCCCGACGTATTGTCCAGTTTTTCATTTAATGCGAAAGTAAAGGCCAGTCGGCTGCCAATATCAAAGCTGTCGTGGAAACTGTCGAAAATGAGATTGTCATCGGAGAAGGAATCGTCTCCATATCTTTTAAGACGGTTCTTACACACGTCGTAATATATCTTGCCCTTCCAGTAGACATTGTCATTGATCAAGCCATCGCCGCCCAGGTCCAGATAATATCGCCTCCAATCAGGAAATTCCTGATATTGCCCTCGATCGGTGCCCGTCGGCAGGCCGCGAACAGAATTATAATATCCGGCAGACATTGATAAGACTGTCCCATCATCAAGATTGAGATTCAGTTTGGTGTCGAGATTGAAATTACGATAATCGGAGTTGTCACGCAAACCGCCGTCTTCAAGCTCGACGGGGCTGAAATCGCCCGAGACGTTATAACCGCCTGACGAAGCGAGACCGAATGAAATCCAGTAATCGAGATTACGATAAGTGTCCCCAAGGTTGATTCCAGCGTCATAAGTTTCGTTTTCGCCAAGCGATAATTTTAGCTCTCTTGTTGCGCCGGTATTTACCCTCTTGCTGACAATATTGACCAGGCCTCCGAGGGTGTTCGCTCCGTAGACTGCGCCAGCCGGGCCTTTGATCACTTTTATCTTCGAGATATTGCTCATGGGGATAGAATTCAAATCGAGGTCGCCATAGTAGGGAAGGCTTATGGGCCGACCGTCAAGAAGAATCATCGTCTCTCGACCCTGGAAGCCTCTTATTTGAAGCCGCGATTCCCCTTTACCACCATTTGTGGTCACAACTCCGGGGACAGAGTTCAAAGCCTCTTTCACCGTATTCGTGCCGGTGGCATTCATGATATTGCTGTTGATCTCGCTTACCGAGGCTTTTGGTTCATTTCTCCGACCCTCGACGACCACTATTTCACCAAGATGATAAACGGGGATACTGTCCTGGCCGGAAGCAACTGGCAGGTCGGAGGCGATGGCATACAGGGTAGATAGGCCCGGTGCGCCCCGTAGCATTCCCGACATCAGGATCAGCATAAATAAGCGCATCGAATGCTTGAACATTGCGACATCCCACTTTCTTAAGTCTTGAGTACCGGATGTATTCTCATCGCGGCCTGAGTTATTTCCGATTGACCATTCTATTCCCCGATGCACGAAAGGTCGGTAATGAAGTTGAGGAGAGGATTTTTTCGAGAGGAATTTTCATGACCTTTCCAAACACGGGAGGCCGGGATGTTTTCATCCTGACCCTATCGGCCGGACAGCCGTAGCAGGCGCCTTAGGCTGTCCGGCTCGGTCACGTATTTCGTTTTATTTCTTGACTACTTTTATTTCAATCTCTCTCGGTTCCTCATCAAGGCGCAGCGCCGAAACCATCCCGGAAACGGTATTGCCGATAACCGAGCTGACGAACGGGTTTTTTTCGATCTCTTTGCCATTGACCAGAACCTTTACTTCTTTGAACTCCATAATTACATATCCCCGATCAGAAAAAGAGTCCGCAAACAGCCTCGTTTATCAATAGGGCTCCGGCGACCCAGCAGCAGATAGAGACTACGATTGCAGTTCGCACATAGGCAGACCGGCGAAGCTCGGCAAACCGGCTGAACTGTGCCACGCTAACCTTAATCAACAGGAATGAAATGGCAAATCCGGCGAGGCTCGCCAGAGCCGCCAGGGAACCGGTTGAAAATGACCAGTTAAGCAGTCCGGCGAATCCCCGATCCAGCCACCAGTGATTCTGGAAAAGATATGCTTGTGAAAATGAGAATAGAAGGCTGTTGGCGAAACTTGAAACAATCACAACCGCGGCCATCGGCATAGCCTTCTTAAACCAGCCTTTATCGGCGGCGAGCGTAAAAGCTATCTCCAATATCAGCGCCTGTCCGACAACGGCAGCGGCCTGGCAGAACATGATGGTCGGCAGGCTGAGAAATTTGAAACCGCAGGCAATAAGGCCTACAAGCAAAGTGCTTCCCCTCAACGGAAGGACATAGCGCCCATATGTCAGAACCAGGAGGGCAACGAAGGCAAGCACCACCGAACGCGGGATAAGGGTTCCCACGCCCTCCATCGATGTCGTGACTATAGCCTCCAGTCCACCCCATATAGAGCCGAACAGGATTATAGTCAGGATTATCTTCTTTTTGTCTGTCATGGCTACCTTCTCCACTAGAATGTAATCTGAACCTGGGCCACTATCAGATCGTTGTCGATTTCCCTGTCAGACCCATCAGCGTACTTTCCGGATTCCATCTTGCGGATATAGTTCAGATAGAACATGGCATTGATTCCGTCGAGGTAATAATTCACCCCACCAGTCAGCCAGCTGATTTCATCATCAGCCGTGACGCCCGCAACATAACTCTGATCGGTGTCGGGATCATGAGAATCATAACGCAGTAAGAATTCCGTCTTCGGGCAAGGCTGGATACCAAGATGAACAAAAAAGGCCTGAGCATCGGTGGTAGCCACGCTATCCATATCGGCAAAAGTGAGGTACTCGCTGGAAGCCATCAGGAATTCGCCCCTGAACTTCACGGTAACTTTTTCGGTGGCCTCATAATCGACTTTGGCGAAACCGCCGAATCGATTATTCTTGACCGTCCCCTCTTCCGTCATGCCCCAGCCAGGGTCAGCGCTGCCGATCCAGGCGTAACCGCCGAACCGTACCTTGGCCTGCTCTACCGGAGGTTTGACATCAGCTCTCAGCAGGAAATCCTTGGCGTCGTTATTGTCTGAGAAATTGTTGGGCTGATCCGCTCCATTGAAGACGCCGACATTGAAATCGACATAGTCGGTTTTGGTGGTAGTTTGAATACCCACCTGCCGCCAGGTTGCAAAGCTCAAAGTGGTCAGCGGATAATTGATCATCTCCAGCTTGGCGGTGGAATAAGGCATGTAGAGCGTGAAATTCGGCAAGAATCTACCCACCGCGATTTCGGTTTTCTGGATATAGAAAAACTGCGCCTTATAATCCAGAACACTAATGCCTCCCCTATGATCGAGCTGAACAAAGTATTTAACCTTATCGGGAATAATGTCTCCCCAGAACAGAAAGCGAGCCCGGTTCAACGTGAAAGAATCAAAGCCAGCTGAATCCTCCAGGTTGTAGGTATATCCTGCCTGGAGAATGCCGCCCATTTTAAGCGTCCCTTTTCCAACCTTGACTTCCGCCATCTGGGCAACGGCCAGACTTGAAATCAGCAAGGAAAAAAGCGTGCCTACCACGATGATAAGGATGAGTTTTTTCATTTGGTTAATTCCTCCGTTTGTTGATTCCATTCGTTTTACTGAAACCATTATTTCTTTTTTCTCTTCTGACAGCCATCAAAATCCGCGGCATCAGACCTTTTGCTTCTCCCTTACTTCTTTAACTCTGCCTATAAGAAGGCCTATCACAGAAGCGGTTAAGGCCAAACCGCCGAATGGCTTTAAAAGCTCCCGGAAGAATCCCAGATCTTCTGAGACCTTCGGATCTCTGGGGAGGTCCGGATAAAAATCTATCGGTTCGGGCAGAACATAGATCTTTCGGGTTCCGGTTCCGAGCTCCTTCTCTCCGTAAATCTGAGGATGTCTCCCTTTTTCTTCAAGCCTCTCTTTGGCTTCATGAGCCATTTTTAGTATCTTGCCATAGTCCCCGTACTTGATGCCGCCTGTGGGACAGGCCTTGGCGCATGCCGGCTCCAGGCCATTGGTCACCCGGTCGATGCAAAATGTGCACTTGGTCGACTTTTCGGTATTATCGTCGATCTGCGGAATACTCCATGGGCAATATTCGTTGCATGCCCCGCACCCGATACAGAGCTCCTTGTTAACGTAGACAATACCGAGCTCTTTGTCATGGGTCATGGCCTTGACCGGTTCGACCGGACAGGCCGTTACGCAGGCCGGGTCAACGCAATGCAGACAGCGATGGCTTCTAAAAAGCCACCTGAGCCGACCTTCTTTTTCGACCTCGTAGAATTTGATCAAGTTGTAGGTCTTCGGGGAAAGTGCAATCGGATTCTGGTATCCGCCTTTTGCCGCGAAGAAGGTAGTTTTCTCTGCGGGCAGCTCATTCCACTGCTTACAGGCAACCTGGCAAGATCTGCAGGCTATGCACTTATCCGTATCGAAAAGCATACCCTTTTCCGCCATTTTATCCTACCTCCTTTTCCAAGTCACAGAGGAAAGCTTTGAATTCCGGGATCATGGTGTTGGCGTCTCCTACATGCGGAGTGAGACAGTTGGCGCTGCAACCTTTAGCCAAACCCTTATAACCATAATGCCAGGGAATTCCAATCTCCTGGAGAATTTTCCCATTTAGTTTGAAGGGTTTGAAGCGATCGGTTACAACAGCATAGGCGGTTATTCCACCGCGGGCGGTGGTGATTCGCACCTTATCCCCGTTTTTGATATTTTTCTCTTCAGCCAGGGATTTACTCATCTCCACAAACATATCAGGCATCAGCTCAACCAGCCACGGATTGTTTCTGGTCATCTGACCCGCCTGCCAGTGCTCGGTAACCCGGTAAGTGGTAGCGATAATCGGGTAACGATTCGAATCCCCGATATCATCCATCTCTTTGGCCCAGATTACAATGGCGGGATTGTTCTGAATGGAGGAGAATGGGTTCTTCACCGGGCTTTCCACAGGCTCATAGTGTTCAGGGAACGGACCATCTGCCAAGCCAAAGCCGAATAGCCTGGCGTGACCCTCCGGTTTCATGATGAAAGAATGCTTCTCTCCTGGGGGCCAGCCACCATCGGGAACATCACCTGCCCATTTAGTCTCAGGACCGGTCCATTTAACCACCCATTTATGGGGGGCGTAGGGTTTGCCTTCAAGATCGCATGATGCCCGGTTGTATATAATCCTGCGGTTCACAGGCCAGCACCATGACCAATTGGGATGAAGCCCGATATTGTTGGCAGCGTCAGTGGGGTCTCTGCGAGCCGCCATGTTGCCCTTCTCGGTATAGCTGGCGCAGTAGAGCCAGTTTCCCGAAGAGGTGGAGCCATCATCTTTAAGTTTGCCAAATGAGGGAAGCAGCTTGCCCGTTTTCAGATCGTAACCATTTATCTCTCTGGCTACTGTGTGAACATCCGGTTCCTCACCCTGGCCGTAGTCCCAGTTAAGGTTGACGATGGGATCGGGGAAGGAACCGCCTTCGCTGGCGTATAGTTTCTTCAACTCCTTGTAAAGTCTATCCAGAATCCAGAGGTCGGATTTGGCATCACCCGGGGGATGAACCGCCATATATCTCCACTGGCTCCAGCGGCCGCTATTGGTGATGCTTCCCTCCTTCTCCATGGAGGCGGCCGCCGGCAGCATAAAGACCTCCGTCTTTATCTCCTTGGGATTGACATCAGGATCATCCCAAAAAGCGGCGGTTTCAGTCTCCCAGAGGTCTACGCCAACCAGCCAATCCAATCTCTGGAGCGCTTTTCTCTCCTTGTAAGCGTTGGGTCCGCCCACCGCCGGATTCTGCCCCATGCAGATCAACCCCTTGGTCAGGCCATCATACATCGCCTGGAACAGAGAGATATGCGAGTAATTACCTCCAACCTTGGGAAGATACTGATAGCAGAACTCGTTATCTATTTTAGCCTTATCTCCCCAGAAGGCTTTCAGAAGGCTGACCATATATTTGGGGGTGTGCTGCCACCAATTGGCACTCTTGGGGTCATTCGACCTGGGAGTCCAGGCCTCCAGATATTGATCCAGGGTTTGGTTTTCCGATCTGGGAGTTTTAAGATATCCCGGAAGGATATGGAACAGAATCGCATGATCGGTCGAACCCTGCACATTCGATTCCCCTCTCAAGGCGTTGATTCCGCCTCCGGCTACTCCCATATTGCCGAGTAAAAGCTGGAGCATGGCATAAGTCCGGATATTCTGAGTGCCCACGGTATGCTGGGTTGTGCCCATGGCATACATTATCGTGCCGGATTTACCATTCTGCCCCGTTGCCCCGTAGGTTTTGGCAATTTTAACTATCATCTCCGGTGATGTTCCGGTTGTGCCCGACACTTTCTCTAATGTGTAGCGAGAAAAGTGCTCTTTCAAAAGTTGGAACACGCAGTTTGGATCCTTCAGTGTCTTATCAATCTTTGGAATCCCTTTCTCATCCAGCTGATACTGCCAAGTTCCCTTGTCGTATTTTCTCTCATCTTTGTTGTATCCGGAGAACAATCCATCTTCAAAGTGAAAATCCGGGTTGACCAAGAAGCTGGCGTTAGTATGGTCTACGAGATAATCCTCATTGTAAAGACCATTTTGCAGCACATAATTGATGATCCCGCCCATAAACGCAATATCCGTTCCGGATCTTAAGGGAGCATAGATATCCGCCCGGGACGAGGTGCGGGTGAATCGAGGATCGATGCTTATCAGCTTGGCCCCGTTTTCCATAGCTTTAGTTACCCATTTGAAGGAGATGGGGTGATTCTCTGCCGCATTGGATCCGATTATCATGATGCAATCTGCATTCCTGATATCGATCCAGTGATTGGTCATAGCCCCTCTGCCGAATGTTTCCGCCAAACTGGCGACCGTGGCAGAGTGTCATATGCGGGCTTGATGTTCTAAGTATACAATCCCCAGAGCACGGGCTAATTTGCTCCAGAGATAGCATTCTTCGTTATCAAGAGCAGCGCCGCCCAGGCCAGCCAGGGCCTCAACGCGATTTACTACGCTGCCTTTCTTATCTTTGCTTATCCAGTTTTCATCCCTGGTTTTCTTTATCCTTTTGGCGATCTCAGGCAAAGCCCAATCCCAGGATTTTTCCTCCCAGTGGTCGCTATACGGAGCGCGATACTTAACAGTAGTAAGCCTTCTTTCGTTGTTCGCAACCTGAATCAACGCCTCGCCTTTGCTGCACAGGGATCCCTGGTTGATGGGATGATCCGGATCGCCCTCGATGTTAATTATTTTGCCATTGCTCGCTGAAACGATCAGAGCACATCCCACCGCGCAATAGGGACAGATCGTGGTGCTTTCCCTGGCGTATTTGATTTTCAAATCCCATGTCTGAGCCCCGGCAGATTTAAGCCGAAATCCGAGGGAGCCAAGAATAGCGCCACCGGTTGTAGCTCCGGTGATCGTTAAAAACCCTCTTCTCGAGACTCTCATAGAGCCTTTCACCTCCTTAGAGTAATCCTATTTTTTCTGTTCAGATTTTACTTCTACGTCTTCCTCATAGATTTCATTTAGTATGTTCATAGACTTATGGATCTTCTCAATCTCCTCCTGAGAGATTTCAGAGTATGATTTCACCTCCTCAATCTTGACAGTTACATTCTTTCATTTATTAAAAGCTGATTTGTTGAATCCTGAGACTGTCTATCCGGTGATCAAAAGTTCTTATCCGCCGCAATTAAACCTCGAATGTTGCAGGGGTCGAATAGCCCTCTCTTTGGGCCATAAAATCCAGATCAAGAGTCGCTAAATTCTCCCACTTAAGATCGAGATCATCTTCTTCTTTTCGCTTCCTCTGGTCTATGGTTTTCACATATTTTTTGCATTTATCGCATGTATAGACTCTGTGAGGATCGTTTTCGTTGGCGAAAAAGTATCTCAAAGTCTGTTGATCTTCATTAGAACAGAAGGGACACTTCAACCTCAAAAAACTCCATTTTGTGCCGCAAAACCGGCACCAGAGGATCTTTTTCCCGTCGTCTTTTCTTAGATAGGCCATTGCCGGTGGACTTCCGCAAACCGGGCAGTAACCTCTTAACCACTTATCCGGGTTGATTCTTTCCTTCAATTTTCCGGCATAAAGTTCAAAGACCGGATTTCCCAACCACAACCCCAGGAAAAAGAGGTCTTCTGTCTTAAGCGTCAACCTGCGAGCCAGAGCCTCCAGATAGCCTGAATCAAAACAAAAGACTTTCTTTACCAGGGCCTCTAAATCCAATTGACTCTGCTTAAAGCATTGCTCTAATTTTTCAAAAAGTTCTGCGTTTTCCTTTTTAGATCTCTTCAGAATCAAAAGATATTCTATGAAAAGCCCCTCCAGCCATTTTCCATCTATTTCTATGCTCTTGAAATCTATCAGATATTGGGATTGAGCAATCCTTTTTTCAAGCTCAATCCCGTCAATTCGTATCTTTCCTACCTGATACTTTTTTTGGGCCTTGATTTTGACCATCTCCAATTGTTGGTACAGTTTACCCGGTATTATTTCTTCAGCATACATAGTCTCTATACCATAAAGCTGCTCTAATTTTCAAACAATGTGATAAAGGTCGGAGCGAATTTGCGATCCGCCATCCATATTTTTGTTCGATTTGTGATACGCAAGACAATGAGCCGCCAACGCGACAACACTTCAACCGCCACGAACTATCAACACAATCAGCTTCTAAGGGGCCTGGCTCCAACCATCTCATAAGTCCTGAACAGCATGCAACATTGTGAATTAGTTCACTTGAACGTGCAAATAATAGCTGTTTCGTTTTCTCGTAAAGGCGTACCAGGGAGAACTGATCGATCGTCAGTCTGAGGCGAGCGAAAAGAGAGTTGCCGTTTAGCATACAATCAATTAAACCAGGTAAATGTTGTCCGACAGGAGATACATATCTGAATTTATCCTGCGGTTATTCGCCCTTCTTTCCCAGGTTGCCCTGATCAAACCGCTTGACCAACATAGAGGTGTTCCCTTGTCCGTTTTCTCCTCAGCCTTTTTTGCCTATCAGGGAAAGCCATTAAAAAAACTTAATGCTCTACGATATCATTCCTACACGCAAAGCATATTTGGTCGCTTACACTATTAATTGAATATCGTTTTGTCAAGGTTTTTTTCGATCGGTCACCAAAAGAAGAATTATGTTTATTTTTATCAGCATCACAAATGATAACGATTACGGTTGGGAGTATCAAAAGGGAGAATACGGTTCCCTTATCCTTATAACACTCATCTACTTCCGATCCGATTCAATACGATGCCCGGTTCATTAATTTAGATGCCTGAATATACTCTGGCTTATCCAATCCTCGGGCCTGGCAAACTTTCTTTCCAAGCTTATCGAGAACACTTATGATTCTTAAGTTGTTGTTTTAAAAATATCATACAAAATAATCAGAGTATGACCTTCGGGTTTTTGACCGGAGGACAAATCCCCTATATTTTACCTGAAAAACAGAGGAGCTATCTTCACAACCGAAGCAGGAGATTCTAGCGCTGGCTTATGTCTTATCGTTAATCAAGATATTACGCCAACAAAAAACTGCCACCCCGCAGAATCGAACTGCGGACACACGGATTTTCAGTCCGTTGCTCTACCAACTGAGCTAGGGTGGCGTCTCAAATCTCTATTTCGGCATCAATATAGGGGCAATTTAGCCGGTGGTCAAGCTATTCATTCCCAGCCGTAGTGAGGTGGATAGAAGATATATTCTATAGTGGCTGTAACTTCAGAGTCGAGGCGATTGATTCTTCTAACCGTTAATACCGCATGACCATGCTTGGCTTTAACCACAATCCTGCCTCCCTCCCTGATCCTGATCGTTTCATCGGTGTTTCCCGGATCGCCGCTTTCAGCAAATGCTGTCTTTCGCAGGCCGGCCCCCAATCTGCTGGGCGATGATAGCCCCACAACATCGTCTTTTGAATAAAGATACAGATCGCAGGGCCGATCCCTGGCGGGAACCGAGATCTCATGGTCGAAACTGAAGCCTCCGTTGGGGGCAGAATGATTATCGGAAATGATGAACTCACCCCTGGCCAGAGGTGTAAATTCCACCTCGTTGGATGGCTTCGATTCCGAACCACCGGGACCCACCACCCGAACCGATACGCAGTAGGTCCACCCATTCTCCAGACGGGTAACCTCGAATGATTCCCTGGTGATATCGCCGTCGGTATCACCGGGATAGGGCGTGTGATTGTAAAGCTCTGCATGAGATTTATGCCAGTTCGGGAACCTGCCCTTAAGAGGTTTCCGAGATAGGTAGACGTTATAACCGGAGATTAATTGGCTTTCCCTGCGGTCTACCGACCAGTATATGGTCGCCCCCCTGCTCATCGTATCGACCTTCAGATCATAAGGCGACGGAAGGCGCGCCGATTCTTTCGGCCCGGGAATACAGCTTAGAGAGGCAACCGCCAGGGACAGGCCGATGATCGGCAACGCCCTAACGAAAATAATAGACCACTCCCGCGCTCATATGCGATATGTCATGCTCGATCTTGAACTTATTTAAGCGATCCGGGGGCTCAAAAGCTCTCAGATGCCCGGAGCCTTTATACCATCTACCCTTGAGATTGATCCATATCTTGCCTGTCAGCCTGACAAAAGTCCCGGCCTCGAAATGACCTCCTACCGATGTTCCCGTATCGCGATACCCATCCTGGATAAAACCGTCGTTAACGAAATCGTCCAGCCGCATGGCGAAAATGGATATTCCGATTCCCACATAGGGAACCACCGGCTGTCGGACGGAGAAATCGAGAAGAACGGGGATGGTGGCCGAGAATATTCCGACCTGGTATTCCAGATCATGCTGCAGACCAGGTCTGGGATCAGCGGGATTATAATTGACTATTTCGCCACTGGATTTTAGCTGGTAGATGGAGAAGCCGACGTCCAATGCAAAGTTGGGATAAAAGCGATACAGATATCCGGCGCTCACAACGGCCGCACTGCCGAATTTATCTATCTTATCGACTGTATTAATAAATCGCACACTGTATGTGTCATTGATGTGATCGAAGAAATCGGCGAAATCAGGGCCGTTTACCAGGCCGATGTTTCCATAAAATCCCTCGGTGAAAACTCTGTCCCCGCCGGGCCTCTCCTGGCCTGCGGCAGAGGTTACCAAAAAGAAAAAAGCCGAAACCAGCGCCAAACTTTTCATGCGGGGGAATCTATCGTATATGTTTTTGAAAATCAACTCAAAAGATCGTGAAGGAGACTCGCAGATATCATCTCAAAAGAGTAATTTTTTCGGTTGCGCTTATATCGCCGGCCTTAATATGGCACAGATATATGCCCGATGGCAGATCGGTCGCATCCCAGACAATATCGTGACGGCCTGAAGGTATATTTGCATCCACGAGAAGCGCTACCTGCCTGCCCAGCAAATCATATATTGCGACTTCCACAATGGTATTTTCCATCAATTCCAATGTCAACCGGGTCGAATTATTAAAAGGATTCGGAGAGAATTTGAAATCTACCGGTAATCGAGAGTCTTTATCCGATCTTAAGCCACCATCGTCAACAATCCTGATAACGCCGTCAATCTTGACCGGGTGGATGAAAAGTAATTCGATTGATGGAGGATCGAACAGTTGCTTACGCGAAGTAATACCGTTATGGAACGCCCGGCGGGGCTCGGTGAAGAACTCGATAACCGTCTCCAGCTCTTGGGGGCTGCCCACGAAGGCACTAACTCTCAGATTCCCCAGATGCCCGCTGTAAAAAACCTCATCATCATAGGCCGCCAGATGGACAATGACCGAGATCCCGCCGTCGAATATATGGACCCGGGGCGGGTAGCCGCCGGGAACCGAATCGGAAACGATAAAATCGTCGATCTGCAAAAGCTCCGGGTCGTACCTCAATGCAAACTGAACATTCGTTAGCGGATGATCGGCCTGCATGTAGACCGGTATATCGATTTGATCCCCGGGCGAGATCTCCATCTCGGGAATATAAAGTGAATCTAACGGCAGCCACCACTGCCGCCCGTGGCCCCATTCGTATCCATAAGTCAGTCTGCATACCAGACCGACGAGGTCGTTTATCGTAAGATGAAGGCCATCCCGATCGCAGTCGAGAAAGGGATCATAAAACGGAAGGTCATAAGGCGGCAACGTAATATGCTCGATCAAATTCATATACCAAACCAAATCGGAAATATCAACAAAACCGTTATGGTTAAGATCACAAGGCTCGTCCTGGGCAAGAATGCTTGAGCATGGCAGCAAAACCACCATCGACATAGATATAATTAATAGGCGCATCAAGCCTCCCTTTGCTCACGGTCAGTGTAAACTAACATAAATATACCCTCACGTCCAAATACATGTCAAGGGAATTCGAACTTCTGCAGGATCGGGATGGTCACATCCCGGGTTCAGCGCAGCAGTATCATGCGCCGCGAGATCGAGCCGTCATCAAGCGTAAGGCGATAGAAATAGACACCGGACGGCAGGTTGCCGCCATCCCAGGTGACGAAATGATTGCCTGCGGGGTATTCACCGTCGGCTAAGGCCTCGACCTTCTGCCCGAGAATATTATAAACCGCCAGGTCTATCCGGGCACGATCGTTGAGCCTGAAGCTGATTTTGGTTTCGGCGTTGAATGGATTGGGGTAATTTTGAGAGAGAAACGCCGAAGGCAAAGAACTTGCCCCCTCTATCTCTACTATTTCGGTTCTCTGTTCGCCGAATATATCCATGGCCGTGATAAACATCTCTCTGGCGGCAGTATCACCCATCGGGTATATGGGAAATGTCAGATATACTGTCTTATAAATATCATTCTCGATATAGATCCCCACAGGCCGACCGTCGAAAAGCGTGTCCTCAGAGGCTGAAATATATTCATAGATCGGTGTGGGGTCCTCATTCAGGTCCATCACATCGACCGCAATAAGCAACCCATCCCATTGCGGCAACACCCGTTCCGGAATGACGTTTAGATCCGGCCAACCCTCAACGCCCGTGGCTCCGGAAAAATCGGGGCTGAGAGTCGTATTGACGCTGCTTATCGATAGATAATCGAAAGGAAAGCTTCCTTCCTCGAAATCCAGAGGTCGCCCAGCACCATAATCGGCAAAAGAACGCCATCCCGCAAAAAGCAGATTGCCCCCGGCCTCCAGATAATCGGCCAGATGTTGATCGATTTCGGCCAGATACTGGGTTGTCGGATCATCATCCACCCAGACCAATGTCGAAAAAGGACCCATGTCGTTGATTCTCAACAAACCCTCGTCGACGATATCATGGAAGGTTATCGGATATCCCTCCGATATAAATTCAAAAAACAGATCCTGTTCCTCGTCGGTAGGATTTCCCTGGCCTCCGGAGAAGTCGCGGGTTTCATCGACGAATAGAATACCGGAATCAAGACTGATTATCTTGCCATAATCCTCGTTTGACGGGTCACTCTCAAGTCCAGTTGTATCGACCTGCGTGACATAGTAATAGTGGCGTATATTCGACTGGAGGCCCTCATCGACAAATTCCAGACCGTTAAATATCTGCTGATACGCCTGATAATCGCCATCCTGGCCGATTCTCCTGTAAACCTGATAATAATCGAAATCGAGTTCGGGAGTTGTAACCCACTGGATACGCAACCGCCCTTGCTCGGGTACCACAACCAACGTATCCGGTTCTATGGGAACGCTGTGGGTGGTAAGCTCAACAAATTCCTCGATCAGGCTCCGGCCGCCGTCGGCTGTAATTCCGGCAACTCCGAAATAATACATTATGTTTTCCTCGAGACCATCGACGGTGTCAGCGGTAACGTACGAGGTATCATAAATCGAGGCTCCCTCCTCGGATGTTCCGAGATACACTTCGTATCCTATTACCTCCATATCGGGCGATTGATCCCACTGCAGGTATACCGTATGGCCGTCTCCCGCGTTGAAAGCCTCCAGCCCCGTTATGGGAGCCGGCGCCTCCACTGCTATGAGAAGCATGCCCAGATTGGACCTGATGATTTCCGTGGCGTACTCCACATCGATATTATCGATTATATCGGTCTGACGATGCCAGTTGGGTGAAAAATCGCTTTCCGCAGAATAAACCGTCCGGAATCCCGATTGATCGAACGGAAAATGATCCGAGCCGGAGAACTCTCCCACATAGATCTCCGGTATCAAATATGTATAGTCTTCAGCAATCTCCTCCAGAACTCTCCCATATGCAAGTCCGCCCTCATTGCATCTTATTTCGAAATTCAGATAGCTATCTGCGACATTGCCGATCATGTCGGCGTTTATCATCAGCCCGATGTCTTCCCCTCTCTGGAGAGCATCCTCAACATAATGCCAGCTTCCTAACAGCCCCTGTTCCTCGGCGCCAAAGGCGACGAAGCGGACGGATTGTTTGAAGGGCGTATCAGCCAGCACGCGGGCTATTTCCATAGCCATGGCCGTACCGGTACCGTTGTCATCCGCCCCGGGAGCGAATACTGTGGGATCGCCGCCGTCATAGACGACCGCATCGCAATGCCCTCCGAGAATCAGAAATCTGTCGGGATGAAGCTCGCCGATTTTGGTGGCGATTACGTTGCGGGAATCGCAGCCCATCCAGGTTGGAAACTCCTGAAAGGTTACGTTCTCGTATCCCCAGGATGCAAACCTATCGTAAATCCACTGGGTGGACGCCCAGTATCGATCGGTGCAGGTGTACCTGGTCTCGAAATCCTGCAATTGCTGAATATAGGCCCTGACGGAATCGACCGAGACGAGAGCCATTAAAGAATCGATATCAGTTATCAGCGCCCCCCGTGACCGCGGTTTAGCGGGAACGAAAAACGGCGGATCAGAGGGTAAATCGACTCTCTGACATTTGGACAGCCGGACCCCGGAGGCCATCAGATTTTGCGCTTCGCCGTAAGACAATTTAAGAAGATGGAAATTTCGTGTACTCACTAAAATGCCCGGCGGCTCAGGCCGATCCTCGTGTCGCCCTGTTACCCATAACTGTTCGATATCGGGCGATGGATCGATCAGCACCGCTGAATCATCAATAAGCTTTAGACGATCCATATGGCCGTTTCTTAACAAAGCCACGGCCCTATTATCCAGTTTTGCGATTACCATAAGATCGCATATAGTTTTTGCCGCCGATATTTTCGCCCTGTCAAATGCGACGAGATCCTCAGCGGCCCATCCGGAGGCTGCAACAATGCAGGCTCCGGCTGTGGCCATCACAAAGTAAAGACAAAGCCTTCTAATCATTTTATATATCCTTTTTTCAGCACAAATTCTTAGCTTTTGCGCTCGATAATTCCCCCTTAACGCTTATTCCTCGTGGCCCGGTCATGTCTATTCAGGTCTCGCCAGCGGGCCGTCTATTTCACTATACGATTAACTAATATAATAAGTTTGCCGATTTGTCAAACAAAATTGATTGTTTTTATCTACATCAGCAAATAATAATGTTGCGTGGATTTTCATAAATACACTGT
>CBEWDL010000039.1:0-20922 GCA_965555375.1 uncultured bacterium
ATACCAGCCGGCAACGTTCTCCCCGGCGAATAGCGAGGCCGCCGATTGCTTTATCTTAGTATTGTAAGCGCCAAGGTCGATTAGATCTTCTCCGTCGGTGCAGAATATCTTCAGGTAGTCGAAGTAGACCTCGGTCTTGCAGGTGGAGACTATGGCAAAGGAAGTGCGGCTTTTGCTTCCCCTGACGTAACTGCCGCAGTTGACGAGCACGGGCGTGTTATCGGAAAACTGTCCAGCCGTCATGAATACCGAATCCATAGGGGTCCTGTTGACGCCCCCCTCGTCGCAATTGTACGTGATCAGAATAGCCACAACCGTGTCCGGCGCCACCCCCGTGGGATCGATTCTCATATGCAACACGCGGTAGTAGACAGTAGCATTGGGCCTCAATAGCGTATTTATGTATTCCTGTTTCATCCACAAGGTGTCCAGGACGACAACCGTAGTGTCGGAGGCGACATACTCATACGGGAAGAATCCATACAGAGGATCGGAGCCGTAGCTGTTGCGGTAATGAAACCGATACTGAGAGCTGTCGTCGTTGGCCGAGATTATCGAATAATGAGCCTCGGCATACATGAAATAATTGGTCTGCGTTTCATCGACGATCGGACCCTGGTTGGGATAGACAAAAAAACCGTCGCTCATAAAGTCTATTACATCCTGATCATCCCGCGTATCCCAGGCCAGGTTGATGAAATTGAATCCCAGGGTATCTCGCATCTCATCTCGCTCAGCCTCCGGCCGGTGGTTTGAATAAGCCCCCCAGGGAAAAACGCTGTCCGGCAGATCCTCCGCAAGAATCGGAACCGACCAAAACGAAACCAATAAAAGACAGATAAATCTTCGCATGATACTCCCCCTTACCTTAATAACACCAGTTTCCTCTTCGAGGACAGACGGGGCTCGCCCCACTGGCTGATCCTGGCAAAATAGACTCCCGAGGGACAATCGGAACGGGCATCGTTCCGGCCATCCCAGGTTATTGTGTGGCTTCCGATCTCCTTTCTCTCATCAACCAGTTCCCTTACTTTGCGACCCATAATATCATAAATGTCTATATTAATCTGGGCCGGGATGGGTCCTATGTCGGCCACATGGTAGACAATCGTCGTCTGAGAATTAAAGGGATTGGGATAGCTGCTGGTTATGGCCGTTATCTTCGGCCTCTCCACCCCGGGTTCGCCCCAGATGGAGGTCAGAATAACCTCCAGTTCCTCGGAGTAATCGGACATGTTGTCCTGATCGTCAACCGATGAGATCCGGTAATAATAATCATGGTCCGGCGTCCAGTCGGCGTCGGCGTAATAGGAACTCTCCGGCTCGGCGATGATGTTGAATATCGACGGCTCGAAACCAGAGACCGTATCCCTGTAGACCGGATACCTGTTGAAGTCAGCCTCATGGTTGAACTGCCAGTTTAAGTAAATTATACCCTCGTCAAAATCGACCTCCGCCGAGAGGTCTTCGGGGATTCCCGGTGGCAGATCGACATAACCGTACGATTCCCCGGCGGGACCCCCGTAAAAACCGATGTCCGAAGGGGAACCGTCAACGTCGAGTATATCCGGATCGCCAGCGTCGATTAAAGGCGAAAAAGCCTGAAGATGGTAATCGCCATTCCCCACAAACATGGGATAGTCACGTAGAATGCCGAAGGTCGTGTCCACATGACTGGAGGGGGGAACTGAGAAATCCTGGCTGTTGCCCCAGAGATTGTTGTAGCTGGCATAGATTGTCTTATCGATTCCATATGAACCTATGCCCGCTATCTCGCCGCCGGTTATGGTATTATTCGCCAGTGTAGCAGAAACACTGTCCCTCGATACAAGAATGCCATACCAGGCCTCGAACTGCCATCTGTAAAGAGTATCGACAGTATTGTTTACTATAGATAGCCCTTCATTTTGGGGGGCAGTCTCCATTCCATACACAGGCCCCCGGATTACGACGAGATTGTTGGCAACATAATCATAAACCTGGCCTACGGCAAGACTAATCCCCGCTTGTATGTTCGTGCCGTCCACCCTGATTATATTGTTGGTGATGATATTGGTGTCAGCACGGGAGGATATAGGAGTATGCTCTGTAACGTTAAACCTGCAATTCGAAACCTCAAGATAATTGTCGCCTATACCATTGCCTACCCAAGAATGCGGACCATTGAAAATGCAATTCCGAATCGTTCCCTTGGGACCGCCAAAGACCCCTCCACCTTCGAATCGACATCGTTCCACAACAACGCTCGAGAAAATCCCGGCATAAATTGCATTTATAAAATCTGCCGTATGTTCGACAAAAATGTCCGAGATAGTGGCCATAGAATCAACGACTATGACCTCCCAATAATTAACATCATACCAGATTCTGGTTGAGTCCATGCCCATACCGATAAGAGCCAGAGAATCGGCATTGAGGATGACCCGCTGGTGGTAATCTCCCGCCCCCACATAGATCGTGTCGCCCCCATCCGCCGCATCCACCGCGTCCTGAATTACAAGCGCCGCCGTCTCCCAGCTTGTGTAGGGGTATTCGTCGCTCCCCTCGTGGCTGGCGTAGTGGTAGTCAGCCCGGGCGGGGAAAACTGCAAGGGCCAATATGGCAATAAACGAAATCCAATATGAGCTAAGAGACCTCATTTCCATGCCTCCATGATAGAATATCTATCTATACAATTTAGCCCCGATTCACTATTTGTCAAGAAAATCCTGTCAGCCGTGGTTTACAGGGAAACAATTGTAGAGATCCGGGCGGATTTCGTTGAACTAATTTTGTCGACAAAAAAACAGTTGATGTGAGAAGATACCCTCGCGAGATATCCACTGGCGCAACCTAACACATCTTCCAGGCATCCCACAGGACTTGTGTAGAGCCTCCAACAGTCTTTATATGATTTATTCTTCATCAGACGAGGCTATGTTCAGACTCTTACGATTCCATGGAGAATGCGATTCGGAGAGGCAGGGATTCGAACCCTGGGATGAGTTTAACCCCATCAACTGCTTAGCAGGCAGCTGCCTTCAGCCAGCTCGGCCACCTCTCCCATACTTCAATTGACAAATTATAATATTCTATAGCTGTCGATACAAGATAATTCCCCGTTGTTCGCTTATTCATTTATCGACGTCCCGAGGATCCAAGTGGTCAAAAAAAAAGCCGCCTCATCGAGAAGCGGCTTGCAGGGTAATCAGAATTGTCTTTTTAACGTTTTCTGCGCCTGATTGCGGAAAGCCCCAGGCCGAGCAGCCCTGAAGCCATAAGCATAATCGTCCCCGGCTCGGGCACAATCGAGGCGTCATGGGAAAACGGCGCGAACTTATCAACTGTTCCATCCAGGTTCAGCGTATAAGCATCGAAATGAACATAAGTAAAAGGTCCGGTCACATCGACACTGAATACTTTATACTGGCCGGACTTGTTGGCGACTCCATTACCGGTGGAAGGATCCCAATAATCACCGTTCTCATCAGGCTGCACGTCACCTACTAGCTGAGAGAGATCGTAAGCCCCGGTGTGAACCTCTGCAAAATAGGCAGGATAAATCCCGTGCCGGGGAAGATCTTCGCCGCCATCCCAATCCTCATATGCATTATCCATCGGGGCGTAACCGTAAACCCAATCGTCAGGATTGACTATGGTGCCACCGAAATCCACCAGCATGCCGCTGGGATCATCGCCCGGCCCCAAAGCCATGCTGACAATGATGTCCGATTTGGCGTCATTGGCGGAAATTACATAGAAATTGACGGAGCTTGATGTAGAAACCCAGGTCTCGGTACCCCAGTCGTAGGTAGCCCCTTCTATGAACAATTGTAAATCGGGCACCGCATTGGCCGCAGGAGCAATCATCAGCCCGATTGTGAGAACGAGAATTATTTTCTTCATAATTTGCCCGACCCTTCAAAAAATATTAAACTCTATCATTTCTTTAATTTCTCAAAATCCGTGCCAAAATCAGTTTTTATCTTCCAGATTGTAAGACATTACCTTTCAAACGATTACTAATAATCATCGGTTATTTTTTAATAATCATTCTCATATTATCGCAAAACTTTGCAGAATGTTAACAAAAGCCTTCATGCGATTTTCTCCGGCGACACACCAACTTCCAACGAGTTAAAAGCGATTGCCATCTCTATTTCTGGCTCCTGACCGGCCTGATACTGACATCATCGGCCATACTTTTGCCTGAATTCGCATTCTTATATTTGGGCATATCCGGCTGATGACTTCCGAACCCGAACCGTAGATATTTGATCGTCTTCCCCGCTTCGATATGCTTTTTCTCATAGGTGGTCTTCAGAGTGAGAAGCTCATTTGAAATAGGCTGTTTGTAAAGATCGCGAGTGATGTTGTGGACGATGCAGTCTTCGGCTTTTAGAATCCTCAGAGTATAGTCGAACAGATCATCATCATCGGTCTTCAAATGTATGGCGCCATTCATCTTCAGGATATCCCTATAGATATTCAGGAAAGGGGGCGAGGTAAGGCGTTTTGAGGCTTTGCCTTGCCCGGGGAACGGGTCGGGAAACGTAATCCAGATTTCAGAAATTTCTTTTTCGCCGAATAGATCGGCGATTCGGTCGATATCGGTCCTTAAGAATATCACGTTTTTTAGATTCTGTTCGAGGGCTATTCTGGCGCCCTTCCAGATCCTCTCCCCTTTTCTATCGACCCCGATGAAATTTCTGTCGGGAAATCTCCGGGCCAGGCCGAGAGTATACTCTCCTTTGCCGCAGGCCAGCTCCAGGGTTATGGAATTATCGTTACCGAAATACTCCCGGCACCTCCCTTTCAGGTCAGGAGGATCCTCCAGGACATTTTCAAATCTTGAAATCTCGGCGAATCGTTTCAGTTTTTTCCTGGGCATCGGAAATGGG
Source organism: uncultured bacterium (assembly GCA_965555375.1). Taxonomy (GTDB): domain Bacteria; phylum Zixibacteria; class MSB-5A5; order UBA10806; family UBA10806; genus CBDVBL01. The sequence goes on from CBEWDL010000039.1 coordinate 4,881, forward strand.
TTTCCTATATGGTTAGCTTTTTCATGAAATCGATGGCAGAGACCTTTTCGCACTCAAAAATCAACTTCTTGATCTCGCTTTGCCGCTTGGGAGATAGGAGCCTCGCCGAGAGAGCATTGAATTTCGCCTCGAGATCGTCGGTAGTCATCGGCTCGCGCGGATCACCTTTAGGATATTCTAAATATTCGGAGTATTCTTTGCCATCCTTGGTTTTTACAACCACTTTCGATGGCTGTTTGGCGGGGAACATCTTCTCGAACTCAACCGATGCCTCCGCCTTGATCTTGTCGATAAACTCCCAGATGCGTGGATCTTTGAGTTTCTCATCGGAGAACGTGTTGGTGGTTATCTGACGATCGACGATGGCGGCGGCGATACAATACGGTAGCGAGTGATCGGCTGTCTCGCGGGATTCGGGACGGTATTTATGCGGATCGAAAAGGATATCGCAGGCGCGGGCTATAGTGGTTACGGTTACCGAATCTATTTCGTCATGCTTGATATCATTACCGGTGACAACTTTCAACGTGGTAGTGATGTGGGTATGAGTCAGAGCTTCAGTGGGGAAGGCCTTCATGCTGCATTGCAGGATTCGGTAATCGTCGCCGAGGCCGCCGGTCATCTTATCAACATCCCAGTCCGGCCCGAAGACATCCATCAGGCCTTCTTTGCCCTCGAAGACCTCGGTCGTGCCGGAATACCCCTTTTGAGCCATCAAAGCGGCAAAGACGCCAGCCTGCACGGCCATAGGATCGACCGTGTTTTTCATCATGGTCAGCCTGCCGGCGGTGGGACAGCCGATAGTGTGATTGTGGGAGCCATTGATGCCGATGGCGTTGACCATTTGATCGACAGACAGCCCCAGGATTTTCCCGGCAACAATAGGCGAAACGAACTGGGTCAGGGTTGCGTGATGCCATTTCCGCTCCCGGACACCCGGTTTGGCGAACTCGCATAGGCGTTGCTCGAACTCGTAGGCCAGCACGATGGCGACGATAACCTCCTTCATGGAAGCGCCGACCATCTCCCCCACGTTCAGAGCGGCGGGGATCAGATCAGACGGGTGCGAGGGGTCCTCTTTCCAGTAGATATCGTTGAAATCGAGGGCCCGGATCATAAGGGAGTTGACCAAGGTGGCGTTGACCGCCGGCATCTTATCGCCGAAGCCGATGAGCGTGGCCTCGTCCTCCCCGCCCATTCCCATATAAATATCCCGCAGGATGTTGACATCTTTAGTGTGATAGCCGCCGTAGGCGCAGCCAATCGAGTCATAGAGGTAGCGTTTGACCTCACCGACGACCTCCCTGGGGAGATCGTCGTATTTAAGGTTAACCGCGAACTCCGAGATTTGTTGAGAGATTGGTTTTGGCATGAATCTCTATCCTTTTTGTAGGCGGGCAATTTATTGCCCGCATCCCGTCGGCAGACAAGCTGCCGACCTACGATTTATCGTTTTTTTGCAGGGGCGTATTGCAAAACGCCACGACATCAAGGGCGAATATCAATTCGCCCCTACGATTTCGATTCCTAATTACGGATTTTTTGTGTGGAAGGCAAGGGGGAAATGGATTGTAATGGAGGCTCGGGCGTCGGGTTTCTCACTTCGTTCGGAACCCGACCTACGACTCAGCCTGATTCGCCGGTGCAACCGATACGCCAACGACCACCCGAGACTGGTTATCAACAACTGTCTGTTGTTTATACCCAGGTAGCCTCCGACCATCAGGAAAATGACCATAACGAGCATCAGGATCAGGGCTATCCGCCTTGCCAACCCGATCACGATCTATGTCCGCCCTAATCGTCGTCGCATCCAAATGCAAGACCCGCCCCTCAATCAACCCCCTCGACTTACACTGAGATATGCTCCGCTTAAACAACTCATCAAATACCTCGTCCCCAAAACGATCCAAGGCCCGCGATAAGGTCGGGTGATCAGGAAGCTCCTCATCAAGATCATACCCGATAAACCAACGATATGCTAAGTTTACATGCACCTGACGCATCAACTCCCGAACATGCGATATCCCTTCAATTGCCTGCAGTAAAAACAAACGAATAACTACCTCAGGATCAATCGACGGCCACCCATTGTCCTGGCAATAACGCCCACGCACCGCCTCGTGAACAAAACTCAAATCCCCCGCCTCCGGCGGGGTTGATCCGCCTAAGAGGGTGATCATCAGGTATAAATGCTTCCAAAGGCGGCAAAAGCATCATCCCGGTCTGTTGACGCTCTCTTCTGGTTTGCATACTATCTATTAGTATATCCCAAAATTATAGACAACGACTTTTTCAACAAGCCCCTTGATTGGGAATCCACTTTTCTTGTGTTCGGTCAGGTCATAATCCGCAAGGGCGTGACCTGACCGCTTTCCACCCCATCAGATCGCCCCGTCTCTCTTAATCCAAATTGACACCGCCGCTGGCGCTGTGCTATTTTTGCAATGTGAAAACCGACCCCGGCCATAAAAAGCGTGCCGCAGAACTCCGCCGGCTGATCGAGCACCACAACCACCGCTACTATGTCCTCGACTCCCCGGAGATCTCCGATGCCGAATACGACCGGCTATTCGATGAGCTGGTCAAGCTGGAGAAGGAGCATCCCGAGCTTCAAACGCCGGACAGCCCCACGCAGCGGGTCGGCGCGCCCCCGCTGGATAAGTTTCCCTCGAAAAAACATTCCGTCCCGATGCTCTCTCTGAACAAGGCGACCGCAAAGGAGGATTTTTTCGATTTCGACCGCCGCATGCATGAGCTCATCGCCGGCGAGGGTGGCGATATCGAATATGCAGTCGAGCCAAAATACGACGGGCTGGCAGTCGAGCTTATCTATAAGAAAGGCATCCTCATATCCGGATCGACCCGCGGCGATGGTGTTACCGGCGAGGAAGTAACCTCGAATTTGAGGACCGTCAAGGCCGTCCCCTTAAGGCTCCAGAGCGATAATCCTCCGGAATTATTGGAGGTCCGGGGCGAGGTCTTCATCCATAAGGATGATTTTGAAAAATTCAACAAACGGCGAGGCGAATCCGGCGAGGAGCTTTTTGCCAATCCGCGCAATATGGCCGCCGGGTCATTGAGGCAGCTTGATTCCAGAATTACCGCCTCAAGGCCGTTAAGATTTATCGCTTATGGGATCGGCTCGACAAAAGGGATCTCCTTCGACGGCCATTACGAAACGTTGAAATACTTACAGTCGACCGGCTTCAAGATCAGCGAGCACCTGGATAAATTCGTTATTGTCGGAAATGTGGAACGCTACTATAAAAAGATATTGTCAAAACGGGAAAACCTGCCCTATGATATCGATGGCATCGTCGTAAAGGTCGATTCCTATCATCAGCAGGAGATCGCCGGCGAGCTTTCACGCTCCCCTCGCTGGGCGGTAGCCTGGAAGTTCCCGCCCGTGCAGAAGACAACCGTGGTTGAAAATATCGACGTGCAGGTCGGCAGAACCGGGACGCTGACGCCGGTTGCGCATCTAAGGCCGGTTCAGGTCGGCGGCGTGACCGTTTCGCGAGCGACCCTGCACAACGAGGATGAAGTCAGGCGGAAAGACGTGCGGATCGGCGATACGGTTGTGGTGCAGAGAGCGGGCGATGTCATCCCCGAAGTGGTCAAGGTCATCAAGGAAAAAAGAACCGGCAAAGAGAAAGAGTTCATGATGCCGGATAAATGCCCCGTCTGCGGCTCCCATGTCGAACGAATCGGCGATGAGGCGGCGACCAGATGCACGTCGCTATATTGCCGGGCTCAGTTAATAGAACGGATCTTCCATTTCGCATCGAGGGGCGGGATGGATATAGAGGGTCTCGGTTACAAAACCGTCCAGATGTTTATTGAAAAGGGCTTCATCAAAGATGTTGCCGATCTATACCTGTTACATGAAAAGAAGAACGAAACAATCAGTATTGAACGGATGGGAGAGAAATCGTTCCAGAATCTCGTTGACGGCCTTGAGGCCTCGAAAAACCGGGAGTTTTCGCGAATAATCTACGCCCTGGGAATATTCGGAGTCGGCGAGAACACCGCTAATTTGCTGGCCTCTTATTCCGGATCGATAGAGAACCTGATGTCGGCATCCGAGGACGACCTCCAGGGAGTGGAAGGCATCGGCCCGGTCGTGGGCCGCTCGGTTTACTCGTTTTTCAAGGACAAAACAAATATCGAAATTCTAAACAAGCTTCGAAAATCAGGCGTAACGTTTCCGAAAACAAAAACCGCGATAAAAGGCGGTTCTCTTGCCGGTAAAGCCTTCGTGCTGACAGGAGCTCTGGAGATGTTCAGCCGCTCCGGGGCGCAGAAAGCAATTGAAAACCTGGGTGGTAAGGTAACATCATCGGTGTCGAAAAAGACCGATTACATGGTGGTGGGCGAAAGCCCGGGGAGCAAGCTTGATAAAGCCCGGAAACTGGGGATATCGATTCTCAACGAGGCCGCATTCAAGAAACTGATCGGTGCAAAATGACAAATAAAGATCTGGCATCGCTTTTCGTCGAGCTGGCCGACATAATGGAGATCGCCGGCGAGAATCATTTCAGGATACGATCATACCGCAAAGCGGCAGCCAATATCGCCGGCCTTGACCGCCAGATAAGCGCCATGTCGCCGGAGGAAATAGAAGCAATTCCCGGAGTCGGCAAGGCGATATCCGAGAAGATCCAAACTGCCTTAAAGGATGGCACATTCCCGACGCTCGAAAAATGGCGCGCCATGGGCTATGCTTCATTCAGGCCGCTTCTGGCAAGGCCGGGAATAACGCCCAGGAAACTGGCAGCCGCGATAAAGCTATTGAAAGTCGAATCTGTCGATGATATAAAGCAGATGATTAAGCGGGGAGAATCCCGGAATATGGATGGCATCGACGATATGCTCAAGAGGGAAATAACAGATTATATAACCCAGGGGGAATAATCATGCCTGATGGCCGAGACATTGATATACAATCGATTATGATGCCGATACTGGCGCTGGCGGCGGCGACTGCCTTTTTCTATTACGCCAGCCCGATCTTGATACCCATAGTGGTTGCGGCGGCGCTGACCTATCTGTTATTGCCGCTTGTCGATCTTTTGAAACGATTTAGAATACCCCATACTCCGGCGGTGTTGATTGTAATGCTGATCGTGCTTGGCGTTTTCACGCTGATAGTAATCCTGCTTATCGGGCAAATCGGGGATTTCGCCTCGGCCCTGCCTAAGTATAAAGATAAGGTCGAAATGACGTTGAACGCGTGGCGGACTTCCTTAGAAGGGTACCTCGGCTATCCTCCGGGAGGCCTCGGAAGACCGGAGGATTTCAAACTGGACACCGGGCAGGTTCAGCAGGCCGGCAAATATTTCTTCAAGGGGTTGGGCTCGATCACCAGTTTCACTTTCGGATCGCTTTTGATGTTTTTCCTGACTTTGTTTATGCTTTTAGATTCGGAGATGTTTCAGAGGAAACTAAAATCTATTTTCGGCAGCCGGCAGACGAAGGCGACCGAGGGTATCCTGCAGGAGATCAGCAGACAGCTCAAAGGATTCATACAGGTGAAATTCACGGTGGCCGTGGCGCTGGCGGTGGTTGTTACTATCGGGCTTCTCATTTTCAGGGTCAAATACGCCTATATCTGGGGCCCGCTGGTCGGTATCATGAATTTGATACCGTTTGTCGGCTCTATCTTAAGCGCCATCCCGCCTATCATAGTGGCCGGCATTCAGTATAATTCGGTTTTGTACATGGTCTATGTGGCAATCTTCTTCCTGGTCATCCAGTTTATCGAGGGTAACGTTATTACGCCGCGGTTAACCTCCGGCTCGGTCGATCTGAATACGTTAGCGGTGCTTTTAGCGGCCATGTACTGGGGCTGGCTCTGGGGATTTATCGGCATCATCCTGGCCGTACCGATAACGGCGGCCATGAAGGTTGTCTGCGACCACGTCGAGCCGCTCAAGCCGATCGGCATAATGCTGGGCACGGGCAGAGGAGAGTAGCGGATTTAATCTGCGCTCTTCATATAAATTGTATTCTCCTGTTATTCCCGCGTAATCGAAGATCCCCGAAGGGCACGCGGGGATTTTATGCGATGGCAGGTCTCCGTACCTGCCACCCTCAGGCAGTCAAGGATCTGTAGGATGGGAATCAAGAGAGCCATAAACGGGCGAATATCAATTCGCCCCTACAAATAGCAAATATCTTACCGCGATGTCAGGAACCCCTTCCTGACATCAAGCAACGGCTTTTGTAGGTTGGGAGTTTATCTCCCAACAACCTGGCTGCCAAGCGTCGCGAAGGGGTTCCCGGCGCCGCAATAAAAAAGATATTGACAAAGGGGGCCCACATTCTCTTCATTGCCACAGCCGCCTTACGTTTTGGGCGGTAACATCCCCCCCGGGAATAGAGGAGAGGCGTGATGCCTTGTATATATAAGTATGAGTTGCCGGACTCGAATTTAGAAATGAGAGGTGAAAAATAATGGCAAACTTTCATGTTTCCGAAGACAAAGACTGCGGTAAGTGGAGAGTGACTCGTGAAGGGGCCGATAATCCCAGCGATTTAGCAAAGACCCGGCGCGATGCTGAGCGGATAGCAAGACGGCTGGCAGCCAACACCGGCGGAGGCGAGGTGCGTATTCATGGCCCGGATGGCAAGGTCCGCAATAGAGATACCGTAAAGCCGGCCAAAGATCGATTTCCAACAAGTGAATAGAAACACGAACCAAGAAAGAATAAGCCACATTGCCTTCCCGGGGCCATTAACGGGCGAATGTCAATTCGCCCCTACAAATAGGAAATTACCGCGATGCCAGGAACCCCTTCCTGACATCAAGCAAAGACCGTCGGGAAAGGTCTACGACTCGCATGAGGTTCCCGACGGCGCAATAAAAATATATTGACAAAGGGGGCCACATTCTATTTATTGGCATAGCCGCCTTGCGTTTTGGGCGGCAACATCCCCCCCGGGAATAGAGGAAAGGTGTTTATCTAGATATCTGGAATCCATTGTAATAGATGGTAGCAAAAAGGGGTTTAAAAATGATGAAGGATTCTCTTTTTAAGATTGCGACGGGGGGGAATTTGGAAGTTCCGGAAGATTGGATGTCAGCTTCACGAATTCGCCCTTTTATGTTCGATGACCCTGGCATTACTTGGCTCGAGTTTCATGGAAAAGAACACGGCTTAGAACCTGATAGCTCACCCTATGAGTTCTTTAATTTTATTATAGGAAAGGGGCTTGATTTTGAAAAAAAGTGGATACAAGAAATGGCGTCGGCCGCAGTTCGTGTATGTAGCGAAGCATATGAAGCACGCTCTTTAGAAAAGTTTAGGGTTACGGTTGATCTTTTGCATCAGGGAATTCCACTAATTTCTCAGCCAGCTCTGTGGTGGGCACCTGAGCGTATTTATGGAGTGCCTGATCTCATTGCGCATACATCATGGTTTAAGGAAATATTCCCCAAGGTTGTAGACGATTTCAATTCAGACGCTATAGCCGCAAACTTGGCAGATAACCGTAAAAAAGGTCATTACGTTATCCTTGATATTAAATTTACTACTAAATTAGATCAATCGCTGAAGGCTCTTGATTTTAAAAATTACGCGGGTCAACTAAAGTTATATTCTTATATCCTCGGCCATATTCAAGGATTAATGCCCGAAAGATCATTTATCATAGCTCGTGATAGAATTTTTGAACCGTTATCTGTCAATGTTATCTCTGTTTTAGATCAACCTCTCGATAAAGACCTTGCCTCTATTCGCGATAGTTTTGTGGAAATTAAGACTAATGGAAGAAAATATACTCCGTGGGACGATGAGATAGTGCATATCAATCTTTCAAACAATGATGAGAGATGGCGTTCCGCTAAAAATATCATAGCGAAAGAGAAAACTCCAGGGGGTGATCCCTGCCTTCTATATCAAATAGGAAATATTGCCAAGAATTCACTTAAACAAATGGGGTTCCCCAATCTTAAATCAATGTATGAAAAAGAACCGGCTACCATTCCATTTGAGCATTGTAAGGGCTTAGGCCCGGTAAAATCAAAGCAGATACGAGCTATACTTGAGGCCAATCGATCGAATTCACCTATTTTCCCGCCTTCCGATCTTATCCCGCCTAGAAAGCAGCGCGAATTCTATATTGATTTTGAATACTTCACAAATCTTAATGTAGATTTTGATATGCAGTGGCCCACGCTTGAAGGATACGAGATGATTTTTATGATTGGAATCGGATGGGTAGATAATGATCGCTGGGCTTTCAAGTATTTTATTGCTGATGCGGAAACACCAGATTCAGAAATGAAAATGTTTCAAGACTTTGTTGAATTTCTCAATGATGCTACAGATCGGAATTTGAACGGTAGTGATAACGTTGTTTTATATCACTGGACCTCCGTAGAATCTTGGCAATTAAAGCGTGCGTCCGATCGCCACCAATTACCTGAGATTCATCCGTTTCGTAAACTACCTTTGATGGATCTTCAGAAGGTGTTTTTGAAAGGACCGACGGCTATTCCCGGTTCTTTAAGCTATGGATTAAAAGAAATAAGCAATGGGTTAGGGATATTAGATTCTCGCTTTCAAACAAACTGGCCCGGGGAACTTGATGAAGGGTTGCGGGCGATGGTAATGGGTTGGAAAGCGTATGAGAAAGAGAATCCCATAGAATCAGAAGAGATGAATACGCTAAAGGTCTACCTGGAAGCAGATTGCCAAGCTCTTTGCAACATACTCAGGTGGCTGCGTTCACAATAATAGAATATTCTGATACAGAAGTACAGATAGTTTCGAAAATCATAGACATAGCGTCGGGTTTCTCATTCGCTCCGCTCATTCGGAACCCGACCTACTGCTGGTCGCTGGGCCGAAGAGCGCTATCGTCTCATCCTTCATCAAAACCCAGATGGTGTAAATCCCCAGAGCCCTCCCGCCCGGGTGCCATGCTCCGGTCAAAGACCTGAGCATGCTTACCCTTCGGGAAAGCATGCCACCCAAGGCTGATTTGGTTTATGTGATGTCGGCCACAAGGGTCCGTGGGGAAGTTACTTTCGACATCGAGGTTAAGGCGTCAGAAGTAACTTCTAACGCCACATAAAACGGCTCGTAGAGTTACCTCACCCGACCGTTTTCTGTAGGTTGGGAGTTTATCTCCCAACAACCTGGCGCGGCCAGATAAACTGGCCGCCTACATTCCCCGCCTCACCCGTCAAGCGGTCAAGTACGGCCATACGGCTCGTAAAGAGACTTGACCGCACACAGGAGTAGATTTCTTAGAGGCGTGCCGCTACAGCCTGCGCCACTTCGAGGGTGGTATTTTTGCCGCCCATGTCATAGGTGCGAACCTTACCCTCCTTGATAACATCCGCGATAGCGCTTTCAAGAGCAGTTGCCTTATCTAATTCACCCAGCCAGTCGAGCATTAGCTTAACAGTTAAAAGGGTGGCCAAGGGATTGACCTTATACTGGCCGGCATATTTCGGGGCCGAGCCATGGGTCGGTTCGAAGACGGCGTAATCATCGCCGATGTTGCCGGAACAGGCGAACCCCAATCCGCCGACAAGCTGAGCGGAGAGATCGGAGATGATGTCGCCGAACATGTTCGATGTCACCAGCACCGAATAGTCCTGCGGATTTTTCACCAGCCACATGCACATAGCATCGATATTGGTCTCCCAGAGGGGAATTTTCGGGAAATCCCTGGCCACTTTGCGGGCGGTGCGAACCATCAGCCCGGACGTCTCGCGGATGACGTTGGGCTTCTCGACCACGGTAACCGAGCTTTTGTCATTCTTGACGGCGTATTCAAAGGCGGCCCGGACGATGTTCTGGCAGGCTTTCTCGGTGACAATGCGGCATGAGAGGGCGGTCTTGTCATCGGGAGACCAGTCGAACCGCGCCATTTTCTTATTAAGTTTTTTCAGCGTTGCGCGAAGTTCATCGGGAAGGGGGAAGAACTCAACGCCGGAGTATAAATCCTCGGTGTTTTCCCGAAATACGGTAATATCTATATCATCCCTGTAATTCAGAGGATTGCCGGGGTAGGCCTTGCAGGGTCTGAGGTTCGTCCGGAGATTGAATCGCTGTCTTAAACCCACGATGGGGGATGAATAGACATGACCTTTCCCCTGAAGCTCCGGGATGAGCTCGTTTTCGGCCTCCTCCTTGGGCTTGGAGGTGATGGCGCCGAATAAGGCGCAGTCTGTATTCTTCAGTATTTCTATGGTTCTATCGGGAAGCGGATTTGCCTCGGTCCGCCAGAACTCCCAGCCAATATCGGCGGCGATATACTCAGCATCCAGGTTAATCTTATCCAGAATCAGGCGGGCAGCCTCCATAACATCGTTACCGACCCCGTCGCCGGCCATCCATGCAATCCTGTATTTAGCCACATCAGACTCCTTTTTTTCTATTACATCAACATTTGCGCCCTAATTTATAAGGTTAGAGCTTGCGGTCAATGGAAAAATATTCTAAGGGAAACCAGGTGTCGGGTCGGGCGACCCGACACCACAGAATTTTCAGGCTCAGGTTTTACAAAATTATGAAAGTGATTTTGGGGGATCGCTTCGTCGTCCCGCCAAAGGCGGGACTCCTCGCGATGACAGTCCTTACAATCTGATCCGCAGTGTGAAGCGATGGGTGTTGCCGAGATTGTTTTTCATGGGAACATAGGCGTAATCGAAGAGATAGTTCCGGTAAGCAAGACCGCCTCCGACGGAGATCGACCTCGAATCATACCCGAAATAGTATCCCGCCCTGAAGAAAACGATGTTTTCGTAATTGTATTCCCCGCCGATGTTGAATTTGGAGCTTTTGTTGCCCCATTCCGGCTTGAAAAGATCTGCGGATAACAGGATACCCTCATAGCGGGATTCTTTTGGGGTTCTATAGGATGCGCCGACCCTGTATTCTCGTGGAAGGTCGAACGATTCATTTATGAATTTCGGTTTGGTGCCGAAATTCCGGATCGATCCGCCGATGGCTATCTCCGGAGTCAGGGTAAAGAAAACGCCGATATCCAGCGCCAGGGCGGTGGCATCCTCCAGATCGAGTTTCTCATAGGCGATCTTGGCGGAATTACCGATAGCGAGTCTCTCGGTAATCGGGGCGGCAATAAAGAAGGACGCTGTCACGTTGTGCTCATCGAATGTGCCCAGTGGTTCATCGGTCGGCGAGTCTCCCCGGCGTTCAATATCGACCACGCTACCGATGTTGATGCTGAGACCATAACGCAGGCTTTTAGAACGTGTCAGAAGCGAAAACTGCTCGATGCTGACATCCTCAAGATACGATATGTGCGCAAATGAAAACTCGGTGCCGTTCATCATGGCGGCGGAGGCGGGATTGAAAAACGGCGCTCCAACATCGCCGCTGACGGCTGTAAAGGCCTCGCCCATAGCCGACGCCCTGGCATCGACTCCTAAAAGCATAAATTCAAAGGAGCTTTCCCCTACGACGGCGCGCGATGTGCCGCATAATGCAATTACCGCCAGGGGAACAATGAAGTTCAATAATTTCATGTCATTAAAAACCTATATTCATCGTGAATAAATGTCCTGCAGATGTTCCATGCCTGCCGATCAGAAATGCGTATTCAAGGCCGAAAGTTATCCCGCCGAATTCTTGAAAGACCGAAGCCCCGAATGTCGGGACTCCCCTATCGAGCCCGATTCTCAATCCGGCCAGGCGGAAATCCTCTTCAATCTCCAAAAAGACGTCCTCTTCATACTCGTCTTCAACCACTCTAATAACCTTTTTTGTGAACCAGTATTCGCCGCCGGCTCTGAATTTAAACTCGCTTTTGTCGCTGGTTTCAAGATCTACTGCGGGAATCAATCTTCCCGACATGAAATTTCCAGCAAGTCCGAATCTCATGACTATCGGAAACTCCTCGTCGTAGGTCCCTCCTCCGCTCCAGTACTTGCTTGATTCCCAGCGATAATTGGAACCGAGATTCTTAAAGACTGCGCCAACAGAGATGTTCTCACGAGGTTTTCCCATAACGCCAACGTCCAGGCCGACTGCAAAGCTTTCGAGGTCATCCAACTTTTCCTGAATATATTGCAGGTTAGCTCCGAATGAAATTTGAGGGCTGAGCGCTTTGGCGAATGAGACGGCGAATGCATTACTGCTGTTGCCGATCTCCCCGAAGATCTGGCGTGATTCTCCTCGGCCGATAACATCGGATACGCCGGCGTTAATCCAGCTGGCGGCCATGGCGGCCTCGCCCCTGATGGGGAAAGAAATGGCAATATGTCCGAAATGCCGGTCTAAAGAAAGGGTCTTGTAACTCGATGTGAACATGATTTTCGGTATGAAACCCAGACCCGCAGGATTATAATACGCCGCCTCAGCTCCTTCAGCGACCGCCGTATAAGCACCACCCATTCCAAGGGGACGCGCTCCGATACCGTTTCTCAAAAAAGCCCCAGCATAACCTCCAGCCCCGGATGCAAAGGCGACGGGAGCAGATAACAACAAAGCCAACAGGGAAAGAATAGTATATCTCATTTGATCACCACCACCTTTCCCCAGAGATCATCGCCGGAGTCAAGCTCAATTCTATAGAAATAAACGCCGTTGGCCACCAAATCTCCATCATCGTTGGCGCCGTTCCAGACGATATCGTCCGATTCCACGCCCCCGCGCCGGAATATTCGGGAAACGACCGTCTTAACCACTTCGAGATTAATGTCGTAGATACCGATGGTGGCCCAAGTGTCGGTTGCCGGCTTAAAATGAATCGTTGTCCCTTTTCTGGTTGATTGAATCGGCGAAAACGGCGACGGATAAGCATAATGATCCTCCGGGTCGCGACTGGAGCGGAACACGTCCCAATCGCTGTCGGGAAGGCCCCTTACAATGCCATCGGAGCCGCCGCCCCAGACGACGCCATCGACCACATCGACTGAAAAAAACGGGGCATCATCCTGGTAGAATGTCTGGTCCTCCGAATCCACAAATCCCGAAAGCCGAATCCATGAAGAATAATCACCGAAGGACATATAAAGACCGTATCCGGTAGCGACATATACTGTATCGTTGGCAAATGAGAAATCCCAGGCCTCGACAGTATTCGATATCCCTCCTATAGGAGCCTCATGCCATATTGCCCCATCATCATGAGAATAGGCAACTCTCAGGTAGCCGGAAAAAGCCGGCCTGCAGCCAGCCCAGATTGTTCTGCCTTCGGGAGTCTTCTGCACGCCGAGGGCGACGACGAAATCGCCCGGAAGCCTCAGCGAATCGGTAACGGTCGTATCATCGTGGGTGATTTGATAAATGGAATCGGGGTAGGTATTGAAGGTCTGGGTAGTTGTATCTTTGAGAAAATAGAAGTGCGTGATTCCAGCCGCGCTTCCGCCCCAGACGGAGAAGGTGTCCGGGAATGCGGTGGTATCGGTCTGCACGGAGAAAAATCGATTTGTGAGCCTGCTGAAGATATTGTTGTTATAATCTACCGAATCGGAATTAATGGAATCAAGCTGGGATGGATAAAGGTTTTCCCAGGTCAGACCGAAATCGGTGGAGCGTATCAGCCCTCCATAGAAGCAGGCCGAGAAAACGATAGAATCGTAAATCGCCAGATCATAGGAGAGCATGCCCGGCCAGGTGATCTGTTTCGGTATAAAGGTTTCCCAGCTTGCACCGCCGTCAGTGGTCAGAGATATGCCATCGCCAAAAGGCACGCTTTCACTGCCGACGGTTTCCGAATGGGAGCTGGCGACCCAGACACCCCGGTCATTGGCGGCCAGCGCCGAAACTTCATCTCTCGGCAAACCATGGCCCTCGCCATAGGTGGTCCAGGTTTCGCCCTCATTGAAAGTAACCGCCGCCCCCCCACCGGTCCCCGACCATATAGATGACGAGTCATGGGCGATATCGATTACGGAGTTCGATGTCAATCCCGATATGCCGTCCTGAAGACTGACGGATACGGAGCCTATGGCTGTGGCTGCCGGCAATATCAGGATCAACACGGTTGTCAGCTTTTTCATCTACCCTCTCTAATATGCTGTTATTACTATTTCCGGGTTGTTGGATGGGTTGCCCTGCATATCCAATGCATAAAAAGTGAAGATGTAATCACCTGATTGATTTTGCGGAGCGGGGGCCTGAATACCCAGCGTAAAAATACTGTCTCCTTCTTCGATATCTCCGAGTTCCCCATCATCATGTAAATATAGATGGTTCCCATTAGATGAACCGTCCGGTCTGGCTACAATGAAGTAAACGGAGTCAACGTCCGCCAACCCGTCCGGATCGTAGGCGTTAATGAATATATAGTATATATCCAGCGATCCTTTTTCCAGCGAATCAGGCCCGATGGGATTAAACAAAATCGGCTTATCGCTATCTACCGTCCAGAAAAGAGTATCGAGCTGCATTGAAATATTGTCGCTCTTATCCATCGCCTGTGCACTGAATGTATAAAAACCGAACTGGAATTCTCCGTCAGACGGCAAGAATTTTACGGAATATCTGCTATCGCCGGCAACTGTATCCGGGTCAAGACCATCATCTCTAAAGAGAACATATTCGGAGGATAGATCATCTCCAAGATAACTGTACCATCCCCGGACTGAGTCTATATCATCGATCCCCTGAGGATCCGTCGCCACGATTGAGACGATGATAGAATCGGCGAAATAATGATTCAATTCCAGCACTATATCCGATAAACCGGGAGTGTGCGGTTCAGTTGCACTATCGCCATCGCAGGATATGTTTATGCAGAAAAATATGCTTAAGAATATGGAGAGAATTATTTTTGTGCGCATAAGGTCGCCCATTAGACTCCTTCCTCAAGCTGACAGTAAATCATTAGCATTGTAAAATAGGCCTCTCTATACTCCTGGTAAAGCTAAAAATCCGACAAAATTTCAATTTATCATCCTCCCGGGATATAAGGCGGCGCCGAAACGCAGGCCGCCAACGGAAACGATCAGCTCTTCCGCCTTTAAGATACCGAGAACGGCCAGGAATATTCCCGCTCCCGGCAGAATTAGATTGGCCCTATCCGGATCAAAAGGGATCAGCATCCTGCGCTTCTTGAGGCTCTGGTTATCAAATCTTGAGGCGATCTCATTTAATGTTTTTACGCTTAGATTGTATCCGTGGATCGAAACTGGTTCATATTTTTTCAGGCCCAGGGCTATAGCCGCAACGGAGGTGATGGTGCCGCCGGTGGCAATAAGCTCTCCCGCATCGAGTTCCCGGGCAAAGGTCAATTTATCGGCCAGAATCTCGAAGGCACGATCGTAATAATGAATTAGACTATCTTCGACTGGCGATTCTCTCAGTCTAAGAGCACCGATAGGAATACTGCAGATATCGATTATTCCCTCCATTTTGCCCAGGATAAACTCGCTGGATCCTCCGCCCACATCGACGATGAGGACCCTTTTGCTTATTAGATTCAATCGATGAAGGGCGCCGAGGTATGTCAACTCAGCTTCCTTGAGGCCGGTCAGGATCGTCAGTTTCTGCTTTACCTGTCTATGTAGAAGGTCGGTAAATTCGGATGCATTGGAGGCTGTTCGCAAAGCCTCGGTGCCGATGAGTATGACAGAATCGCATACGATATCCTCCATGAGCATAGAGACGGCATCCGCTGTCCTCATCATCGCCTCCGGAGAAAGACGACCGGAGCCAGCCAGTCCCTCCCCCAGCCTGGTGGTCATCCTGCGGTCTGAGACAACTGCCGGATCATCCCCGGAAACATCGGCTAGAAGGGCCAGAACGGAATTTGTGCCGATATCAATTACAAGACGCCGCATAGACGACATAGTCTTCCTTCCCACGTATGTTTCGATCCACAGATTATCCCATCAGTCGAATTTTGTCAAACTAATCGACATTGAATTGTTTTTTTTGAAGCAGTTACTGATAGAATCACAGATTTTATGGCTACCACAATCCAGCTGTCTGGGAAATAAGAATTGCGACTACGGCCGAGTATCGAGTATTTTACTCTACTAATGGTCTATCAATTGAAGAAAAATACTCTTTATTCCAGGTTCAGTCAGATTTACAGGAGCAAAGACTATAAG
>CBEWDL010000040.1:0-20429 GCA_965555375.1 uncultured bacterium
GTCCTCAAAACCACTTACCAAACAGGAGATCTCATCGTGAATCTCGCGGGCACTGGAGAAATCAAACCCTTTGACTCCCATTTTCCGGGCGATCCGGCAGAGAATCTCCCAATCGGGCAAAGCCTCACCTGGAGGATCGACGGCTTTTCTTACCCGCTGAATTCGACCCTCACCGTTGATGAATGTCCCGTCCACTTCAGTGAAAGCCGACGAAGGAAGAACGAGATCAGCTCCATGCAAGGGATCGGGGGGATAGATATTTTGAAAAATCGAGAAAACAGGAGACCGGCCATAGTCCGGGGGAACCTCCCCTATAAGATAAAGCGCTTTCACTTTCGACCACGATGTGCGTGTTGCCGTTTTCCCTCGAGAGGAGAAACCGGGGACATCTGCACCCCACATTTTTCCGAGACTGGCCAACCTTTTTTTGATGGCGGAAGAAAATCCTCCGGGCAGAAACTCAGGGTAGACTCCCATGAGAATTGAACCGAATAGATTGTTCTGAGCCGGTAAGGGGAGAACCCCGGCACCGATGTTTTGCGCCAATTTGGCAACAGCCTCGAGAACTTGCGGGCTCTTATCATGCTGCAGAAATTCTGAACCCACAAGAATAACGGCGGAGGAGGCCTTTTTAAGCATTTTGGCGATTGTGAGAAGCTCATCATTAGAACTCGCCGTCTTCACCTTTGACCCGGGCTGTGAAACACCTTTCTTCTTTTTTTCTGTAAAGTTTACAAGAGAACGGAGAAGATTGATTTCCTTACCAGGAACCGATTGAAACCATTTATCGGCGATCATCGCAATATTATGATGCCAGGGATGGATGGTAATGATTTTTGCTCCTTCTTTAATCGCCTTCCGGAGTTCGACGCCCACCACCGATCTTCCGAATCTTGTATCCAGACCGACACAGAGGATGATTGAGGCCTGCCGGAGGTTCGAAAGAGGAACACTCATTTTCAAAAGGTCCAGGTAGGCGTTGAAACCAGATCCATAGAAATCTCTTGCAGCAGTATCGATATTGTGCGAGCCCATAGCGACTCGTGCAAATTTCTGGGCGATGTATAAGTCTTCGTTACAACAGTTAGGCGAGATAAGCATGCCGAACTCTTCAGGGGAGCAGTTTGAAAGTCTATCAGCAGCCAACTCGATAGCTTCCTCCCAGAAGATTACTACTTCTGTGTCATTCTCGATCCTGTATGGTTTTTTCAGGCGTTGATGGTTATTTACCAGTTCGGTAATACAGAACCTCCCCTTAACACAGAGCTGTCCACCATTCACCAGCGGGTCTTCCTCGGGTAGGCTTCCTATGATCTTGTTACCTCTTACCAGAAGCCGCATTTGACACCCTACTCCGCACAAAGGACACGTGGTGGTCTCCTCTCGTTCCGCCTCACCCTCCCATTTCCTGGTTTTTTCCGAGAGAGCCCCGGTAGGGCATACGGAGACACATGCCCCGCAGAATTCGCAGCCCGCTTCGAAGTGAGTGCGGCCATAAGCCGGGCCTATTGTCGTCTGGCGTCCCCTCTGTCTAAAGGCCAAGACGTCAGCTGTGCGAACCTCCTGACACATACGGATGCATCTTCCACAGAGGATACAAAGGTTGTAATCACGGTCGTAGAAGGGATCGTCCTTTTCCACCTGTAGCTGGCGATAATAAATCGGGTAGTTGATCTCCTTCACTCCTAACCTCTCAACCACATCCTGTAGTTCGCATTGCCCATTGTTGGGGCAATAACCGCACCCGGTCGTCACGCCAGCCTTCCGGATGGTGCTCATGTATTGTTTACATTCATCTTTCTCGTCACAGACCAGGCAACTCGAGGTATGCTCACTCAAGATCAACTGCAGAATCCCCATCCTCACTGTCCGAACCTGAGCCGTCTGGGTTCTTATCACCATCCCCTCCCTGACCGGTGTGGTGCAGGCTGTAGGAAAACCACGCATCCCATCCACCTCCACGATGCACATGCGACACCCGCCAAAGGGGGTCAGATCTTTATGAGCGCAGAGGGTGGGTATGTAGATGTTATTTTCCTCTGCGGCTTGAAGTACAGTTAGCCCTTCTTTCACCTGGAGAATATGATTGTCTATGTTTATATCTACCATCTCATTTTGCCTGCTCATCAGAGGATCTCCTCCCGGACCTGATGATGATAGCATCACCGGCTATAGCATCAAAACGACAGATCTCGTAACAGGCACGGCACTTTATACATTTAGTCGGATCGAGGTTATGCGGTTCCGCTCTGGGGCCGGTAATGGCACCGGTTGGGCAAACGCTGACGCAACGTTGACATCCTGTACACTTTTCCGGGACCACTCGATATTCGATGAGTTCCCTGCAGACAGCAGCCGAACAGTGCTTCTCTGTCACGTGCAGGAGATATTCGGATCGGAAGTAACTTAGCGTGGTCAAAACCGGATTCGGGGCAGTTTGTCCCAAGCCGCAGAGCGAACCTCTTTTGATTGTTTCGCCCAGGGTCTGGAGTCTGGCCAGATCATCAATCTGGCCTTGTCCTTTTATGATACCCTCAAGAATCTCCACCATATGCCTGCTTCCGACGCGGCAGGGGGTGCACTTGCCACAAGATTCTTTCTGGGTGAAATCCAGAAAATAGCGAGCTATGTCTACTACGCACGTATCCTCATCCATCACGATTAAGCCCCCTGACCCCATAATCGATCCAGCCGCACCCAGGGATTCATAGTCTATCTGAGTGTCTAAGAACTCTTCAGAAAGACACCCCCCGGAAGGCCCGCCCGTCTGGACGGCCTTAAATGGTTTCCTCGTCCCGCCCCCTATATCAAAGATTATCTTCCTGAGAGGCATTCCCAGGGGCACCTCGATGAGCCCCGAACGGCGCACCTTGCCTACCAGTGAAAAAGTTTTGGTGCCGCTATTTCCCCGGGTGCCGTACTGTTTATACCAGGAGGATCCGTTCCGCATAATGTTCGGGAGAGTTCCCAGGGTTTCCACATTATTGATTATGGTAGGCATGCCGTGCAGACCATTGACTGCAGGAAACGGAGGTCGCGACCTGGGCATGCCTCTTTTCCCTTCCACGGAGGCAATGAGTGCGGTCTCTTCACCACAGACAAAAGCGCCCGCCCCCTCCTTTATCGTAATCTCGAAGGCGAAGCCTGACTTCTGGATATTCTTACCCAGAAAGCCGCACTTTCGCATCTGAGTTATGGCTTTCCTTAAACGATCGATAGCCAGCGGGTATTCGGCCCTGATGTAAATATATCCGTGGGAAGCACCAATAGCATAAGCGGCAATCAACATCCCTTCAAGAACGGAATGCGGGTCTCCTTCAATCAGGGATCGGTTCATGAACGCACCCGGATCACCTTCATCGGCATTACAGATCAAATACTTTGTCCTCTCAGGAGAATTCCTGCATATCTCCCACTTCTTATGGGTAGGAAACCCCGCTCCTCCCCTGCCTCTAAGCCCCGCTTCCTTAACCTCTGCGACTACATCCTCCGGCTTTTTTGCGAAGGCGTTCATGATACCCACATACCCATCGTTAGCCAAGTAATGGTCGATCTCCTCCGGGTCTATGAATCCACAGTTCCTGAGCACTACTCTTACCTGCGGTTTTAGCATGGGAAGATCGAAGAATCTGGGAATTCCATTTGTGAGCTGGCTGTTATCATCTCCGAAGTGACCCACCGCAAGGTCAAGGCGAGGTTCGCCTTTGATAAAATAGGCTTCTATTATGTTCTTGGCCTTCGAGGGGCTGACATTGGAATAGCATATCCGGGGACGGCCCGGTAGCGTGATATCCATGAGCGGTTCCAGATAACAGGGCCCGATGCACCCCACCTGGACAATTTTCGCTTTCAGTCGGTTTTTTTTCAGGATCTTTCGAACCGTTTTCAGCACTTCCATGGCGCCCGCGGCCCTGCCGCAGGATGCAGTGCCCAGATGTATAACCGGGATTTTGCTTGCTTTCAGTAAATCCCATTTTTTTTGGGCTTCCTTTCTTTTTTTCTGGAAGCTATTCATATTTCTCCAGAATCGGCTTCAAGCGAATCACCGTCATCCGGCTATAGATGTCATCATTTATTTGCGTCACGGGCGCCAGGGCACAACACCCCAAACAAGCAACTCTCTGTAAATCAAACCGCTTGTCTTTCGTTGTCTGTCCGGGGGAGATATCAAGCTCCCTCTCCACCGCCTCACTAAGGATCTGCCCTCCCCTAACGTGGCAAGCAGTTCCCAGACAGACCCTGACGGAGTTTCTACCGGGTTCGGAAAAACGAAATTGGGAATAAAATGAGGCTACTCCAAAGATCTGATTTTCGGAGATTTTCAAAAACCGGGAAATACGTTTGATGGCTTCTTCCGAGATATACCCGGACTTTTCCTGGATCCTCTGAAGGAGCGGGATCAAATCTCCTCCTTCGCCTTTGAATCCAGAAAATATGCTTCTATAATCTTTATCTTTCACAGGATGTTCTTCCGTCGAGGTCTGGGATAATTCATTTTCCCGTTATTCTTCACCTACATTTTGCGTAAGGAAAATGCAATCAGTGAGCTCTGCCTCCCCTCTGACATAATCCTCGGCAAAAGCCATGCACGTAGGCGCGCCACAGCAACCACAGTCTATCTGACGAAGTTTCTGATATACCTTCTCTTTTTCTTTCATCCTCTTGATAGATGTCTCCAGATCAATATCGAAATATTTAGTGGCACGAGGCAAAATTGGATTTTCCAGGAAATAATATCCGTCTTCGAGCTTTTCGGTGACATCCTCATCATCGATCTTTATGCTATTTTCATACTTGATTCTTTGCTTTATGCTGTTGGTTCGAGCGACATATGGGCTCTCCACGTTAAAGGGCCCGCCGATACAGCCCGCCATACACGCCACAGCTTCAACGAAATCTATGTTTCGCAGCCGGGAACTCTCAATATCATCCAGTATCCGCATCACGTGATCCAATCCAGATACAGCCAGCCAGTCTTCCATCCCTGCTGATCGGGTTATGCCTCCAAGTGTGGACCAACCTGTGTTGAAAGAGAAGTCCTCCGGAACCTGACTACCATCGAATTCTTCCTTTATTGCTAAGACTTTGGGAAACAGTATAGAATACACGTCACTTATGGAGAAAACTCCGTCGAACCAGGACCTTGCTTTTTCAGCTGGCTGTTTAATAGAGACAATCTTCGCCGGGCAAGGGGCTATATATACTATTCCAATCTCCTCAGGTTTCAATCCCGACTCGGCCTGGAGCTTCTTTCTGATCTCCCGAGCGGTTATCTCTCTGGGCACGTCCAGCGGCACTACCAGCTCCACCAGATCTGGATATTTCACCTGGATCAACCTGAGCACCGAGGGACAATGAGATGATATGAGGGGAAGCCGACCCTGATATCCTTTTATATGTTTAACCAGTGCCATGGCCAGAGCTGCGGAAGAGATATCAACATCCACAACCTCGTCGAAACCGAGTTTTTCGAAAGCCAGATGAATGATATATGGATGGATGCTCGATTCGAATTGGGAATAGAGTACGGGGGAAGGCACTACCACCTTGTATTTGAATTGGGAAATCTCGGAAACATGATCGGAAATAGGAATAATTGCCCCCGAGGGACATGCGGATATACAGGTGCCACAATCAACGCAGAGCTCTTCGGAAATGCGCGCTTTACCGCCTCTTATCCGAATGGCCTGGGTAGGACAGGGACGCATGCAGGCCATATGCCCCTGACACTTCTCCAGATCCAGCCGATGAGCATGATAATATTGTGCCAATCTATTTCCGCCTTCCTGTTAAAGACAATCCTTCAGGAGAAAAACCTCATTCGCAGCCTGGTCCCCTTCCCGACCCGGCTTTTGACATCAAGTTCATCCGAGTTTTTCTTTATGTTTGGCAGCCCCATTCCGGAGCCGAAGCCCATGGCTCTCATTTCTTCTGTGGCGGTTGTAAATCCCTCCTGCATAGCTAACCCCACATCGGGAATGCCTTTTCCCTCATCATCAATCACCACCTCAACAAACCTGGGAGTAACAGAGAGATATACCTTCGCCCTCTTGGCGTGCATGACAACATTCATCTCCCCCTCATAGGTGGAGATAGCGACTCTTCGGACAAGTCTGGGGGCAAATCCTATTTTTTTCAAAATAGACTTCACCTCGGTGGACACCATCCCGGCGTTGGCAAAATCGTCCCCCTGAATGAAAAACTCATGGCTCAGGAGCATCTCCTCTGCCTTTTGCTCGGCTGAACTGCTCGTCGACCCGGGATATATCCCTCTCTTGACGGAATCTATTCTGACGCAAGCATCGTACATATCCAACTCTGTCGAGATCAAGATCAGATTGTTACTTCTGGCGAAATTTCCCGAACCATCTTTCGGTTTCTTGCCTCTAACGAAAGCAACTCCTTTGAACTCTACCATATGGGCCGAGATAACAGCCTGCTGGGTTGCCAGCCCGGTAAGCAGAATCGAATCCGGTCTGCCAAATGCTAATACATCGCTCATTAGATCAGAAGCATATATGTGCTCAACAATGGTATCGAGTCTATCTTCTCCCTCGATTACGGAAGCCTCCAGTGCGTCTATTATCGACTGTATCTTTAAAATAATCGCCCTGCCTCTGAGATCGACATATTGAAACGGGTGGTTTCAACCGTTAATAGCTGCTTGTGGACATCGGTACCCAATAGCCAGGCCAGCTATTCGGTTCCCATGCCCAATGCATATAGCTTTCCCACCAGCTCAAATGTGGGGAGTTCGCTGAAGAGGATGGCAATATTATATTTACTGGCAAGATCCACGGTATCCTGAGGAACATCTTTGCCGCCCGTAATGATGATCGCCGAAACATCCACCAGATTGGCCGCCGGCACGATACTCTTATGGGTTTGAATTGTCAGCCAGAGGTTCTCGGATCTGGCGTTGGCCATGACGTCGCTTATCATATCAGAAACGAAGACACCATCCACATTCCGGTGTTCGAACTTACTCAACGGCTTGAGTCCGATCTTTTCAATCAAGTCTTGAGTGGTCATGAAAGCTCTCCTGCTTGGTTTTATGGAATGAACTCATATTGAAGTTAAAATAGAGGTTCTCTATCCTTTTGCGGTTCTGCGGATAGCATGCCCACGTCGTGAATAAAATCACCTTTGCAGCGAGAAAGGTCTTCAATCAGATCGAACGGGATAATTTTTATCCTGGAGCGGGATGTATCCCTCCTCTGATTGAAATAGTCGGTGAGCATGGCCAGCTTATAAGCCGGTATTGGCTTTGTCTTTGCCTGGGGGAGAAAACCGAATGCAACCAGAATCCAGGTTCTCTGGGCTTCATATTCCTTGCGCAGAATTTCCACCTCACAATCGGCCAGGCAACCGGTGCAGTGTAAAAAACCCATCAGGTCTTCGAACTTCTCCAGATGGTTGCACCTGGTGCACCGCAGGTCAAATCTAAATGATTGAGCGTTTTCCAATCGGCTCCAGGAGCAGTCGCCCTCACGATATTTATCCCCGAGAATAGGAGCGTCTTCGACGGAGAAATATGTCCTCAAGGCATTACAGTGAAAGCATTTCTCAAAAACTACAAAGCCGAACTGGATATTTGTCATCTTCCATCGATGCTGGCATTCAGACACGTTCATTCACTCCCTGTTACCGGATGGTTGGAAAGGCATTTCATAACATTTTAGTCTTAATGCCTTATACCAAAGATGCTGTAATGGTTTAAGCATTGTTTCTCTGCCCGCACAAACATCATTTTATCGCCCCGGTCTCCACTAGCATCCAATCTCCCTTGAATTTATTGGCCCTGGCAAAGAGTATGAATGATCCTGACCAAAAGGGAAGTATACTTGCATTGCCGCCGGAAAATCCTTTGATCAGGACTTTCCGGCCACATACTGAGTTTAAATCTATTCTCAATAACAGCAGTCTCTAAGGCCACGATCATAATGTTTCAAGGCAGTACTTGCCTACAAACCTACCTCCAAGCACCATCTCGGCTAATACATAAGGCAAGTGTTCCTGAAAGTCAAGCCCAATGTTGAGCGGATGATAGGAGAGGGAAAGCAGACCGCATTTTCCCAAGAGTTCATCGGACCCTCAGGATCGCATACCACGCGATTTGACCGAGAGATGGGAAGAAAAGATACAGGGAGTTGCGGAACAGGTGGGAAGCGGGCAGCGGATCACGGAGACTACTATCCGGACACTTTCCCCTACAAACTGGATCGCTCCGCTCCAGCGGATGCCCGAAATGACGGTTTTCGACTCGAAAACGTTATTGTTCATGCCTGGTATAAAGGATATCTAAACTCCCCCGCCACCCATCTCCATTTATACGGAGGATCGATTCCGCAATTTGTACAGCAGGTTCACCTCACATTACAGTTCTTAAGCTATTGGTATATAGACCAAATTATTATAACTTCAAAGGACTTTTCGACAGCAAGCAGATATCGGTTTCTCAGAAGACTGACATTTCTATGACCCAAGATCCTTATGAATACGTTCCGACAAGAACTCACATCAAGCTATGGCAGGGCTGACTTGAAAATTGGCAGAATAAGAGAGGGCAGGACAATTTCCTGCCCATAGATGAACATTATACCCGGTGATTTATTCTTAATGGCATTTTAGTTCTATTCCTTACCGGCGCGTATTTCTTATCCAACTCTGCCTTCTGCAAAAGATCTTCGTTTGCGGACAATTAAGGCCGTGCCAAAGGCGAGTAAAACCAGCGCCATAATTATCATCCCCCACTGGGAGAGGGTGGGGACCGGCTCAGGGATGGTGCCCTCAGCAATCCTCAACAGCCAAACATCGTAATCACCGACGGCGAAGGTGGAGGTATGTCCGCCGACAATATATCCCCCGCCGGAGGCCAGATCTACCGTATACGCCCTTTCATCATCGTAACCGCCGTAGGCCCTGGTCCATAGAGTATCACCTGAAGCATCGGTTCTGATGATGTAGCAGTCGGTGAATCCGGCGCCGAAGGAAGCTGTCGAGCCCACTATTATGAATCCACCGTCCGGCGTTTGTTTAACAGATTTAGCATAATCATGCTGCGAACCACCATAAGTTCTTTCCCAGAGAGGACTGCCCTCAGCGTCTGTCCTGACTACATAAAAATCCTGGAGGCCTGCGCCATAAGAGGTGGTATATCCGGCGATAATGAGCCCATCATCAGACGTCTCTTCAATACTAAATGCCTCCTCACCGCCACTTCCCCCGTAGGTCCTGGTCCAGATAGCACTTCCGGAGCCATCCACCTTTACGACGTAGAAATCCCAGCCGCCCGAACCGTAGGAATCAGTGTATCCCGCCATTACAAAGGCGCCGTCCGAGGTCTGTATCACACAATTAGCCCTCTCATTTCCAGACCCCCCGTCGCCATAGGTACGCGTCCACATGGCATCACCTGACGATTCCGTCCGTACAAGGAAGAATTCATAAGGGTTGGGGCCAGGGGCTGTATTGCCGCCGAAAATAAAACCGCCGTCGGATGTTTGTCGTACAGATTTCCCATAGTCGAATCCGTAATCCGGTGTGCTGTAGGTATTCGACCATAGAGTATTACCGGAGCCATCGGTTCTTACCAGATAGTAATCGATCCGGCTCTGGCTCCAGTTGGCCCGGCTTATGCCGCCGGCTATGTAACCTCCATCAGAGGTCTGCTGAACAGAAAAGAACGCCGTATTGGTCGTAGCGTCATAATAGACTTCCGACCAGACGATATCGCCCGTGTCGTCAGTTTTCACCAGCCAGGGGAAGATACCGCCCTGGAATCCATTTTGCCCGGCAAAAACGAATCCGCCGTCACTCGTTTGCTGCACTTCTTCACAGTATTCGCCGAATCCGACACCTCCGTATATCCGTGTCCAGAGCGTATCCTGGGCGTGGAGAATATTCGGAGCCGGTATGAGCATCCAGCCAAGAAATATCAGGCATATTCTGATCCGCCATATCCTTGAACTTCGCTCTCTATGATGCAAGTGACACTTTTTCATAGAATTGCTCCATATTTTAGGTTTTGAGAGACCAAATCGAGCCTACCTTGACTCCCTTTGATCAAATGGTTAGCCTTTTTGTTGCTTTTAAGCTTATTGAGCAAGTTTGCCACATTTCAGATCATGCCATCATTTTGACATCTTCATTCATCGTTATTCGTCGCCTGAACACGCCCACTGCAATCAAGACTGCCTCCCGCGTAAGTTCGCATCCAGATTGCATCACCCGTTTGCCGGGCATTGAGAAAACAAAGCGCCAAAACAATCACGGAGGCAAGTTGCATCGACACCAGCGGTCGATGATCCATAATCTTGATATTCTTGCGCGTCACGCGGCTCCCGTGGTAGCGGCCTTGCGCCGCCTGATGGCCGCCACCGTACCGGCGACCAGCAATGACAGCGCCATGATGATCATTCCCCATTGGGAAAGGGTTGGGATCTGAGGCAACTGACTCGTAACATGAAGATTAACAGGTATATCAACGCTCGGATTTGAAGGATCATTGCTGGCCAGATTGATGTTGCCGGTATATATTCCCTCATACAGCGTTCTTGTATCGAAGGTAACAGTTGCATTAAAGCTATCATGCGGATCTACTGTTCCCGAAGTCGGAGAAACCATAAGCCAATCCGCTACTATATCTATGGCCAGATTATGGTGCATATACGGAGCGTTAAAAACCACCTCGAGCCCATCGGTACCGTCTATATTTTCAATGCCTATGGTAGCGCCCTCGAGACCATCGCTGTCGGAGCCGGGATCCATTGTTCCATATTGCAGGGTTATCTTACCGCTTGAATACAGTATCGCCTGAAAGCTCAACGAACCGGTTCCTCCACCGCCGGCAGTACGATTCGGCACGTTGTCAAAGCTGGCAATGAACCGATCGTTCTCGCTGTCCTGATAATAATAAATGTCGCCGCCGGCCGATGGATTGAGATCGTCCCACCAGACGCAAATCATATTATCGGGATTTGCCTGATTGGGGATATCCGCGTTGCCAAACACCGTCGATCCCGCCGTGAATGTCAGCATCCCATTCGAGCAGATATAAAGGTTTGAGACGCTGTATTCATAAAATGGAAATGGAAAACCGATAGGGATCGGACCGGCATAATCGTCGTCTCCAAGGCCAACCGGCGTTCCGACATCCGAGATATCTACCCATTCAAAGGTCGGGCCATAGATCTCATCGGAGTCAATCCAGATATGACCGTAGCCATCCGGGCCACCTCCACCCATGATGATCGGAGGGGAAAATGGTTCGCTCATGATACCCTCTCTGTCTGCCTCGTCCATTCGATAACCGAAAGAAGAAGGTCGCCGGGTCAGCAAAGCTTTATTCCCGTCGCCTCCGCGGAACCCATGATCGAAGACCTCTTCAGTGAGGGTATAATACAGGGGGCCGTCTCCGTCATTGTAGATGGTCAGATATCTTTCCTCTATATCACCCGGTTGAACATAAACATTAAATGATGATGGACTGCACGACACAACCGGAGGAGGAACCTGGTCGAGTTGAAAGTCCAGTGACACGGTATCTTCGGGGGAGAAAGAAACCAGTACTTCCTGGGGGAAATAACCGAAATGAGAGGCTCTTACGGTATATGTTATCTCGGGAAGTGCGCCGAGGATATAGTAACCTGATTCGTCCGCCTGAGTAAAAGCCCAGTATCCCACTATTTCTATTTTCGCGGCAAGGGGCTCGGAATTCGAGGCATCCGTAACGTATCCTTCGACATACCCGAAGTCTGCCATGACCAGCCGCACTGCTTCGCAGGCATCGACCATGCCCCAACCGTAATCGTTGTCTTCCCCCGGATCGCCGAGATCAAACGCTGCGTCATACATTACCTGCTTTACTTCTTCTATGCTGAGGCCGGGATCGACTTGCCTGATCAAGGCCACCACGCCGGCTACATGCGGCGCCGCCATCGATGTACCACTCATTATATAGTAATTGCCTCCGGGATAGCAGGAACGGACCTGCACACCTGGAGCGGCTATATCCGGCTTTATAGCGGCGGCGCCGCCCGGTGTGCAATACGTGGGTCCTCTGGATGAAGAGGAGGCGATCGGCCAGTCGGGATCGTGGGCGTTAACAGATGCCACCGCAAGCGTCCGATAATCGTCGATGGCCCGGTCAGCAGGGCGATCAAGGCCGGCATCGCCCATGTTGCCGGCGGCGAAGAGTATCAATGTACCAGCAGCCTCGCAGGCATCAAGATAGCTCCAGAAGAGTTCATCGCAGGGAGGATACCCCTGAACGTCCCTCACGCCCCAGGAGTTGGAGCACACATCGGGTACGTCCCAGTTGGTTGACGGGTTGCCGTCAGGATCGATCATCCACTCAAAACAGAGAATTATATCAGCAATCATCTCCGGTACCCCTCCACCCCTGCCGACGGGCGCAGAGGCGATCCAGTTAGCGCCCGGGGCCACTCCAACCGTATCTCCCGGCTCGGCACCGGTAAGCGAACCCATCGTATGTGTACCATGCCCATTATAGTCGTAAGGGAAATCATTCTGGTTGAGATAAGGGTCATACCAGGCCCATTCCGGATGACCATCATAACGCGGATCGGCGACTCCCGCCCAGCGATCCGCCAACGCTGGATGGCTGCCGTCAACCCCGCTATCCATATTGGCCACCAGAATTCCCGAGCCGGTAGCGCCCATAGCCCAGACCTCAGGAGCCCTGACCGCTTCAATGCCAATTTCAACCGAAGTTATAGCCCCACCGATATGACGTTTGATTTCCACCGGCTCAACGAGTTCAATCTCATAGTTGTAATAGACTCTGGCGACATCCCGGCGCTCGGCAATTTTTTCAATTTCGGCTTTTTCGGCGTCGACCCTGATAGCATTAGTTATCCAGAAGGATTCAAAATCCCTGATCTTTCCTTCAATTTTAAGAGCGGAAAGATATGCGATTATATCCTCCTGGGTGGCCTCAGCTAAAGTCTGCAGGGCGTTAACAACTGTCTGGTGGGCATGCTGAGCCGTTGCATTTTGTCTGGCCATATCCTCGCTGATGGCCCTCAAGTTCACCTGGTCGGCCAGGTATACAAGTACAGATACCTCCTGGTGGGGAGAAGTGGATTCCAGAATAACCTCAAGGCCAGAATCGAGCTCACCTCCCCACGCGGATAAGCCCCCAGCATTCAACCCGAGAAGCTGCAGAGAAAGGGAAATCGCTGCAGCACTCAGCAACTTAGTCGGCTTCATATTATTTCCTCCTACGGTCGGCCACCGCGACCTGATGCAAGAGCGCAGAGGATCGGCCTCTACGAAGCGTTCACCGCATTTACCTTTCGCCTGCGAACGACAGCAACTGTACCGGATGCGAGCAAGAGCAGTCCCAGAACGATCATTCCCCATTCAGAGAGCGTTGGCACTTCCTCCTGCGCACCTTCGCTCGCTATCTTCAACAGCCAGACCTGGTATTCATCCTGGGGGATGTCAAATGACTTGGTTTCTCCGACAATAACATACGCACCGTCGTCAGCTTGAATTCCTCCCCAACCATAATCGTGGAAGTTGGCATCGCCATAATTCCTTTGCCATTCTAAGATACCCTCGCTGTCGGTTTTCAGCAGGTAGACGTTGAAATCAGTCGTGTAGGTACCGGTGCCTCCGAAAACTGCGTAGCCGCCATCGGGCGTCTGCACAACGGACGCAGCCCGTTGTGCGTAAGTCATCCCATGAATGCGTTCCCAGACTAAAGCGCCACCGGGATCAACTTTCAAAAGATAATATTTCAGCCCATCCCCGAAAGAATAGGTTTGACCGGCAACTATATAATCGCCGTCGGAGTTCTGAATAACCGACCAGGCCTCATCATTCTGTCCTCCCCCAAAAGTGTTTTCCCAGGTGAGGTTGCCGGTCGCATCGGTCTTCGCCATGTAAACGTCATAATTAACGGGGGCGTCGGTTTTCCCGACCAGTACATACCCGCCATCCGCGGTCTGCTGGACGGAATAAGCAAACTCACTGGTTCGATTACCGCCATATTCTTCATCCCAGTCAACACCGCCATCAGAATATGTTTTTACCAGGTAAGCATTTTTATAGCCCTGGGATCCTGTCTTGAAGCCAGCAACAATATACCCACCATCCGCGGTCAGCTTTACAGAATGGCCCATATCTTCATAGTTACCGCCGAAAGCATAATTCCACTCCATCAACCCTTGAGAATCGGTTTTTATGAGCCAGAGATCGTAGTCGCCGTCGGGACTAGTTTCGGTGCCAGCGACTATATATCCTCCGTCAGCGGTCTGATGGACTTCTTCACCGTATTGAATAGTGGCGTAGTCGCCTCCGTGTACACGTTCCCAGAGTAATTCACCACGATCATCGGTCTTAATGAGCAAAAGATCATAGAGATTGCCGCGATCACCATAGCCCGTAATTATATAGCCGCCGTCATCTGTCTGCTGGACGTCATGTCCGACGTCATGCTCGATCCAGCCATAGGTCTGGGTCCAGATTGTATCGCCTTGCTCCTGAGCAAAGAGAACGCACGGGATGAGAACCAGCGAAAGGGCCTGCAATATCATCCTCATCCGGCAGCACTTACTGCTCTTTTCACGTTTCATCATTGGATTGCTCCCTTTTGTTATCTTAAATACAGGTTAGCTTCTGTCTGATCTACCTTGATAAGTTTGAAAGATTTTTTTGTGAGTGACTAATTTATTTCCCATGCTCACCGCCTTTTGATTTAACGTCTTTTCGATCGCAGCCGATATCGTCTCGGTTGAGAGACCCGGCAAAGCGCTCTTAAGAATATCCTGGCATTATTGATCCACAACACCATATTCAACTCGTTTCAAATTTACGCTCTTCCAACTCCGAAGAAAACAAACCTATTACATACTTAAGATATACCTTTGGTATTTCTTGTCAAGCAAATATTCGCTTCTCCCCTCGCTACCGGCCCAGCACTTATGTTAGTATATTTTATTTGGCCTCAGAATCTCCACAACAGAAACGCTGGCATATTTCATAATCCTCTGATAAATAACAGATTACGCAACGAGAGCGTGATTATTGGTCAATTACGATAACGGCAGCCCCTTCAAATCGCCCGTGACGCAGGTCGTCCAGGGCTTCATTCGACTTTGATAGCGGGTATGGATGGACTTCCGTTGTCACCGGAACTCTTGTGGCCAGGGCCATAAACTCCTCTCCATCTTTCCGGGTGAGATTGGTGACAGATCGTACTATTCGCTCCCCCCAGAGAATTGAGTATGGGAAAGACGGAATGTCGCTCATATGAATTCCGGCACATATAACAGATCCTCCCTTGGTAACCGCCCTTAATGCGATCGGTACCAACTCACCTGCCGGGGCAAAAATAATTGCCGAATCGAGAGATCCCGGGGGTGTCTCGTCAGATGCTCCTGCCCATGCTGCTCCCAATTTCCTGGCGAATTCCTGCCCGGAATTATCGGCAGCTCGGGTTCGGTAAGCTCGCCATCGACAATATGCAAATCCGTTCGGCAAACCCCGCAGGCACTGACATGAATTAACAATTGCTCCGGCCCGGGAACAGGATCGGCGAGTTCTTTCTTCTGGAGTCGCTGCCCCTGCGCATTGAGTACCATTGCCCGCATTTATGTTTTTTCCTCTCGAATAAGCTTGTTAAGATTACTCTCCGCTTGTCATATGCAATGTATGATCAGGCAGTCGTTTTATCAACTGATTAATCAAGATCCTCTTCTAACAATGGTAGATTCCCCAGAGCCAGCTATTACCGCCAAAGTAGATCGATCAAGAAATAAGAATTGAGTTGTTATCGGATCGCAGGGTCGACAGAACTCCTTCTATAGTTATACGTAGTTCTTTAAGTGAACGTAGCGGCGCAGGGACTCGAACGCCGGACACGAGGAGATGATTCCTCTGACCGCCTTTTTGCTAACCCGTTGAAAGAAGGTCTATTGCGCTGGCACGCAAGGAATTACACCGAATCCGACCTACACTTTTCGACACCAGAGAACACCAGAAAGCACCACAGATATACCACTCGTTGTTAACATATTGTTGACGCGGCTACCCGCGCCCCAGGATGTGCCTCCCGCACCTGAATCCATCCAACCTCAAACAAACTTGACTTTTGCTATGGCTGGGATAACTAGAAATGTAGTACAATAATCGGGGGCAGGACAATGCAGATCACTGCTATAAGGCGATGATCCAATTTATATGCGGCTGGAGTGTTTCGGCGCCTTTCTGTCTTGAGGTTGAATATCTGAAACCGCTCTTACTCGCTCGTCATTATAAACAGCGGCTGCATCTCAAAGCTCTTGTATCGCGGGCGCAATCGATCTGTATTATAATATTTTTCCACGTTAACATTTTTCTTGGAATTTGTGATAACGTCGATGGGCACGTTATCATACCGTCCGTTCTTCAAAACGACGAGTCGGCCATGGATTCCTTTGAGAATTATGTCCAGCGCCAAATTGCCATAGGCCATGGGTACAATAGAATCGGTGGCATCGGGATCGCCGCCTCTTACCAGGTAGCCAAGTTTCTGATTGATAACGTCTATCGGTCGTCCATTGTTGTAGTTCGGAGAAAGTTCTTTTAGTTTTTCCGAAACGAGATCGCCGATACCACCCAGCTTGGCGTGCCCGTAGGCATCCTTAGTTGCATCCTTAAAAACCATCTCGCCGCCTTCGAACATGGCGCCCTCTGACACCAGAACAACCGCGTACTTGCTCGGGTTTTCATTGCGATCATGGGTCAGCAATTCCGTCAATTTTTGTATGTTAAATTTGTACTCCGGGATGACGCAACGATTCGCCGCACCGGCCATGGTCGGGAGCATGGCTGTAAAACCGGCATAACGTCCGAAGACCTCCAGAACCAAGAATCTCTCATGCGATCCGGCCGACGTCCGCAGGCTATTGGTCATCATTATCGTCCTGGTGACACAGGTACTGAATCCAATACAGTAATCTGTTCCAGGGACGTCGTTATCCATTGTCTTGGGAATGGCGACTACTCTGACCCCCTCCTGATATAGACGGACGGCATAACTAAGAGTATCGTCACCTCCGATGGGAATGAGATAATCGA
This sequence comes from uncultured bacterium, assembly GCA_965555375.1. Taxonomy (GTDB): domain Bacteria; phylum Zixibacteria; class MSB-5A5; order UBA10806; family UBA10806; genus CBDVBL01. Next base: position 17,089 of record CBEWDL010000040.1, read on the forward strand.
TGCCTAAGAAATCGAGGTTTTTCAGCACCTCCGGCGTTAGATCATTCACTTTAGCATTGTAAGAGTCTTGAAGATGCTCCGGCACAATTGCCTTTGCCATCCGGGCCGGGTCTGTTCGAGAGCTATGTAGAAATGTGCCGCCTGTTCTACCTGCTTTATTGACGATTTCCTCGGTTAGGATCTGATAATTATAACTGTTATTAGCGTTTTTATCGCGTATCAGTTCCGCTACCCCGGACCAGCCTCGACGAATGCCAACGACCTGGTAACCCTCCCTGATAGCTCTAATAGTGATCGCTCTAATTGCTGGATTTAGTCCCGGAACATCCCCGCCACCAGTTAAGATCGCGATAACGCCCCTATACTTCTTGATATTTGCCACAGCCGAACCTTCGTCTTCAATATGCGATCAAGGATTCTCTGTCCCCATAGTCCAAGATGTCGGCGGAATCGCCAATTCTCTTGACCTCAACTGCCCAAAATAATTGTGTCCCACCGAAAGGTCAAAAGCATTTTTGCAAGTCCATTCCCCCTATCCGGAGTACCTGATATGCGGCCCAGATTCTTCTGGTGATCCATGTTAACCAAAACCGTATCTTAATTCAACCCCCTAAATGGTCCGGGAGGCTTTGAAACCGAACAAGAAAAGGGAAAGCTCTGAAAAAGCTTCCCCTTCTATCCGCGATTATATGAAGCAGCTGGCTTATCAATACCTCAATTCATCACCAAATCCGAATCATCCTCCAGAAATGCTAATATCTTTCATAGCCCCTTTTCTGATAACCCCCGCGTTGTCCACCTCGGGGCGGGCGATCTCCTCTGTCTCCTGGTGGACGAGCCTCGTCGACCTTCAAGGTGCGGCCTTCAAAATCGGAGCCGTCCAGGGCTTCTTTCGCTTTTTCAGCCTCAGCGGTATTGGACATTTCGACAAATCCAAAGCCCTTGTCCCCGATTATTTTAACTTCCTTGACTTCGCCATGGTCGGAAAACAGCTGTTTCAGCTGATCATCAGTTACAGAATAACTGAGATTTCCTACATAAAGCTTGCTAACTTGCATCTTAACCTCTTTAACTAAATTTTTCCCTGTTCGATTATGTTTCCTTTAGAGGCATACGCAAGATAGCGATTCTATCCATCATAATGAAGACACTTTCAAACAAGAGTGTTCGTGACAAAATTACTTCAAAAAAATGATTGTTTTCTCCCTAAACCTCCTTCAGTATTAAGCCAGCCACTACTCATCGTGGCCTATATAACGATATCGGCGTCCAAAATGTTTCATGTTCGTCGTCAAAACCTTTTAGACCACTTGGCCTTAAATATACGATGTAATGTGGGCCTACGCAAGTCATTTTATTATTTATTGACAAGGATCCCATTTATCTACCACAGGTACCCGAAACGATCCAACCACAAACAAATTTGATTTCCGCTATGGCAGGACTAACTTAAAATGTGGTACAATCGATAGAGTTGCATCAACACACTCCCCGGAGCGGCCTTTTCAGATTATCGTATTGTTGACGCGGCTTCCAGATTTTAAATTCTGGTAATTAACTTAAATCATTGACCTTCGAGTTATGAGCCTGTTCCATAGTCCAAACAACAGAAAGCACCAGACATTAACCTGTAGTAATAGCAACGACTTACGGGAAACCATGTGTCTGGTGTTTTCCCTTATTTTCTGTAGTTTTGGCTAATTATGTTAGAAAAATGTTAGAAAGAACTCGATCTGATAATGTATTTAGCTATCGATAATAGCAGTACCTTGACCTGCGTTCGAGTCTCGTCAACCCCGCCATTGATAAATAAAGGACCCGTTCTGGAACGGGGCATTTATTTATTATTCGGCAAAAAGAATTTTCAGCATTAAAAACCTGGAGTAGCGGATCAAGTGTTCTGAAGCATAGAAGTGCAATTGGGGCACTTTACGGCTTTGATGTGTATTGTAGAGTAGCACTGGGGGCATTCTTTGGTTGTCGGTTCTGCCACTGGAGCAGGTTCTTCTCTCTTAAGTTTATTCATGTTCTTGATCACCATGAATAATGCGAAAGCGACAATTAGGAAGCTGATAACAGTGTTAATGAACTGACCATAGTTTAGCGTTACCGCTCCGGCCGTTTGAGCATCGGCCAAAGTGGCATATGTGCCTGCTCCTACAGCACCAGCTTTCAAAACCACGAATAAGTTCGAGAAATCGACATTGCCGAGTAGCAACCCAATCGGTGGCATGATGACGTCAGCCACAAGAGACTTGACGATTGTCCCAAACGCGGCACCAATAATGATGCCAACGGCCATGTCCATGACATTACCTTTGACAGCAAATTCTTTGAATTCCTTGATCATACCCATGAACCTGATCTCCTATGTTTTTGGGTTTGATTAATTTTACAACGTGATCTTTGTTCAGCATACAACAGAAAATACAAACTACAGGTTCCAAAATCGTAAGGCAAGAAGCGAATCAACTTTGAGATTTAATGTGTTTTCTGCCAACGATTTATACTGGTCACGGCATTCTGAGCCCATACGGTAATTCAAAAATCATGAGAGTTTGGGGAGCGTTAGGCCTGAGCCACCATTTTCGTTCCAAGTAATTAATACATGAATAGGGTTCGATTTGTGTACTACTCATCCTGTTAATTAATAAGCTCCGATAAAAGTTCTGTATGTATCCCAGCAACCCCGCCAAAGACAAAGATAGTCTATATGTGCATTCCTTCGCCCGTGTAGCAAGACCAATCGATCTTGTTTGCGCAACCCTCCCAACGGATTTTGCCTCCCATTCTCATCTTGGCAACTGATCGCTTATGGCCTTGATTAGCTCGCAGGTTGAGACGATATTAGTTATATTTAAGGTCCCCAATTCTTGAGATATTTTTTGTTTTCATGGTGACCCAGAGCCACGGAAATTGATCATCCAACATGACCGTCACCTGCCAACTCCTCTTGTGAACGTCAATCCCTATGAAAATATCTTCGATATTCTCAACAGTCCTTTCGTAAATTGTCATTTGAACATCCTGCTCTTGAGAGTTTGTAGCAAAATTTGAATTCACTACAGAATAAAACTCCAAAAACTGAGGCTCAACTAAATAGCAACATAGTTACTTACTTCAAATGCCTTTTTGGCACGGTAGGCTCTGACGGGCTACACTCATGAAATTGCTTGGTCTATTAGTAGTCTTCCACCAACCCTGGACCTTTCGCGGGCTCGGAATTTGATTGCGTGGGAGATAGGCCATTCGTTGTTGACGTATGGTTGACGCGGCTACCCGGCGGCCCAGGATGTGCCTCCCGCACCTGAATCCATCCATCCTCAAACAAACTTGACTTT
>CBEWDL010000041.1:0-20386 GCA_965555375.1 uncultured bacterium
CTGGGAGATTTAGGCGCAAGGACATACCAATTCAAATCCGGGCCGGATCTCATGTATTTGTTATTTGAATTTGGAGGAATTAATGAATTCAATGAATTACAATATATGATCTCCGCTGTTATTCCGCAGCGGAAGCTAACCGTGCTCATGACCGGGTCGGATATGGATGTTCCTAAATCATTAGATATTATTAGAATGATTCTGTATAATGATCCATCTGTAAAGATGGACTTGATTAGACAGGATACGGAGTCTTTTAAATCATGAAGGCCGTTAATATAATCTTAATAGTGTTATCAGCAATATTGCTTTCGGCGATAATTGCGGTAGAAAACAATGCCGGAATTAAGATGTTTGTGAAGTCAATTGCTGATGACAGGATAAATATTTACTATGATGACACAGAGATTGGCAAAATCTATTCGGTGAAAAACATAGAGGTTCCAGGAGATAGCATACTGGAATATTATTGGAAAGGTAACCATATCGTTAAGGGGCGTGCGCAAGCTACCAACCTGGAAAGCCTCAGGCACATTGATGAATTGTCTGCCGGTGTGGATAAATTAAAGAAAGAGGCGGTAGCTCTGTATATGGAACCAGATTCTTTACTCTTGGTGAGGATTGTCCCGGAAGATAAGAGTTCAAATACTACGTTTGTTTATAGATTAGTTGCAGAGAACGAGCAAGTGGATGTGGTTCACTTTTATGGGAAGGAATATTCGTTGGAGGAATCTTATAGGGTTGCTGCTATTATTTTATATGGTATGGATAAAAAATATGATATACTTAAAAAAGACGAAATTTGAACCGATTATATCCCAGAAAAGGTAGGTTGGGGTTTATCCTCCAACAGGGGTGCTGGTTCGCGGCATCAGGATCTCATCGTATTTCCATCCTGACGCATCAATAATATCTATTTCTTGTAGGGGTCACGCATGCGTGACCCCTACGGACGCGGACATATTGAAAATGTGGAATGGACAACTGTGGCCGTCTATACCATCTTCCATCTGGACAGAACGGTGTTCTGTCCCTACAATATATTTACGCTGACTATGCTGTGCTGTCGGGTGCCCCCACCCGACAGCTTTCATTTGATGCAGAAAGGCGTCAGGTCAGGTGACCTGACGCGACCGAGATATTCGTAGGGGCGTATTGAAATACGCCCGTAAGGCCAATGAACGTCAAAGTCTGGTTATATCAATTCCATCTGGACAGAACGGTGTTCTGTCCCTACAATATATTTGCTTTGTTAATTGTAGGGGTCGGACACTGTCCGACCCGAAAGGGGTGGAGAAGGGGTAAATCGGTATTATGAAAAAGGGCGATAAGAGAATCGCCGGCATTGGCAGCGAAGCGGTCGAGAAGGCTACGGGGAAAGGGTGGCGAGGTTGGTTCGGCGTTCTCGATAAAGCCAACGCGACTAAACTGACACACAAAGAAATTGCGGCGATATTACGTGAAAAACACAACGTCTCGGTGTGGTGGTCGCGGCAGATAGCGGTCGGTTACGAACGGGAGCGGGGGATGCGCACGCTTTACCAGCAGCCGGAAGGGTTCGAGATCAGTAAATCGAAAACGCTACCGGTCTCGCCTTTAAAAGCATTCAAAGCCTGGAATGACAAAACGGCCCGGGACAAATGGCTGGGCGAAAATATAATAATCAGGAAGGCGACGCCGGGAAAGTCGATGCGAATTACCTGGGCCGATGAAAAGACCAACGTCGATGTAAATTTCTACGACACGGGCAAAGGCAAATGCCAGGTTTCCGTTCAGCACAGCAGGCTTTCAGGCGCCGCTCAGGCCGAGAGAATGAAAAAATACTGGGCCGCTGCCCTGATTTCCCTGGGGAATTTCCTGGAAAAAAAGTAGGTCGGGTTTTGCAAGGCCACTGTCCGGAAAAACCCGACACAAAGCCAGGGCGTCGGCTTTTATCCTCCCTTTGACAGCCTGAAAGCCGACCTACAGGCCATCCCTTTTATATTGACGATTTTCAATCTTCGGTTATCTTCATTATAGAGCCATGAAAAAGTATCTTTTGATTTTTTCGCTTCTCGGCGGGCAGTCAATGGCCCAGATTTCCCCCGATGATTTCATCGCCGATTTCGAATCCGGCAATATCGCCAACGTTCAGCAGGTGGGTGTTGACAGCTTCACCTTCGAGATCAGGCTCGATGACCAGCATGGTGATACTTACGGCTGGTATTTTTTCGCCATAGCGGATAATCGTGGTCGGACGGCTACTCTGTTTTTAACCAATCCCGATGGCTGGCAGAATTCCAACTGTAATCCCGTTGTTTCTCCCAACAATATCCATTGGGGCAGGGTCGCCGATGTCTGGGGGCAGGGTGGCTGGCTTTGCTTCCGTCAGCATCTTCCCGCCGACACAATCTGGTTTGCCCAGGGTTTCCCATTCACCGTTTCGCAGATGTATGCCTATATGGATAGTATCGAGGCATCAGCGTTTGTTGAACGTCAGACTCTCGGATATTCCGTCCACGATAGGCCGATCGATATGATTGCAATCACCGATGATTTCTATCCTGCTGAACATAAGAAAACCGCCTATCTGATATCCCGTCAGCACCCCATGGAATCACCGCCGACTTTTCTTTTAACCGGCCTGATCGACAGGGTTCTCGATGAGAGCGCTTTCGCCTCTTATTTCCGCAGAGATATAATGCTGAAAGTAATTCCGATAGTGAATGTCGATGGCGTGGCCGAGGGGTATTCGCGGCACAATGTCAACGGCATCAACTTGAATCGCGACTGGCGGCCGGATATCGAGAACGAACAGCCCGAGGTGAGGGTCGTGCATCGGGATATCGATGATCATATATCATCGGGCAACAGCATCGATCTTTTCATGGATCTCCACGCCGCCCCGGATTATTACGATTTCGGTTTCCGGATGTCGCTGGTCTATACCAGTCCTCCCTACTATGAGAACCAGGAGACGTTTCTGCATCTTCTGGAGACATTCGATCCCTGGCAGGATCGCTCGCGCTGGAGGGATCTCGATACCAGCTACGCGCATGGCGTCTCCTGCGTTACGCTGTACGATATGTACGAACTTGATACATTCTCACCGGAGAATCCCTGGACCCGTCGGCATAACAATAGTTTCATAAATATTCAGTCGCTCTATGATCAGGGGCCGGCCTGGGTGGAGGCGATATACAATTATCTTTATCCGTTGACCGTGTATGACCAATATGAGACGCGGATCGATTCCATCGTCCCGGGCCTGCCTTTTATGCCGATAGTCCTGGATTTCGACCGTCGAAACGAAGCATTCCTGGAAATAACCGCCCTTTGTCATGAATCGGCGGACTCCGAACTGGTGACTTTGTACAGGGAGAACTACGATGGTGAATATTCGCCTCTCTCTCCGATACCAACCAATGATCTTGACGGTGTGCCGGGCGATGGAATTATGTCGCTCATTGCGGGCGGGGAGCTCCGGGTTGTATATGAACAACCGGAGATGCCCGATAGGATATGCGAGCGAATTCTTAGCGTGGAAGAGCCGAGCGGGATATATCATAGTGATGTATCACTGCCGCACTTGATATTAAAGGCTTATCCCAATCCCTTCAATTCCTCCTGCAGGATCTCGGTTGGTGGCGCCGATGTATCAACCGTGGAGATTTTCGATATAGGCGGCAGGCTGGTAAATCGGTTATCGGTCGAAGGCGGCCATGCGATCTGGGATGGACGATCATCAGAAAACAGACCCGTAAGTTCGGGGATCTATCTGATATCGGCAAAAATTAATATGAAAAGTTATGCCAGGAAAATGGTAATGATAAAATAGGATCACCACGTGCTGTCGGGTCCCCCGACCCGACAGCTATTTACATACGGAATATCGGTCAGGTGAGGCCACCTGACCTCACAGACAATTAAATTACTGTCTACATCCTGAACAGATATTGAAACTTGGCGAAAAACTGGCGTGATGATAACGTCAGATTATTCGAATCGTCAACATCGCTGTAATCGTAAGTGGAGCCGATATAGAAAATCGTGAAGGGATTGAGCTTGTAGCTTAACAGCGGATCGATATCGAAATTATCATCGAAATCGTTATATTGGAATACCAATCGAAGGAACATCTCGCGGGTGAACTGGTAATTAATTCTCAAGCGGTAGATAAATCCTTTGAATAGCTCTACATCGTTATCCTGTCTTTTCAACGTGGAGAAACGATAAACCTGCTCGATTTTCATGCGGGAGGTCGCTTTTATATCGATCCAGCCGGTGAAATTGACACCGTCTCCCATGACGGGAGGCTCTTCGTTACGCGCTATAAATTCGCCGGTATAAAAATGGATTCCGGCCTGCACCGGTTCGCTGAAATCGCTGTTAATATTAAGTTCGAACCTGTTCATTCCCGGTAGTTCCACGTCCTTGAAAACCTCTCGCGTGTAAACATAGCTCGCATTTACGCTTGTCTGGGCCTTGAGCATCAAATCAAGATACGAAACGATCCAGCTATCCTTATACTTACCCCTCGAGTTCCATACCCGGCCATAAACCAATCCGGTCTCGATATTGTCGAGGATTCTGCTTTCAGGATAGAAGTTGAAACCATTCCAGAGTTCGGCCTCCCGGTGATCGTTTCTGGTGACGAATCCATTATCGGCCCTGAACGTGGGGCTGCTGTCACGCAAATCGAACTCGATACTCCAGTGCCTGCTGATCCGTTCCAGACAGGCAAAAGCGGCATGTCCGCTAAACGTTTCGCCATCGTAGGCTACCGTACGGTGGCCGTCATCGAAATACACCTGGTCTATCTCGTCGGTCAGTGTTGTGTCGTCGGGTTCCTCGGTATATGATCCGGCAACCTGTGCCTTAAATCGATATTTTTCTCTAAAGCGTAGATTACCATCGACACCGAAAACGGTGTTGGAACCGTCGTCCTTGAGACGGCGGTCGCTTAGAATCGCTCCAAGGCTCGAACTCCCCCCGAATGTATGTTTGTATCTTAGAATATTGGAATAGCTTTCGTCAGCGGCGACGAATTCGCTTCGTTCCTCAAGGGGAATAATAAGAGGTGAGTTTTCGTCTACGGCGCCGAAATATGCCAGATTCGAGCTTCCCTCCCGCCTTATCAGCTTGGCCGCCACGAGAGGATCGTTAATTGAGCGTGTATAGACGATATCTATGTTGGTATCAAACAGATCACCGCCTTCCTGGAAAAACGGTCTTTTTTCGGGATAGAACAGTGCGAATGTCTGGTTAACGTCGATTTGCGAGGCGTCGGATTCCACCTGGCTGAAATCGGGATTAATAGTTGCTTCTACCGATGTTCCTGTTGAAAGGTCGTATCGCAGCCCTAAAGAAGCCTCGCCATCGATATCATCGTTTTTGATGCCGGAGTGTCGGTCGTCCGAATCCCGGATTTCACCGGATTGGAAACCGATCACCGATGGCAGCAGCTCAAAGCTGCTTCCCGGCTTGACATTCTCAATGCCGGTTAATGTCCCGAATTCGCAGATCCAGCAGCTTGTATTATCATTAATGTAGGCCCACGAGCTGGTAGCCCGGCTTTCCCGGGGGCGGGTCCTCCAGAATGTCGCTTTCCATTCCTGTTTTGCCCTGTCCGGAAAACGCAGGCTGGAGAATGGCAACGCAATTTCGCACTGATATCCCGAATCGGTAACCACGCCCATTGATTCGAAAATAAGATCGAAACCGATATCCTCACCTGCCGATGTCACCTGTCGCCCGTCCCCCTGGATGCCCAGAGGATTTGTGAAAATCTCGTATGACCAGGCGCCGTCCCCATAAGTATCGAAAATGAAACCCATGTAATCGTCAGACCAGATTCGGTCGCGGTCGCTCCAGGACGAGCGTATAGAACCGGCATCGGGATCATAGCAGATGAAGGCGATATAAAGATGGGAATCATCGTAAGTAAGAAGCACCTCGGTTTCAACCGGGGGTTTGGCCCCGTTATCGGGGAATTGTTCGGAGAAATTCGTGGCTCGTGGAACGTCGATCCAGCCTGTATCGTCCAGGAGTCCATCGATCTTTATGGAACTCTGAAGGCGGGGGGCGTTGTATGTTGGCTTTAAGTTGGGCTCAAAAGACTCCTCAGCAACGGCTCTTATGGGAAAAACCAGTGATCCTGCCAGGAAAAGCGATAAGAGGAAATTCCTGGGTGATAATGAATATACTACCACAATTAACACTACGGAGTCGGCTAAGAAAGGTTTCGACCGTCTTATGATCTTAAACGGATTGGCGTCTTGAATATAATCATCCGACTTGCTTTACGAAAAGCGGTTTCAGCCATTCGATTCCCAGGACCATAACACTGGTTACTATGATCCCGGCGATGATTACACCGACCATGACCGCCAGCATGGAGCGTTTCCAGTCCAGGTTGAAAAGCCAGGCGGCTACGCTTCCCGTATAGGCTCCGGTTATGGGCAATGGTATGGCGACGAAGATGGTCACCCCCCAGAAGCCATATTTATCGATCAACCGGGTGGTTCTTTTACGGACGCTTCTTTCGAACCAGTCGAATGTTGTTCGATAGATAGATATTCCATACAGCAATCGATGGATCGTGTTTAAAAAAACAAATACCATGGGCCCCACCAGGAAATTGGCCAGAACGCAGCCGATATAGCTGGCCCATAACGGATATCCTTTCAAAAGCGCCAGCGGAATTCCGCCTCTCAATTCCGAGATGGGAAGTATAGAGAGTATTAAGGCGTAAAGGTAGTCGGACATTCATTTACCCCGGTATTAATTTTGAGGGGTGAAATTACGTTTTATCATTGACCGTGTCAACATAATACCCCAGCCCCGATATTGAAACTGCGGATTTCGATTCAATGTTATCGTTGTCTTAATAGAGAAAGCCCCGACCTGTAAATAGGCAAGGTCGGGGCTTGAGGATACCAGCGCCGACCGGAGCTAAGTAGCTCCGGTGGTTGATAGGTGGGATTTTTTTATTAATACCGGTGTTCTTACCTTAGAGAGGTCTGAAGCAGATATAAACAAGACTGTCGAAAGTCCTGCCGATACTTTTTCGGACGTTCTCATCAAACCTCCGGTAATTGCCTGCATCTAAGAATCTAATTCTGTAGCCAATAGGTAATTAATAGCCGGGAACGATTTTGTCAATAGAAAAATGACTACTCAAGATAATTTAGGCAAAAAGTGGCATAAGCAACAATCTATTAAATAAAAGACTCGTTAAACCGTTTGTCAGCATGGATGCACCGATCTCTATGGGTGAGAAAAACTTATGATTCCACCGATCTGGTATAAAAGACTTACCTGGCAGCTTTAAACAGGACCTTAAAGGATAAGGCGGTCTATATCTACCTGAAGAAAATTATCTTCCAGGTGTCGTCCGGTTGTCTTTTAAGCTGCATCCTGGTGTAGACCATATGCCCCGAGGGCTGATCGATAAATGACACTTCGACCTCGGCCAGGGTATCGGCAACGAAAGCCTCGTTGACCAAAATCTGCTGCCTCAGCCATCGGGAGCGTGTGTTTCCGTCGCCCAGAAGCGATTGGATGGTTTTTTGGCGTTGCTCGGATATAGCCAGGGCGGAATCTTCCGGCGACATCTCCATCAGGTGCAGTTTGACATATTCGTCCAGGTCGAGATCGTTGATCACTCTCAGGGAATCCGAAGTTAAAACGGCATCGATGAAATCAAAGACCACATCTTTGGGGTTCGGCTTGCCCGAGCAGGCGATAAAAGCTATCGCAAAAATTATGTAAAGCTTGCGCATGCTCAAATCATACCATCCGGGTATGAGGTGTGCAAGGGATAAATGGCCCATGATCGAATTTCGGGAGTGCATAGTCTGTGTTGGGTTTTCGCCTTCCTTGCGAGGCCGAACGCAGTCTGCAGAACCAAGTTCGGGCTTTCTTTTCACCGCGGGATATGGTATTAGGATGTCTGATGGGAAAAGTTGTTGCTGCGGGCGGTCAAATATGCAACCGGGGAATCACGACCGAGGGTGACTGGATATTTTTTGTAAGAAAACTCTTGATGGCTCAGAAAGATAAGATCCTCGACGGAAAAGGGTTGGTGGTAGCGACGCTTCTTGGTATCGCTGGCGCGATTCTCTTTATCTATATGTTCCCCAGGGGCGCCATAACCACGCTTATGCACCAGGTATTGAACCTGCCTGGTCCGGGGGCAGGGATCGCATTAATACTCGGCCCGTTTATAATTCTTTTTGCCCTGTTGGCAGCCAGGATAACAGGCAAAGCGAGTGCCGCCTTTATAACATCCCTATCTTTTTCATTGATGGTGGCAGCGCTGGTCGCAATCTTGGAGTTATCAGTCGAGGAGAAAGGGAAATTCGGCAGTGTCGAGTTTGTCGGAGCGGCCGTTCTGTGTGGGTTGATCATCGTTTTTTTTCTGCATATGCTGCCAGGATGGAAGGCATCATTGTGGAAATTCGTCTTGACCTCCTGTATTGCGAATACAGGGTTGCTCGTGTTCTACTGGCTTTTCATTTTTCCGCAGACGGTGGGTTGGGTGAAGGTATCCGATGTGCCGATTCTCATGATGCTCTGTCTTGTTGGCGCGCTGGTGGTCGCTGTCATCGCTCTGTTTATTTCAAAACCATTCGCCGCTCAGGAAGTTAGCGGGCAGAAAGGAGATTAGGTTTGTGTGGGCCGGCTGATTTCTCTGCATTAAGCTCATGCCTGACGCGTGTTGCGGTCATATCTGCTGCGGGAAGCACAGCCTATGCCGTCTATAAGGCAAAGGAACTATTACGCCGCCGACAGGAAAGCAAAAAGCTCAAGGAGCAAAAAAGTTTTTCTCAACCGGAAATGCCTGCGCAGGGGAAGGTAAAGGTCATCCCTAAACCGGCATAGCTGCCGGGATAGCCGATAAGGACAGTCAATCGTATAGGATGTGCCGAGTATAAATGAAGATCGTCGATGAATTGCTTGAAAGCGTCAGCGCCCATGACTGTGAGGTGAAAAAGGTCTGCGTCGGTTTGCACTGGACGGTGGTTGTGAGCAGATATGCGGGCATGTCGCATACCTACAAGACGAACCGCAAAGTCGAGCTTACCCAATCGGGCAGCCTTGTTGGCAAAAGCGCACTGGAATTGGCAAATCGCCTCAAGAGCTGGGAGCCTCTGGAGGCCAGTCTCGGATTGGCCGCGCTCAACTCGCTGATGGAACCTTCAGGCGACCCCGGCAATGCCAACGAATACATACTCGGGGCATCATCCGGGAAAACAGCGACGGTCATCGGGCGTTTCCCGTTTAATCAACATCTTGCATCAATCGCAAGGGAGGCCTATTTTCTCGAAATGGAGCCGGGAAAAGACGAGCTCCCATCGCCCGCCGCGGAAGAGGTAATTCCCCGATCGGATATCGTTGTGATCAGCGCCACTGCACTCATAAACAAGACCCTGCCGAGGCTTCTGGAGTTGGCGCATCACAAGGATTGCATCGTCCTGGGGCCCAGCACGCCCATGAACCGGGTGCTTTTCAATTTCGGCGCCAGCATTCTTGCCGGCGTGCGTATCGTTGACATCGACGCCCTTATCTCTTGCATCATGCAGGGCGCCAAAGCATTTAAAAGATTATACGGAGTCGAAGCCGTGATGGCAAATAAATGATCAGCTATCTCCGGGCTAACGTGATCTGATAAGGACAGCTTCCGATCTCATGAAGACTACCCTTCCCTGACCTCCCTCAACACATCCACCATCCGCACATGTATCAACCCGTTCGATGCCAGAATCTCGCCTTTGAAGAGATCGCATTCTTCTCCCGTCCACGACGAGATCTTTCCACCCGCTTCTTTTACAAGCAAGATACCGGCGGCAATATCCCAGGGGGCCAGCTTGAATTCCCAGAAACCATCGAAACGCCCGCAGGCGACATAGGCCAGATCCAGCGCCGCCGCACCGGCTCGCCTTACGGCGCGGGCTTTTTTGTAGAATACCGTGAATTCCTTTAGATTGTCATCGTCGGATTCCCTGATATCGTAGGGAAACCCTGTGGCCAGAAGCGAATCATCAAGGCTTTCAGTTTTGGAGACTGCTATTGGCTCACCGTTTAAGAACCCTCCGCTTCCCGCTTCGGCCGTGAAACACTCGTCGAGGTTGGGATTATAGATGCAGGCTGTGATTATCTCGCCTTTTTTCAAAAGAGCTATCGAGACGCAATAGACGGGAAATCCGTGAGCATAGTTGGTTGTGCCATCGAGCGGATCGACCAGCCAGAAGTAATCGGAATCCGTACCGGATTCGGTGCCCTCTTCAGCCTTGAAGCCATGATCCGGAAATTCGGATAATATAATTTTCTTGATCAATTCCTCCGACCGGCGGTCAACGTCGGTGACCAGATTGACCTGCCCCTTTTTCTCTATCTTCAAGCTGCCGTGAAATCGTTCTGCCAGAAACCTGCCGGCCTCGCGTGCGGCCTTTTCGGCCACGGACAAATAGTCGCTCATGCCACCCTCTCAACCGCCTCCTGATCTCTATACTGCAACTGGTAAAGGCGATGATAAATTCCACCTAAAGCAAGCAGCTCGGAATGGGTTCCGATCTCTTTTATCATCCCCTTGTGCAGGGCTACGATTCTATTGGAGTTCTTGATCGTTGACAGGCGATGGGCGATGACGATGGATGTTCTTCCCACCAGGAGCTTCTCCAGCGCCTGCTGGATTAGCATTTCGGTTTCGGTGTCAACCGATGAGGTGGCCTCGTCGAGTATCAATATCCTGGGATCATAAGCCAGCGCCCGGGCAAATGCCAGTAACTGTCTTTGCCCCAGCGAGAGGTTGGCGCCCCGCTCTGTCAGGACGTAGTCTATCCCGCCATCGAGTTTGCTCACGAAACCATCGGCCCCGACGGTTTTTAGAGATTGGCTGATTGTCTCATCGGATATTGTCTTGTTTCCCAGCCTGACATTGCGACCGATATTACCGGAAAACATGAATATATCCTGCAGGACAAGCGCAAAATTGCTTCTGTATTCTTTTAATGGCAGATCACGAATCGAGACGCCGTCAAGTCTTATATCACCCCTTTGAAAATCATAGAACCTCAACAAGAGACTGATCAGAGATGTTTTACCACCGCCAGTCGACCCCACTACCGCTATTCTCTCACCCGCTGTTATCTCAAGATTGATGTCCTTCAAGATCCATTCATCATCGTTGTACGCAAACCAGAGATTCTTAAACTCAAGTTCGCCCTTCACAGAATCTATTCGCCGGGGCTTCCGGGGATCGGTGATATCCGGCGTTTCATCCAGAAGCCTGAATATCCTCTCCGAGGACGCCATGGCTTGCTGAAGGATATTGTATTTTTCGGAAAGATCTCTTATCGGGTAGAAGAATCGATCGGCATACTGGATGAAAGCTACCAGCGCTCCGAAGGTCAGGGTGCCCTTGATGATCTGGCCGCCGCCATACCAGATGATGAGCGCCAGGCTGACCGCGCCCAGAATCTCAACCACCGGGAAAAAGACTGCAAAGTAAAGAACCGATTTTAGATGATTATCTCTGAGATCGCTGTTTATGGCATCGAATTTCTCGAACGTTCTCTTTTCTGCCGCGAAACTCTGAACCACCCACATGCCGGAGATATGTTCCTGTAAGAAGGCGTTCACCCTGGCCACTCTCGTTCTGATTCGTCTAAATGATTTCCTCACTCTGGTGCGGAAAATTATGGTGGCCATGAAGATCACCGGTAAAACAACCATCGTGACCAAGGCCAGCTTCCAGCTTAGATAGAACATGATCGCCAGGATTCCGAAAATGGTGATAATATCGCCGAATATGGCGACCACACCCGAGGTGAACAGTTCATTCAAAGCCTGGACATCGCTGGTTGTGCGGGTCACCAGGCGGCCCACGGGATTTTTGTCAAAGAACGACAGTTTCAGATGCTCGATATGCGAGAATATCTTCATCCTGAGATCGTATGTGGTTTTCTGCCCCACCCATTGCATGATATATATCTGGAAATATTGCAGGGAGAATTGGGCGGCCAGAATCCCTATATACAGCCCGACAATTACGGCCAGCCCCGAAAGATTCTTGGTTTTGATATGATTATCGATTGCGATTTTCGTCAGGTAAGGTCCGGCCAGCAGGGCCAGGGAGGCGCCAATTAAAAGAATGGTCGCCAGAATTATGTGGAGCCTGTAGGGTTTCAGATAGGCCAGCAGCCGTTTTATCAAGCGAGCATCATAGGCCTTGCCGAGTATCTCTTCTTCCTGCCCGTATCCCTCTAAAGCCATTAGAAATTCCGGGAGTCTTCAATCTTTGTTAAGATAGTAAGTAACGAGCGCTTTTGCGATCAGGGTATTGTCGGGCTTTCTAACTTCAACCTCTCCGACAGCCGTCTTCCTGCCCCTGTGAATAATCTTGGCATCGGCAAAAATATCATCATCGGCCGGCGCAATGAAATTGACCTTAAGTTCGACGGTCAGCATATCCTCGCCGTCATCGATCATGGTGGCCAGCGCAAAGGCCACGCCCGAATCGCACAACGCCGAGATTACGCCGCCATGAAGATACCCCGCCCCCTGCGTCAGATCGTCCCGGTGTTTGACCGCAAGCCGCGCAAAACCATATTCCAGTTTCTCGATTTGAAAACCGATTAGCGCCGGGAACGGAAATTTCGGGAATTTCGCCCTGATTCTGGCTTCCTTTTGGGGGGTTAGCTTTTCTGACATGGAAACCAATATACGTTTATGACAAGCAAAGTCAATTCGTTTGGGGTAGGGCAGAGGAAACGTTTTTTACGATATTGCGGGTGGGGAAGTAAAAACCATATGGAGACAGTCAAGTCCTTATCTACACGTTACAACCATACAATCTAACTCGATGAAATTTATCATTGACATATGAATATAACAGCCAATATATTAGAGTATTGAGACATACTCAACCCTGGGTTTTCGAGGATTTGTGAGAGTCAGAATCTCGATGAACGCAATGGAGGTTTAAGATGATCTGTTTAAGTCTATTCTCTTTTAGGTCCGGATATTCGAGTATCTACATGCGAAATGCTTATGTAAAAAGAGGTAAACGAGTTCGTAGAAGGCGAAGTCCGTTTTACGCCCTTGTGCTCTCTGTTTTTTTCTTATTGAATTGTGCTGACAAACCTATGGTTGGTCTCGAGGAAGGCCTTGCGCTTTATCGTCAAAATAAACTCGAAGAAGCCCTCCCCATTTTCCAAGGAGTTGTCGAACGTGATGATAGCAACCCGGACGCTTTAGCCTGGCTGGCCGAGACCCACCGTCGCCTGGGCCAGATCGACACGGCGGTTGAAATGGCCAAAAAGGCAATCGAAATTGATCCCTGCCACAGCTTCAGCCACACGATACTGGGAGATGCATACAATCCCATGTATGGTCGCTGGGAAAAATCAGACAGAGACAGAGCGTGGGACCACCTGTTGAAGGCGGTGGAATATGATTCCACCGACGGCAATGCCTGGCTTCTAATCTGGACGGAGGCAATATATCGCGGAGATCGGGATCTGGAGAGAAAAGCGGTGCATTCCTTTATTGAAACCGGGATCCTGACGCCAGCAATCCTTTCGTACAATCGCTGGATGTTACGGCATCTTCCAGAGAGTGCCATTCTTCTGACAAACGGGGATATGGATACCTATCCTGCAGTGGCTATTCAGGAGGTCGAAAATTATCGCCCCGACGTGGCCGTTGTAAACTATTCCCTGCTTAACACTCCCTGGTATGCGAGATACGTGCGAGACAGATACGGGATAGGTCTTCCCTTTTCAGATAGCCAACTCGATTCTTTGGAGCCTTATCGAGCCGAGGACGGAACGTTGATAACAAAGGCTAATCAAATAATGAAGGGCTGGCTGGAAGAGCGGAGAAGCGGGGCGCTCCCCAACCCGATCGCCATAGCGGTCACTGTCGGCGATTTGAGTTTTGCGAGAGATTCTCAGGATCATCTTGTAATGATGGGGGCATTCCATTTATGGCTGCCGGAGCCCGCCGAAAATCCTATGGATACGACCGTGATGAGAGAAAGCCTTGCCGGTATCGACCCTGATGACTTTGCAGGATCGTTTGTGAGCCCCGACGACCGCAGTTCGGTGAGAACAGCTACCACGAATAGGATAGTTACAAATATTACAGAGCTGGCTTTAAGTTATAGCAGGACGCTTCTGGAGTCCGGACGTTCCCCGGAGGCATACGAGATGCTGACATGGGCCGAGCAGTTCGAGAATAATACCATACTGGGTCCCGTTCTTTCCGAGCAGATAGAACCGCTGAAGGAAACGGCAAGGCAGCAGATGGAATGAGGTCCGGAGACGATTATAGGGATCGCTGATTCACCCCAGCATCATCTCCATCTCAATCTCGTCGGTGATGGGGATGCCATCGGCTCCGGTTTCGAGTATCCCCGGCTTTAATTTTCGAGATTGCTCCACGGCATTGCGATGGACATCGGCTATGATGAATCCTTTCTTCTGGTAGAAGCGTATGGCCGGAGTATTATCGTTAGTGGTTATAAGCTAGAGCCGGCGGCAACCTGACAATTTCGCCGTTCTCTTAACCGCGCTCAGCAGCTCGGAGCCTATGCCGGCGCCCTTGACCAGGCTGTTTAGAGTTACGATTTCGCACTCGGCTCCTTCGATCCGGTAAGTTATCAGACCAACCGGCCGTTCGCCATCGACGGCAACGAAGCCCGGGAGATGATCGGCACGATGTATCCTGCCACGTGTCACGACTTCTGCTGAGCCTCAGTGTTTCTTTAACAGCTGGGAGATCCAGCGGCGATTATCCCGGCGTATCGATCTGACGGCGTATTTAGCCAGGCGAACGAATCCTTATTTTATTGTATCGATATACCATTCCCTATAGAAAAGGGCAATTGCAGTCATATCGGATATCTTGTTTGCGATCAGAATAAAGTTTATGGGTCCGAGGTCTTCATCGGACGCGGCTACGCCGGTTGAAGGTCAAAGCTTTTAAGCTTTGTTATGATTTCTATGTTTTTGAACGGCTTGATGATAAAACCATCTGCCCCGAGGTTGGTGACATCTTCTTTTTGGTATTTACCCGCATGCCCGGTAATAAGCAACACCGGTATATTTGAATATCTACTCTTAATTGCGGTCAACAGGTCGAGGCCGCTCATGCCCGGCATGGCTATATCGGAAATCACTGCGCTGATCTTGTGAGATTCCAGAATCTTGAGCGCCTCGTTTCCATCTGCGGCTTTCAACGCCTTAAAACCCTCTCTCTCGACGATTTTTGCCAGTATATCGAGGATGAATTCATCATCATCCACAATTAGAATCGTTTTTTGTGGCCTGGCCGTCAGCAGCTTTCTGATTTTTGAGATTAGACTCTCCGGGCTTGTAGGCTTTATTATATAATCTTTTGCTCCCATACGGATCGTTTTTAAGACATTTGTCTCATCTGCGATG
Organism: uncultured bacterium; assembly: GCA_965555375.1. GTDB lineage: Bacteria > Zixibacteria > MSB-5A5 > UBA10806 > UBA10806 > CBDVBL01. The sequence goes on from CBEWDL010000041.1 coordinate 15,432, forward strand.
GAGGAGCATGCCAGAACGGGAATATGGCTTAGCTGAGTATTGTCTTTTAAGTATTTTAATAGATAAAACCCGTCAGTATCGGGCAACACTATATCGAGAATAATAAGCCGTATATCTAATGTGTTATTCAGTAAGGAGATTGCCTGGCTGGTCGATGTGGCATGAAAAGGCTCGAATCCGTTGTTCTTTAGCGCGTCGGAAATCTGGCTGACAAATACGGCATCATCATCGACAATCAGGATTTTCATGATAAAACAGCCTCTCAGATGAATAATCGGGATGTCTCATAAGCACCTTATCTATCATTTAATTATCGACTATCATTACCAGTTGTTTAACAAATGCCGGCAGCTTTTTGGGTTTCAACGCTGGCAAATCATGCGGGTGTTGCACCGGTGTGTTCTTTTGAAACGTCTCGGTAAAAAGGCCTGAGCAAGTCACGGTGCTGGAGACGGATTTGATCTTGGCTGTATTTAAGAGATGTGTTGCATACGCCGATTGAAAGCGGGAAAAGATCGTGCCGTGTGCGGGAGAAAAATCCTGTCCTCCGAATTTAGATTCTTACACCGTTATCGCTCCGGAACCGCCAGAATTGACAACTTCTTTTTTCACCGGACGTCCGGGGAGGTGAAGAAGCCTGCTCGATGAATATTCACTGATTGCCGATCAACGTCTTCCATGAAAGAAGTCTTGTTAGCTGTCCTGGATTGATCGCCAGGGATCACAGGATAGCGGAGATTTTACAGAGGGCGCTTGATTTTCCGGAACTTTCTATATATATGATCGTATATTAATTATCAGAATATTCTGAATATTCAAGATAGCTGGAGGAATCTGAAATGCCGGGAAAGAGGAAAAAAATCTCAGGGGATTCGTTGATATCCGGTTCCCCCGGATGCTGCAATATCGAATCGGTCGTAAGTATCGATGAGCGCGGCCAGATGGTCTTGCCTAAAGATCTAAGAGACAAAGCAGGGATCAATCCCGGGGACAAGCTGGCAATCGTAAGCTGGCAGAAAGATGGCGTTGTCTGCTGTCTATCATTGATAAAAGTCGCAGAGTTTTCAGAGATGGTAAAGAATATGCTTGGCCCCATGATGACGGGCATATCTGAAGAAAAGTCGGGGAGGAGTCGATAATGAAAGATTCGGAGATTAAAAAAGCGGTCAGGGAAGGTTATGCGAGAGTGGCGAAGCAGGACAGTTGCTGTAACCCCAACGTATCGTCATGTTGCAGGGATGCCGCCAGAGCAGAGAAGATAAGCGGAGGGATCGGGTATTCTCATGAGGAGATGGGAGCGGTTCCGGATGGAGCCAACCTGGGCCTCGGCTGTGGCAACCCCACGGCGCTGGCATCGTTGAACGAAGGGGAAACGGTGCTTGATTTGGGCTCCGGCGCCGGTTTCGACTGTTTTCTGGCAGCCAATAAGGTCGGCAAAGCGGGCAAAGTAATCGGCGTGGATATGACACCTGAGATGATCGATAAGGCCAGGGTCAACGCTGAAAATGGGGGATTCGATAATGTTGAATTTCGCCTGGGCGAAATCGAAAACCTGCCTCTGGCTGACGGGCATGTCGATACCGTTATCTCCAATTGCGTGATAAACCTTGCCCCCGATAAAGACAGAGTCTTTTCTGAGGCCTTCAGGGTGCTGAAGCCGGGCGGTCGCATGATGATTTCCGATATTGTGCTTTTAAAAGAACTTCCGAGGCAGATCAAGGACTCGGTTGAGGCTTATGTCGGTTGCATATCGGGATCTATTATGAAAGATGCCTACCTGGACAAAATCGAGAAAGCGGGCTTTACCGACATAAAGATAATGTCGGAAAAGTCGTTTCCCCTGGAGTTTATGGCCAATGATCCGACCGCGACGGTAATAATTGAAGACCTTGGCATGACGCCCGAGAAATTTGCGGCTGAGGCGGCCAACACGGTCATCAGCGTAAGCGTCTCCGCTAAAAAGCCCCGGGCCTGATCTGACGGTCAGAAATCTCTCATCAGCCCCAGACCCTCATCCAGCCCGAACAACTTGGTCTTGAGGAGCTTTTCTGCTCTGTCGATCTTAAGGCCTCCCCGCAGAGGCCTTCTGGCCTTCTGTTCGAGATCTGCGGTTTTAACAGGCGTAATGAGCTTCGGATCAAGATTGAAAAATGCCGCTGCCTTTAACGCCGCCTCATGACGCGATAAATAATCTTTTCCCGCGATGTTCAATGTGCCGGTAAAATCTTTTTGGGCCGCCTCCATTGCCGCCTCGGCCAGGTTACCGGCATAGGTTGGGTTGCTGAATTGATCTGTGACTATTCGAACGCTTTTGCTCCGCCGCAGACTGTTGATCAGCCAGGTGATGAAATTCGGTTTTATATTTATGCCGGTTCCATAGAGGACATTGGATCGGATGATCAGGTGATTTTTCCCGGAATCCCGCAGGATTTTTTCCGATTCGTACTTGGTCTGACCGTAATGGTTGATTGGATCCGGAGTATCATCCTCGGAGTAGGGGCCATGCAGGCCGTTGAATACATAATCCGAAGAGAAATGAATTATTCTTTCGAATGAGAGTTTCAGCAGGTTTTCTACCAGATGTCTGTTCATATCGTCGGCCAGCTTCCTGTTTTCTTCGGCGCCATCGACGTCGTTATATGATGCGCAGTTGAAAATGATATCCGGATTGAAATTCTCTATAGTCGGTTTTATGGAATTAAACTCGGTCAAATCAGCCTGGATGTATCGCAAGTCAGTCACGTGTTTGAATGGATCAGCAGCTTTATCGACTGCCAGAATTGAGACCTCCGGGTGGAGGTCTCTGGATGATTCAAGGCAGCGGATAAGATGTTGCCCCAAAAGGCCGGCGGCGCCTGTGACGATGACTCTTTTCATTGACGATTTTTATAATGGAGATCGTAGAACTGACGATACTGGCCGCTTATGATTTCTTCCCACCATTTGCGGTTGTTGCCATACCAATCTATAGTTTTTTTCAAACCGTCGGCAAATTCGATTTCCGGCTGCCATGCCAGTTCTTTTTCTATCTTGCTGTTATCGAGAGCGTAGCGACGGTCGTGGCCGGGGCGATCTTCAACGAACTTTATCAAACTCTCCGGTTTACCGAGGACGTTCAGTATCATCCTGGTTATCTCAAGATTCGTCATCTCGTTCTGGCCGCCTATGTTGTAGATCTCCCCATCTCCACCGTTCTCAAGAATGGCTAGAATTCCGCGGCAACAATCCTCAACGTGAAGCCAGTCACGGACGTGGAGACCGTCGCCATACAATGGCAACGGTTCGTCATTCAAAGCCCTTGTTATAAAGAACGGAATCAGCTTTTCCGGGAATTGAAAGGGGCCGTAGTTGTTACTGGCACGCGCAATTACGATAGGCATATCGAATGTTTTATGATATGAACGGCAGATCAGGTCGGCCGAGGCCTTACTTGCGGCATACGGCGAGTTTGGCGAAAGCGGCCATGTCTCGTCGAAAGAGCCATCGGGGCCAAGTGTTCCATAAACCTCGTCGGTGGAAACATGCAGGAATCTGCCGATACCGGATTTCAGCGCCTCATTTAACAATAGCTGTGTGCCGACTACATTCGTCTTTAAAAAGAGACGCGGATCGTATAGGGACCTATCCACATGCGTTTCGGCGGCGAAATTGACTACATATTCCAACTTTTCAGAAAATAGATTTTCAAGATCGCCGGGGTCGCTGATATCGCCCTTGACAAATCTGTAGTTCCTGTTATTGATGATATCGTCGAGATTGGCCAGGTTGCCGGCATAGGTCAGCAGATCAAAATTGATAATCTCACAGCCGGGTCGCTTTTCGAGAATAAGGTGGATGAAATTCGAGCCGATAAATCCGGCTCCTCCTGTAACCAGAATTTTCATAAAACCTTATAGGTTAATCATCCTTGCGGGCCCAATCATAGCCGATCTGATCGGAATGAGCATCCAGCCTGTATTCGTCCGGGTTATCATGGTTGTATGGCTCGGTGGGGATATTGATCATGATTGATTCCTCGGTGGATATCGTCCGGAAACCGTGATAAACAAGAGGCGGTATGACAACCAGCAGAGGATTCTTTTCGCCTGTTAAAAATTCGTTGATCATTTTATGGGTCGGGGAATCTTTACGAGAATCATATAGAACCAGTTTAGCCATGCCTTTAATACAGAAAAAGTAGTCGGTCTGGATTTTATGATAATGCCAGGCCTTGATCACACCCGGATGGGCCGTGGTGAAATAAACCTGGCCAAATTTTTTAAAAAGCTCGCTGTCGGAGCGCAGGATTTCCGCAAGGCGACCTCTTTCGTCGGCAATTATCCTCAGCAATCTTGTATGCACACCGTCGATAAGCTTCATCTTGACCTTTCGATCATCTCTATCGTTCCCCCGGTTTTCCGGCCTGCTGTCGGCGGACGAAATTTATGGTGTCATTATAGGCGTTTATAGATTCTCCGGCGTCGGCCCAGCCGCCGGTCAACATCTCATATCTCATCGACCCATCTTTAATATAAGCATTGTTAACATCGGTGATCTCCAGCTCGCCGCGTCTCGAGGGCTTGAGGGTTCTTATAATATCGAAAACCCGGTTGTCATACATATAGATACCGAGAACCGCCAGATTGCTCCTGGGCCTTTTTGGTTTTTCAACGATATTGACAACCCGGCGGCCCTTTATCTCGGCCACACCGTATTCTTCAGGTTTTTTTACTTTTTTCAAGAAAATCACAGCTCCGTCTTTTTGCCTCCGGAACCGGGATACCGATTCTTTGATATTTTTCTCGATAATGTTATCGCCTAAGATTACTACAACCTTCTTACCCTCGGCAAAATACTCGCATAGTCCGATCGCCTGGGCGATTCCGCCTTCCTCGGCCTGATAGGTGAAATCCAGATGTCTCAGCCCGAACTCTGATCCATTGCCCAGAAGCTTCAGAAAATCTCCGGCGTTATTG
>CBEWDL010000042.1:0-20136 GCA_965555375.1 uncultured bacterium
ACCAAGATCCATTGCTCGGTTCTGGCGGAGGCTGCCTTAAAGGCGGCCCTGGCGGATTTTAAAAAGCGTTCAGCCTCTAAATGATATTTAAAAAACCGAAGCTCTGAAAGGGTTGCATGAGCAGAAATTTCTTGATAGAGAATCTTTTTCCAATTAGTAGCCTTAAAAATGAGGGAGGTAATGTGAAGAAAATCGTACTGATTGCGATCCTAACATTGGGCACATTTCTTGTCAGTTGCGATAAGCAAAAAGCCCTCGACAGCATCATGGCCGATCCGCAAATGAAAAGCCATATCTTACAGCAGATGCTGGTCGATGAAACAAGCCGCGCTGAGATGGCCGATTCCATCCTGGCCGATACGGAAATCACTGACGCTTATCTGGATGGCCTGGCGGGAAACGAGGCCTCCAGGAATGATTTGCTAAAACGGATACTGGCCGTCGATTCTACCGGCGAATGGATTACCGCCAGGCTCGCCGAAAATCCGGATATAAAAAGGCAGATGAGAAAAGTAGCCAAATGATAGAAAATTGATTGATTGCTCGATATTGTCGGTCTGTTTCCCTGCGAGGCAGACCGGCTTATTATCTTGGAGATTTCTCGAACTCAAGTATGGAATAGGCCCATAGCAGCGCCGTCGCTCCAATAAGACCCATAAGAACCACCGGTGAATTAATAACATCGGATATAAGCTGGCTTAAACCTATCTCAGGCGGTTCTACCGAATGGCAGAACAAAACAATCCTGTTTACAATAGAACCCGGTCTTATCGATGAGAATACAGTGGTCAATTCACCCCACTTGCCGATTATGATAGCCATTATTATCGCCACAACCGAAACGGCGCCGACTGTAAGAAACTTATCAATCATTCGGTTTAGAATCGGGTTTTTTTCGTAAATACTGATTTTTGCCGTTACCTCATCGGCGAGTGAAATCGGGACAGCTTTCGGCAATGACATCTGCAAAAGATCTTCGAGCTCCGGCTCCAGTTCGCACAGGTTTCTGCACGTGCGGCAGTTTTCCAGATGTCTGGAGAAGGATTTCTCGCAAATGGGATCATCAAGATCATAATTCAAAATATGCTGGATGTCTTCGCAACTATACGGCATATTTGCCCCACAGTTTTTTCAGTTCATGTTTCGCCCGGTATAGCCTTATTTTCACGGTTCCGATTGGACAACCCATGATCTCGGCGATTTCCTCGTATTTCAAATCATCATAATAACGCATGAGAATTACCGACTTAAGATCCGGTTTCAAAAGCCCGATCAACTTCTCAAGAGTCAGGCGCAACGATTGCCCGCCCCGGGTATCGAACGCCGGCTCCGTGGCTTGATCGTTGTCGATTCGTATTCTCGCTTTCTCGCGATTCAAATGCGATATCGCCGTGTTATAGGCGATCCGATAAAGCCAGGTCTTGAACGTCGATTTTAGTTCGAATCGCCTGATACCGCGATAGGCCCTCAGGAAAACCTCCTGAGCAACGTCCCTGGCCGTATCCTCGGAGTGAACCAGCCCCAGAATCAGCGTGAAAACGAAATCTTCATATTTCCTCACAAGTCCGCTGAAAGCGTCGGTATCTCCCTCACGAACTGAGTTGATGATCCGCGTGTCCGAATCCGATAATCGTCCCTTGTCCCACGCTTCTGCTGAATGTTTTTTGAAAAATGGTCTGGCGATGGCGGATGTAATATCATTGTAATTCATCTCTGTCCCTTCGACTCCATATACGGATCAATTGTTTCAATTGATTCAGTTTTTTGAAACAATATCATGTATCTCAGGGTCTAAGTGGCGAAAGAAAAGGAGGTTATTATGTGGCAAACTGATCCGAACTTCAATATCGTTCTACTCGTAGGGTTAACGCTTGCATTCTTTATTGCTATTCCAGTGCTGATCGGATCCTGGATCTATCGTAACGCCCAGAAGAGGAGAGAAGTGGAGTTAATAAAATTGGCTATCGAAAAAGGCCAGCCGGTGCCTGATTTTCCTGCTACTCCTGTATCGAAATTCGGGACTCTGAAAGCGGCTCTGGTCTGGATAGCGGTGGGCATGGGGCTGATACTGATGGTGATCATGGAAGACATTTTCGGATGGAGTGGTGTGGCGATCGGATTTGTCCCTCTTCTTATAGGTCTGGCCCTGTTGATCGGCTGGAATGTCGAGAAAAAGGATTCGGAAAAAGCCACTGATTGAGACTGATAGCGAAGCGCTCAGGCAACCGTGATTGCGGGGAGTCACTTCCCGTATCATCTAATAGCGTCAGCGGCAACTTCTGATCGCACTCTTGGAATGCGATTTCAAATCTGAGGCTCTTTAATCTCCCATTTATAAAGCTTAAACCAGATCAAAATGGCTATGCCCTTAAGAACAGTTGAAATGGTGATGGCCCAGAAGATGCCGTCAGGCCCCAGGCCAAGCGGAATTGCCAGATAATATGCCAGTGGAATCCTGATAAGAGTACCGGGAATGGAGACGATAGTGGGGGGCAAGGTGTTGCCGGCGCCGCTGAAGGCACCCTCGAAGACGAATTCGAAACCCATGAAAACCTGGGAAAGCGCCAGTATTCTCAGATAACTCGTGCTGATCTCAATGACCCTGGCATCCTCGGTGAAAATCGAGGTTAGCTCTCTGGGGAATATGAAAAAAATGAGCCCGAAAACAAATGTGGTAGCCGACGTTAAACCTATAGTCCCCCAGACTGATTTGATTGCCCGGTCGGGTTTTCTTGCACCTAAGTTTTGCCCCACCATTGAGGATACCGCCATATAGAATCCGAAACAGGTCATATATGAAAGCGACTCGGCTCTGTTGCCGACTGGTATTGAGGCGACCGCGACGGTGCCGAACTCGGCCATTATCCTGGTCATTACCAGATAGACGAGCGTAAAATTTATATTTGCAATGGCGATCGGCAGGCCGATCTTAAACATCCTGCCCAGCACCTTGAAATCGATAGGCAAAATTTTATTGGGGATGATTTTAAACGGTATCTTGCCTTTTTTTACAAAATACAACGCGAACAGTCCCCCAACCGTGTGAGCTATAGCTGTTGCCAGCGCAGCGCCCATTGTCTCCAGCCGGGGGAAAATCCAGAGGCCATAGATCAAAAAGATATCGAGCACGATATTCAGACCGACCGCAATTAACATAATGATCATAGGCGTCCTGGTGTCTCCCACAGACCGAAATATAGCGGAGATTACTTCAGCGAGAAACAGAGGAGGAACAGCCATGAAGACAATCATCAGATAGACCGAACCCATCTTTTCCACGTCGGGCGCCAGATTAAGAAGCCTCAATATATCGTCTGAAAAGGCAACGCCACAGACCGCCAGCAATATCGAAAAGAACATAGCAAAACTGAAAATCTGCATGGAGCGTTCGGAGGCCTTCCGGAGATCGCCGGCTCCGTAATCACGGGCGATAATAGCCACCGTTCCCACGGAGAATAAGTCCATAAGTGAAAAAATGATCCAGATAACGAAACCAGCCGATCCCACCGCAGCCAGTTCCGAATCGCCGAGGTGACCGACCAGCGCGGTGTCGATAAAATTGTTAGCCACGATGGCGAACATGGAGAGCACCGCCGGAACTGCGAGGGCGAATATGTGTTTTGGTATTGAACCTTTTGTCAGATCGCGGGCCATAATTACCAAAATGCCCCGATCACGACCGGGGCCTACGGATCATAGGATTCAAATGGTCATCTTCTCATAAGAACTAGATTTCGCACAATCAGCGAGAGCGGCGCCCCGGCAGCCCCTATATAGAACGGTTGAAGTTTCATAACCGCAACCAGTGCCAGAATTATAAACAGGGTGGATAGCTGAATCGCCGATTGTCCGAGGGAAAATCCCTTTCTTAATGTGATTTTGCCGGCGAGATCCTGGCGGCGGCCTTTGATCAGGAGGCCGATCATCAGCGATTCTACATGGCGCAAATTTACGATGAGAAAAAGCGAAAGCGAAAATCCCAGAATCGCCCTGTATAGATTCACCGGGCCCGGCGAACCTGAGGTCACGGCTGCCGCCCAGATCAGCAGGATTAAAAAGGCGGGGGAGATCTTGAGCAATATATAGGCGAAATATGCTACGGCGCCGCCACGAGGCAAGGGAAGTCCGCCCGCTTCGTATTCGAAAAACTCCGCCCGGTATCTAATATTAGACTTTCCGACAAATCGCCCAAGTATCAAATCCGACAGGCTGAGCAAGATCAAGATAACGAAGGCTAAGCGAGGATCATTTAAAACGGCATCTTCCATTCACCGGCCCTAATCGCTAAAGAATTTCGAAACCGGACGAAAGCTCTTGCGGTGAACGGGGCAGGGCCCCAGCCTGTTTAGACAGGCGATATGTTCCCTGGTAGCGTATCCCTTATGCTTTCCAAATCCGTACCCCGGATATTTTCTATCCAGCCCGCTCATTATTCCATCCCTGTATGTTTTTGCCAGAATGGACGCAGCCGAGATCACGGTTTCCGATTCATCGCCACCGATTATAGCCTTCTGCCGGATTCCCAGATCCGGTATCTCGAATCTACCATCGACCAGAATAATGTCCGGGGCAAAAGGCAGATTCTCAATTGCCTTTTTCATGGCCAGCAGGGATGACTGAAGCACATTAATCCGGTCGACTACGTCAGGATCTACTATTCCCATTCCCCACAGGGACGACGATTGAAGGATTCTATTCTTTTGCATTTCCCTCTTAGTGGGGGACAGCATTTTGGAGTCCTGAATTCCTACGGTATCGAAATCGTCCGCCAGAATGACCGCCGCTGCCACCACGGGTCCTGCGAGCGGCCCGCGACCCGCCTCATCAACGCCGCAAATTAAAGGCCCGGCGAAATCACCGAGCCCGGAATTTTCCCCTCGACTAACCGTCAAGATTCCTTTTTCTCTGCTATCCTTGCTTTCTTGCCCTTGAGACCTCTAAGATAATAGAGTTTCGAGCGACGCACTTTGCCTCGTTTCATCACCTGAATCTTAGAGATATTTGGCGAATGCAACGGGAAAACTCGCTCCACCCCTATGCCGGCAGATACCTTCCTGACCGTGAAAGATTCCGATACGCCGCCGCCCTTGCGTGAGATGACGGTTCCCTGGAATATCTGTATCCTCTCTTTGTCCCCCTCTATAATTTTGACGTAGATCCTGAGTGTATCTCCCGTATTGAAATCAGGTATATTCTCCTTGAGGTGTTTTCCCTCCAATGACTTTAGCACAGACATTATTCCGTCTCCATCCTTTTTTGATCTGTCTTGTATTCGTTTAAGATATCATTTTCATCTTTTGTCAACTTTTTTCTTTCGAATAGATCCGGCCTTCTCTGCCTGGTTCGATACAGGGCGTTGCCCAACCGCCAGCGCCTGATTTTTTCGTGATGCCCCGAAATGAGCACCTCGGGTACCCGCACTCCCTCATACACCTCCGGGCGTGTAAATTCTTCGGGACCGAGAATTCCTGAGAAATGAGAATCCTCCGATGCCGACTCGAAATCCTTCATAGTGCCCGGAACCAGCCTCAAGACGGCATCGGCGATGACCACCGCCGCATATTCGCCGCCCGTCAGGATGAAATCGCCTATGGAGATCTCGCGCAGGTTCGCCAGAGACGCCACCCGTTGATCCACTCCTTTATAATGACCGCAGACGATTACGATCCTCTCCTGTTTAGCGAAATCAGTGGCCATCTCCTGGTTGAAGACCTCACCGGCGGCGGAGGTTATGATTCTCAGGGCCTTGTTGTCGGGATCGATTTTCTTAAACGCTTCCATGATCGGTTCGGGTTTCATGATCATGCCGGGCCCGCCTCCGTAGGGAACATCATCGACCACCCGGTGTTTATCATCCGTAAATTCACGTAAATCGTGCACAAAAATTTCAAAAAGGCCATTTTCTTGCCCCCGGCCGATCAAGCTCAAAGAGAGGGGAACCTCCACCATCTCCGGAAATATCGTTATTATATCGATACGCATCCGGCTAATATAATCCTTTAATTTTTCTGACCACGATCCGTTTATTCTCGATATCAACGGTCTTCACTATGGCTTTCACGAAAGGTATCATTATTTCACCTTGGTCTGTTTTCACATAAAGGAGATTATTCCCGGGCGTGCTGCCGATAGATGTGACGGTCCCAATGAGATCTCCTCCTTCGTCATACACTCGAGCGCCCTCGATTTCGAAGTGATAGTATTGGTTTTCACCGAGGGGCTCCAGTTTCTCCTTTTCGACCAGTATCTCTCCATGGCTCCAGTCTAATGCGGTCTCTTCATCGTCTATCCCCGAAAGCTTCAGCCCGATCCTATTCTTCAGCGGCTTGACATATTCAACTATGCATTTCCGTGATTTTTCCTCTTTCTGGATTACAACTTCCAGGCCGGCCCTTAAGCTTTCCGAGGACGGGCGGTGGAGGACGGCCGCCAGTTCCCCTCTGAGTCCACGTGGCCCTTTGATATAAGCCACTGAAACTTTCATGACAAAACCAGCGGCCTTAATCTCCTTGTAAAGGGCTTTCGAGACTATTCCAGAATTTCCAGAAGAGCCCGCTTTCCCTTCTTGGCTGAAACCGCAGCGATTATGGTTCGGATGGCTTTGGCCGTCTGACCCTTTCTACCGATAACTTTTCCAAGGTCGTCGGGGTATACCCGAAGTTCGTAAACTGTTGTCTTTTCTCCTTCAACCTCTGTGATATTAACCGAGTCTGGATGATCGACCAGTGCTCTGGCGATGTTTTCGATGAACTCCTTCACGATATCCTCCTTAGTTGCGGTGGAATAAGAGGTTCATTCCGCGTTGTGCTATTCGGACTTTCTCGCTTTTTTCTTTTTTACCCTCTCCGTGATTTCGGTTTTCAACTCAATTTCGGAGATATCCTCTCCCTTTTTCTTTTTCGACCATTTCTCTAAAAGCCCTATCTCTTTGAACAGGGAAGCCACCGTATTGGACGGTTTGGCGCCCCTTTCCAACCAGAGAAAGATTTTATCTTCGTCCAGTGAGACCTTTGCCGGTTTTTCTATGGGGTGGTAATAACCCAGAACCTCGATGAAACGGCCGTCGCGCGGCATCCGCGAGTCGGTGGCGATAACTCTGTAGTGAGGGCGCTTTTTGGCGCCCATTCGGCGTAACCTAATTGAAACTGCCACGAATCCTCCTGCTAACCTCTATCTCCAGATTCACTGGATGGGAAATCCTTTCGGAATCCCCATACGCGATACTTTCTTTATCATCTTCTGCATGGACGAGAATTGCTTCAATAGCTGATTGATCTCCTGGACGCTGGTTCCGGAGCCGTTTGCGATTCTCCGTCTCCGGGATCCGTCGATTACTGCCGGCTGGAGTCTCTCTTTCTTCGTCATGCTGTTAATTATGGCCTCGATCCTGACCAGCCCGGAGTCGTCAACGGTGATCCCTTTTAGCTGTTTGCTCATACCGGGGATCATCTCGATCAGGCCCTGCAGAGGCCCCATCTTCTTCAACTGCTTGAGCTGGCCCAGAAAATCCTCGAAAGTGAAACTCTCTTTGCGAAGCTTCTTTTCGAGCTTTTTGGCTTCCTCTAAATCTACTGTATCCTGGGCTTTCTCCACAAGTGAAACTATATCTCCCATACCGAGGATCCTGGAGGCTATACGGCCGGGATGGAATTCCTCCAGATCCGAGAGCTTCTCGCCGGTAGCGATAAACTTAATGGGAATGCCGAGAGCCGCTCTCAGCGACATGGCCGCCCCGCCCCTGGCGTCGCCATCCATCTTGGTCAAGACCGCACCGGTGAGATCGACTCTTCTATGGAACTCCGAGGCTACGTTGAGCGCCTCCTGACCGGTCATGGCGTCGGCCACGAAAAGGATCTCGGCGGGAGAGGAAGCCTCTTTTACATCCTCCAGCTCGGTCATCAACTCCTCATTGATCTGATGTCGCCCGGCCGTATCGATTATGACCGGATCCAGCATCTTCTCGCGGGCCTGACGTAGAGAAGCGGCCGCAATTTTGACCGCGCTTTCATCCGCCATATAGAACGGGATCTCGATGGAATTCGCCAGGATCTCAAGCTGTTTCTTGGCCGCTGGTCGATGAATGTCGGCGGCCACCAATAACGGCTGATGCCCCTTTTTTCGAAGATATAGCGCCAGCTTGCCTGCCAGCGTGGTCTTGCCTGAACCCTGCAGCCCCACCAGCAGAATAACGGTCGGCGGCATACCGGCCAATGAAAGGTCGGCTCTGGTGCCGCCCAAAAGCTCCGCCATCTTATCGGAGACGATCTTGATCATCTGCTGGCCGGGCGTAACCGATTTGGTGATCTGTCTGCCAATGGCCTCCTCTTCGACTGAGGCGATGAAGTTTTTCACTACCTTGTAGTTAACATCGGCCTCCAGCAAGGCCAGCCGGATCTCCCGCGCCGCTTCCTTGATGTTCTTCTCCGAGAGGTAGCCGCGTCCGGTCAGTTTCTTAAAAATGCCGTCGAGTCTTTCCGTTATTTGCTCAAACATGATCTCGAATTCTCATTCGGCCAAGATAATGCCCCAAAAGAGCATACCTCCAAACCTTATTGCCAAAAGGCAATTTATTATAATAATGGTTTTTATAGATTATGCAACAACAATTTAGGGGCAAATGGAAGCCTCTTCCCAGGCGGCAGGTCTTGCCGTGACTTCAACAATCTTATACAAGCCGTAAGCCTCTCATGCCGATAAGCTCAGTGGAGAGAGAATTCGCGCCACTGCATTCAGTGTTTTTCGTAGGTCGGCGGCTTGTCCGCCGACGGATTATGTGGAGCACGTCTATCCGAGCGTGAAGGATTCTCCACCTTCAGAACAAGATTTTTCACGGTTGCAATGGGGCGATCTTTTGTATTGACATGAATTCGATACTGTGTATAATCTTAGTAGAGAGATAAATCTATGCAATTCACGATTGATTCCATGAAGACGGCTATTAGCGCTTCGCTTGAAAAATATGGTGTAAGAAAGGCCGCACTTTTCGGTTCTGTCGTCAAGGCTGAAGCGACGGAGAAGAGCGATATTGATCTTTTGGTCGAATTCGAGCGGGGGAGAAGCTTGTTGGATCTGGCAGGCCTGAAATCGGAGTTAGAAGTATTGTTAAAGAGAAAGGTCGATATCGTCACTTACCGCTCTCTTCATCCATTACTCAGAGATAGAATCTTGAGTGAACAAGTGATAATACGATGAAGAAAGATGCCTGCGTTTTCGTCGAGCATATCTTGGAATGTATTGAATTGATTGAAGATTATCTTGATGGTAAGACGAAAAATGATTTTCTGGGATCAGTCCAGCTTCAGGATGCCGTTATTCGGCGAATAGAGATTATCGGCGAGGCCGCGAAGAATGTTCCCAATGATATGAAATTGCGTTATCCGGATATCCCCTGGAATGAAATAACGGGGATGCGAGATATTCTGATTCATAAATATTTCGGGATAGACCTGGAATTGACCTGGGAGGTTGTTATTAAAGATATCCCGGATTTAAAGGGGAAGTTCCTTCGAATCAGGAATGATCTTGCATAGAAACCACGGGGCTTATTCAAAATTCCCTCCGAAAACTCGCGGGGCAACAAAGATCCCACAGCAGGCTGTGGGTTACCGGTTTTCCTTCCTGCTGATAATTGGTCTGTTCTTAATGATATTTTGCAGTACAGGTCATTGCTTGGATTATAGCCAGAGGCCGATGCTTTCAGTGAGCCGGTGCCAATATGCGCACAAAATGCTTATTCAAGGCACTGAACAAAGAGCAGGTTTTGTTCCTATAGTCATTTCCGATAGTCACGATCGGATCAATGATTCACTGAGCATTGCTGGGTATACCCCAAAAGATCCTCGCACAGCATTGGTTATCGCTGCTGGCCCGGGATTTTTCGTGCATGGAGCGGGGCATTTCTATATGGGCGAATACAAAGTTGGGGCAGGTCTGTTGGCGGCGGAGTTGCTGTCTTTGCCCTTATGGTATGTGTCCATTATTCACGGAATCTCCGAGGCTGAAGGTGGCTCGATAATCTCACCAGATCTGGCTTTAGCGTCAGGATTCTCCGCGGCAGTTCTCTTTTTCGGCTCGTATTTTGTTGATGTCATCGGAGCTCCTTCTAAAGCCCATGAGATAAATAGGAAATATGAATACTACTATTCTATTATGCCACATCTAAGCGAGGGAAAAATCTCCCTATCTTTGAGTATGGCCTTGTAGGGCAGGAGTCCCCGGCTCCTGCTGCCGGAATGGCAGGTCTTGGAAAGACCTGCCATTGTAGGTCGGCGGCTCGTCCGCCGACAACCTGTGGGGAGACGAGCTCCCCACCTACAGTTAGATTCCGGATCAACCCCGGAATGACAATGCAGTTGACGAGTCAGGGCTTGCCCTGACCGCAACTAACCCGCAGTGAGTCTATCGCCTTCTTATAATCACCTGAC
This sequence comes from uncultured bacterium, assembly GCA_965555375.1. Classification (GTDB taxonomy): domain Bacteria; phylum Zixibacteria; class MSB-5A5; order UBA10806; family UBA10806; genus CBDVBL01. Next base: position 10,425 of record CBEWDL010000042.1, read on the forward strand.
TTGAAGATGTAATCCCCGGCAACGATCAATGTTGCGCCGTTTGCGGCTGCTGTTTTGACTGTCTGATCGTTTATACCGCCATCGACCTCTATCTCGTATTTATAGCCGTTTTCCCTTTTCAGCTTCGATGCCTCTGCGATGGTCGGAATGGTCGATTCTATAAATTCCTGCCCGCCGAACCCGGGATAGACGGTCATTACAAGCAGGATATCGATCATATCTAAGTAATCTGCTATCGCATCAAGTTTCGTATCCGGTTTGATACTTACACCGAACGGAACATCGAAACTCTTGACGATCTCGAAAAGTTGAGGGATAGGCGTCGTAACCTCGGAGTGCACCGTGATATTGTCGGCACCGGCTGTGGCGAATCTCTCTATAAAGACCTGCGGATTATCGATCATCAAATGAACGTCCAGAGGTAGATCGGTAATCCCGCGAACGCTCTTCACCAGTTTCGGGCCGTAGGTTAAATTAGGTACGAAATGGCCGTCCATGATATCGATATGAATCATATCGGCGCCGGCCTTTTCTATTCTCTCGATCTCGTCTTCCAGGTGCAGGATATCGGCGGAGAGAATCGACGGTGCAACTTTTGTTTTAGCCACTAATTACTCCAGAATCGATATGGTCAGATCGACCACGCTCCACTTCCTGACCGGATCGCCATCGGGAATCGATTGCCCGATCACGGTCTCCGGCAAAAGATCGTTGTCGATTTCGATAGTCAACTCGCCGATCAAAAGATTGTTCTCCTCGGCTAAGATTCTTGCCTGTTCCAGATCCAGGCCGGCGAAATCGGGAACCGTTACCAGCATGCCGGTCTCTTTGCGGTTGACCAGAAGCTCCACCTCAGCGTTGAGCTTCATGACGGTGCCCTGGTGGGGGACCGAACCCAGGATCACACCGTCCGGTTTGTCTTCGTTCATCAGCCAGACTATTGTGCCCGGCACCAGCCCTTCCTTCTCCAATAGAAACCGTGCTTCGCGTAGTGAAAATCCCTCCAGCCTGGGCACGGTTGCCGATGCCGATCCCTTGCTGATGGTCAGTATAACTCTTCGCCCCTTTTTGACTATGGCGCCGCCCTCGGGTCTCTGGTTTATCACCGTGCCTTTAGGCCTGTCAGAATCGAATTCCTCATCACCGGTTATGGTGCCCAATCCAGCCTCATTCAGTTTGGCCTCGGTAGCCCTGAGAGATAGATTGATGACATCGGGAATCCTGGCCTCGGAACCCCCCTTGACTACCAGCGGCATAACTATGAAATCCATTATCAATGCCAGGACAAGTATTCCCCCGAAGAAAATCCCCAGCGTTATCCCCGCTCCTATTGCCGTTTCTTTCTTGATCTTAAATTGCATCGCCCTTTCTCAGCCTGGCGAACCCTCCGCCGCCGATACCGTGCTTGTGCGGCCAGCTCCTGTAAATCCCGACATCCGATTTAAACGGCTTAAGCAAAGAAGAGTTTCCATCCTCCAGCCTATACTGTGGATGCGATCTTGAGAAATTTCCGATTACTTCTTCGATCTCTTCTGGCTCGGTGGTGCAGGTCGAGTAAACCAGACAACCATCATCTGAAAGGTGCGACGATGCTTTAGTGAGCATCTTGAGTTGAAGTTCGGAAAGCCTTTTAATATCCTTTTCGCTCTTGGCCCATTTCAGATCCGCATTCCCCGACAACGTTCCCAGCCCGCTGCACGGGACATCAAGTAAAATATACCTGAATTTCTGTGTAGTTGTAAATTCAAAAAGATCGGTTTTGACAATCTCGATATTTGAAAATCCGACTCTTGCGATATTTTCTTTTATCTTACCTATGCGGCCGGGATCGATATCAATTGAGATTACCTTCCCGTCAGGACCGACCCGATCAGCCAGGGCGATCGTTTTACCGCCCGGGGCGGAGCAGAGATCCAGCACCGTTTCACCCGGCGGCGGCTCCAGCAGGTATAAAGGCAATCCCTGCGATTCATCCTGGACATTGAGATAGCCTTCGGTGAACAGTGACGATCTCAGGACGGCTCCGGCATTTTCGGTGGCGATGAAATCGGGCAGGTAACGACCTTCCTCGACTTCCATGCCATCTTTTTTAAGTTTTTCAATTGCTGATATTCGATCGATTTTTTGTTTTATGATTTTAAAAGATGTCTTTGGTCTGCAATTACCGGCGATTAAGATCTCTTCGGTCTCATCGAAACCGAACCTGGCAAACCATCGCTTTACCAGCCATTCGGGATAGGAATGGAATATTGCAAGATAACCGATCGGATCGGTTTTGGGGTCGGGATATTTGATCTTTGATTGCTCTCTTAGAAAAGCCCTTAAAACGGCGTTTACGAATCCCGCATCCTTTTTCGTTAACGCCCTGTGCACGATATCGACCGTATCATCCACCGCCGCATACTCGGGAATAGCGGTAGTCTGCGTAAGCTGATAGAGACCTATCCGGAGGGCGGCCAGAATCTCCGGCTTCTGGCTCGAAAGGGGAGCTTTGATAAATTTCTGCGCAACGTAATCCAACTTCTTAAGATATCTGATCGTGCCCATTGTCAGTTCCCATATCAACCCACGATCGGCAGGGGAGATATCGGGTGTAACCAGGGCGTTCAAAATAGAAGCAGGATTCTTACCTGATTTCTGGAATTCCAGAATTGATTGCCAGGCCAGGTTGCGAGATATGGAAGACACGTTGCTCACACTAGTTCAAGAGGGTCTATCAGACGTTCCCCCAACTTGTGAAATTGTTTTTTTCGGTGAATAGTTAAGGGTTTCACCAGTTCTGCATCTATTCCGAGACCGAAGGTCAATATTTCCTCCGGTTTCAGGTGACCGTTAGGCGTTTGCATGATGTCCACGATCAATCGGTCGCCGGCGATCTCCAGATGTTCGATATATTTTCCAGCATCGATCTCTTTTTCAACATCCTGTTTCGTTCTGGTTACAACGAGAAGTCTCTCCGAGGCGATGCTCTCTAGCTTTTCGATGTCGTAAGGATGGTTATCAATGAAGGATATTTCGTATCGGGCCAGGTTTAATTGTTTGGTCAGAGATGCCCCTTTGGTGAAATAGTGCTTATGCCCGGTGATCTTCAATGATGATGGCAAAGCATCATTCAATCTGTTAATGAACTCTTCGCGGTAGGGCTGTGTAAGCTGTATATCGAAATACTCTGCCTCGGATGTGTACCCGACCGGAAGCGGAGACCCGAACGAGACTTTCAGATGAGGATGGTAGCCCTCGCTGAAGGCAGCAGGTATGCCGCTTCTCCTGATTGCCCGGTAAAGGGTCCTGATAGTATCGAGGTGCGAAAGGAAGCGAAGTCTTTTCCCCCGCAAATATCGTATACGCATTCTGTAAATGCTCGGCGATGCGGCCTGCTTTTTGATAATTTTCCTGGCCCTCCGGCCAAAACGGTCGCTGACCCGAAGAGAAGATTGCCGGTCTTTCCGCCGGTCGAATTTCGTCCCGGGCAAAATCCCCTGTCTCGATTTTTCGTTATCTTTTTTTAGAAATTCCTTCGAGATCCCTTTGTCAATATGGTCCCATGGCAAGGGGCGATCTTCTTCCAGCGCACGCGTTAATGATGATATATCGATATCGGCCTGGTCAAAAGCATCATACCATCTCTGCGCAACGAACCATTCCGACCAGCCGTCCAGCCGGGAACCGTTGCGATAAGCGTTGCAGATGACTTTGCCGAGCCGTCTATCGCCTTTGCCAAGAACACCCTCCAATAGTGAAAGGTCAAGATCAGGATATTTGATCTTGATATTGGGCTTTCTTATGCCTCTGGTAATCGTGGCGATTTTTTTCTTCAGTTCTTCCACACTGGCCTGCGTTTCCCATTGCCAGGGTGTGTGGCTTTTGGGATTGAAAGGTGAAATAGTTACATTAACATTGCTCCTGACCTTTATCTGACGAATTAAATAAGAGATTTTCCGGAGCATGGAGACGATGCCATCTATATCCTCTTCGGTTTCGCCCGGTAATCCCACCATAAAATACAACTTAAAAGCGCTCCAGCCTGAGTCTAAGGCTATCTCCACCGTTTCATAGATCTCCGAATCGCTTATTCTCTTACCAAGGACATTTCTCATCCTCTCTGTTCCCGCCTCCGGGGCCAGAGTAAGGCCGGACTTTCGAGTGGCGCCGAGGGTTTCCAGCAAAGATGCTGTAATAGTCTCCGGCCTCAGTGACGGCAATCCCAGTGCGACCTTCCTGTCGGAAAGATGCAGGCTGATTTTCGCCAGGAGTTCGTCGAGACGGTCGTAATCTGTAGACGAGAGGGAAAGAAGGGTTACGTCTTCATATCCTGTTTCCGCCAGCGATGAAATCACATGTGAGGCAATAGCCTGCGGATCCCTCTGCCTCTGAGGACGATACTGAAAGCCGGCCTGACAGAACCGACACCCCCTGACACAACCTCGCATGATCTCGATGGCAAGATGGTCATGAACGATTTCGACGTACGGTATAATCGGTTTTTCCGGATAGTATTCGGTTTTTAAGTCTCTTATAGTCCTGCACTTGATCTTTTCGGGCACACCCGGATTAAGCCTTTCAAGAGATAAGAAATTCCACTCATGGTCATACGCCGGTTCATAGAAGCGCGGCACATAAATACCAGAAACCTCCGAGAGCCTGAGCAATAATTCCTCTCTTGATACGCCCGCCTTTCTGGAGTCAATAATGGAATCTATGATTTCATGAATAGCCTCCTCCGCATCTCCAATGAAGAAAGCATCGATAAAATCGGCCATCGGCTCGGGATTCATAACGGACGATCCGCCGGCCAGGATAATCGGATCGGACTCATCTCTATCCCTGGATAACAGGGGAACGCCGGCCAGTTCCAACATGCACAGGATGGTGGTATCTGTCATTTCATACGTAAGGTGAAAACCGAGCATGTCAAAATCCTTAAGCGGCGTGGAAGACTCAAGGGAAAACAACTCTACACCCTTTTCGATCATCCGCTGCTCCATATCGGGCCAGACGGCGAAAGCTCGCTCGGCGAGGCAATCGGCGCGCTTATTAATCAGATTATACAGGATCTGCATACCCAGGTATGACATACCGATCTCATACATCTCGGGGAAGCAGAGGGCGATTTTGAAAATCTCATCAGTATGCTTTTTTAGAATGGCGTTTTGTTCGCCCCCCGCATACCGAGCTGGCTTGCTTACAAACGGAAGTATTTCCGCTTCCAGTCTATTCCAGAGCTGATTTTTGTTTTCCAGGAAATCCGCCTTCGGGTAATATTTCCAATAACTTTCCAGTGAGTGAATATATACTGTAATTCCATTTTAATCAACAGATTACAGGTAAAGAGATGAGGAGTTATTACTCATGAGTGGGTTTGGAGAAAGAGATTGATATTCACCCCGACCTCACGATGATTGACAAAATATCCTCGTCGAGGTATATTTAGATGATGGGAAAATTATCCCGGTTGTTTAGATGCGACTCGCTGGGGAGGAAGAAATTCTAAAGGGGGAAAATCGTGGCTTTATCTAAAGGCGGATGGATTGCTGTCGTTCTGGTAGTAATTGCGTTGGTTCTGGTGGGAACCATAATTTCCACTTATAACTCGTTGGCTCGCAAGGACGTATTGGTTGATAATACATGGGCTGAAATAGATAACCAGCTTAAGCGCCGAAGCGATCTTATTCCTAATCTGGTGGAAACGGTAAAGGCATACGCTGCTCATGAAAAAGAGCTTTTTGAAAACATTGCCAACGCCAGGGCGAAACTGGCCGGATCCGCCACCATTCCTGATAAGATAGGCGCCGCTAACCAGTTAAGCGGTTTTTTGGGACGGCTTCTGGCTATCGCGGAGAATTATCCTCTGCTGAAAGCTAATGAGAACTTTCTAAAACTTCAGGATGAGCTGGCAGGCACCGAAAATAGGATAGCGGTATCGAGAACGCGATATAATCAGGCGGTAAGGGATTTTAACACCGCCATAAGAGTGTTCCCGTCGAATATCATGGCGGGCTTTCTCGGATATACGAAAAAGGATTTTTTCGAAGTTCCGGAATCAGCGAAGGAGCTTCCGCAGGTTAAGTTTTAGGGAATCGCGGAATTTTCGATAGGATTCATTCTCGAGACAATCGGGGATGGAGGAAAAAAATCAAAGCAGGCCTGGCGGCCGCTTTCCCCCGCCTCTGGCGGGGGAGGGAGGAAAGTCCGAGCTTTCAAGGGCGAGGATGCCTCGTAGCACGAGGGGACCCGTTTCGTGAGGAGCGGGTTACGGATAGCGCCGCAGAAAATATACCGCCCCGCTTTAGCGGGGTAAGGGTGAAAAGGTGGTGTAAGAGACCACCGGGCCCCGCGAGAGCGGGGTCGCACGGCAAGCCCCATCCGAAAGCAAGGCCAAGTAAGAGAAGAGAGGTTGCCCGCCTCGTTTGATTCTCGGGTGGGCCGCACGATCCCGGTGGCGACATCGGGACCAGATAGATGGTCGCCGTCCGGTTGGGCGATCGCTTGATTGCCCTCGCGGAAACAGAACTCGGCTTACCGGCCTGCTTAAATTGAAAATAATTGTTGGAGTGATAGGTGGATCTAAAGTGGGTCGTTCAGCCAGAGACTGATCATAAGATTGTACGTAAGCTTTCTGACGAATTGAACATTTCTCATATCGCCTCAAGAATTCTCGTCGGCCGAGGTCTCAGGGAAACCGGACAGGCTAAGAGTTTTTTAGAGCCAAGTCTTTCAGATTTATTCGATCCATTCTTGATGTCGCAAATGGATCGCGCCGTGGATCGGGTGGTAGAGGCGTTGAAGGGCAATCAGCGGATCATGATCTACGGCGATTATGACGTCGACGGCATTACGAGTACGGCGTTGATATTTCTCGTACTGAACCGGCTTGGAGCTAATGTTTCTCATTATCTTCCCAACAGGCTGGTCGAGGGATACGGGATATCTGAGGATGGGTTGCAGGAAGCCAAAAGGCGCAACGTCGATCTATTGATAACGGTAGATTGCGGGATAACGGCGGTGGAAGAGTTTGCGGTCGCCAAAAGCATGGGAATCGACTGTATCGTTACAGACCATCACGAGCCGAGCGATCGTATCCCGGAAGCTCACGCTATAGTCAATGCCAAGCTTGATGGTCAGGACAATCCCGGGTTCGAGCTCTCGGCCGTGGGCGTGGCCTACAAGTTGGCACAGGCTCTATATCGTCGCCTGGGGCAGGACGAATCGGAGCTTGAGCAGCATCTCGATCTGGTGGCGCTGGGGACGGCTGCGGACATAGTGCCCATGGTGGGCGAAAATCGGGTATTGACGAAATTCGGTCTGGATCAGGTTGCCAGAACCACCAAACCGGGTCTGAAAGCATTGATCTTTATCGCCGGGCTCATGGGGCAGAGGATCGGCACCGGGCAAGTAGTATTCATACTGGCTCCCCGGATAAACGCAATCGGACGTCTGGGGGATGCCGAACAAGCCATAAAGCTGTTAACCACCAAGGACGAGGATAAAGCGGCTACTATCGCCCGTATACTCGACGCTGAGAACAAGCGGCGGAAGGATATCGATGAGCAGACATTGAATGAAGCTCTGGAAATGATAGAGCAGGATATTGATGTGGAGCGCGACAGCGCTATAGTTCTGGCATCCAGAGGATGGCATCAGGGGGTTATCGGTATAGTCGCTTCACGACTGGTAGAGCGTTTCCACCGTCCCACGGTGATGATCGCAATCGACGGCGATGAGGGCAAGGGATCGGCGCGTTCTATTCCCGGGTTTCATCTGTATGAGGCTTTGAGAGAATGCGAATCGGACCTGATTCGATATGGAGGCCATAAGTATGCGGCGGGGCTGTCAATTGCCCCGGAAAAGATCGATTCGTTTAGAAAGCGGCTGAAGTCGGTTTCCACGCGGATGCTTTCGGATGATGATCTGGTGCCCAAGCTGAATATCGACGCTGAGATTGATCTCGATTCAATAGACAGCGGTCTGGTGGATGTTCTCGAACGGTTTGCCCCGTTCGGCCCTCAGAATATGAGGCCGATGTTTGTTACCTTCGCCTGCGAAATAGTCGGCACGCCGCATATAGTCGGGCAGAGGCATCTGAAATTCAAGGTTCGCAAGGGCGACAAGATCATCGATTGCATCGGATTCAATCAAGGCGATTTTCTAAAAAACCTGAACTTCCGCCCCATGCTGGTTGATATGACCTACGTTCTGGAGCATAACTTCTGGAACGGCATCAATAGAGTTCAGATCCGTACCAGGGATATCAGGCTTACGGGATAATCCTCCATTCAAGTTTGGAGATACAATTATCTTGACATCATACATGTTAAACAAACCTGCGTCGCTGCATTATAGTAAGAATGTTTTCCGTTCGGCTTGGTTTCAGTTCCAATGTATCATATAATCTCTGGTGATTGTGATGTCGAAAAATTGTAGGGGGAATTGATTTGTCTGAAGGGTTAATCACCGGTTCGGCCGGCATACTCTTCGTACTGGCCGCCAACGCCGCCTTCTGGTTTTATCTTGAGAGATTGACCGGCTGGAGGCTTTTCAGTTTCCTTCCACCCTTGATTTTTATCTATATCATGCCGGCGGTATTTTCCAATGTCGGGATTATACCCGGCAAATCGGCCGTTTACGATTGGATGGGGGCGAATATATTGCCGGTCTTCCTGACTCTTTTGCTTCTGGATGTCGATGTCCGGTCCACGGTAAGAGTTATGGGGCGAGGCGTGTTCGTGATGCTGGTCGGAACACTGGGAGTCATTATTGGCGCCCCTATCGGCTATGCGATCTTTAAAGGATGGCTCGGGCCTGAGGCCTGGAAGGGATATGGCGCTCTGGCCGGATCGTGGATAGGCGGAACCGGCAATATGGCGGCCGTCTCCGAGGGGCTGGGAACATCCGGGACCGATTTCGGGCTGGCCGTTATAGCCGATAACGTCGTCTATCTGGTCTGGCTGCCTATCTTGCTGCAATCAAAAAATCTGGCTGGTCTGTTTCATCGTTTTACCGGAGTCTCACAGGAACATCTTGATCGCTTGAAAACGGCGGCCAACGATCTGATTGTCGATAAAGGCAAACCCGCCATGCGGCATATATTATATCTGATAGCCATCGGTCTGGGCGTGGCCATGTTATCCCATAATTTATCCAGGCTGATCCCGGAATTGCCGCCGGTGCTGACCACCGGCACGTATAAGATCCTGCTGGTAACCACTATCGGATTGGTTCTGTCCTTTACGCCATTCAGGAGAATTCCGGGCAGCCATGAGCTGGCCATGGCTCTTGTTTATCTATTCGTGGCCAGGATGGGGGCTAAGGCGGTGGTCTCCGGCTTGGCGGGGCAGGCGATACCGTTCGTGGCCGGAGCATATGTTTGGATATTCATTCATGGCGCGTTTATTCTCCTGGCGGCCCGGATATTCAGAATCGACGTACATACCGCAGCGATATCGAGTGCGGCCAATATCGGTGGGGCGGCCTCGGCGCCGATCGTGGCCGCTTTCCATGATGAGCGGCTGGTGCCTGTCAGTGTCCTGATGGCCCTGATAGGGTATGCAGTGGGTAATTACGGGGCATTCGTAGCGGCCTGGCTCTGCAGCCTGGTAGCCTGATATAAAAATTGCCTTATTCGTCAGTTGTAGGTCAAGTCTCCCTGAGACTTGACTGCTTAGCCGTCAAATCCCGGGGGGATTTGACCTACTTCAAAAGCACCATCTTGATA